>CAIOJO010000136.1 GCA_903858635.1 uncultured Telmatospirillum sp. | reverse complement strand
CGGCGCGGCCGCCGGGCGGGCATGGGCCATGGGGTGATGCCGGACCGGATGATGGGCCGGATGGGTGATCTTCTTGACCGGCGCGGCGGCGGGCGCCGGATTCGCCGGAGCGGCGGAAATCGCGGCGACCGGCGTCACCGGGGCGGCAGCCGCGGCGGCCACCACCGTGGTGACAGGAGCAGGCGCTGCCGGCTCGGTCACGGCAGGAACGATCGCAGCGACAACGGGCGTTGCCGGGGCGATCGCGGCCGGAGCAACGGCGACGACGGGCGCAGGCGTTGCCGGGGCGACCGCGGCCGGAGCGGCGACGACGACGGGCGCGGGCGTTGCCGGAGCGACGGCAGCCGGGGCAACGGCGACGACGGGTGTTGCCGGTGCGACCACGCTGGCGGTCGAGGTGTGCCGCAACGACAGCCAAGCTCCTGCGCCGCCCACCGACAGGGCGACGACGCCGGCCGCCGCCGCCGCCTTCCAACTCCAGCCGCGCAGCAAATCGAGCAAGCCGCCGCCGCTGCCGGTGGTCAGGCTGGGAGTGTCCTTGATGGCCTCCCGGGCATGCTTGCGCTGCACCGTCGGCGAGCCGTCGGAGAAGGCCACCAGCAGGCTCTTGTCGGCCAGGATGTTGATCACCCGCGGAATGCCGCCGCTGGCTTGGCCGATGGCGGTCAGCGCGGCGTCGTTGAAGATGTCGTATTCGACCCCTTCGCGGCGCGAGACGCGCAGGCGATGCGCCACATAGCGCTTGGCTTCGGACGGCGTCAGCGGTTTGGTGGCGAAGGAAAACACCACCCGCTGATTGAGCTGGCGCAACGCGGGATCGCGCAGCAAATCGTCGAGTTCGGTCTGGCCGAACAGTACGATCTGCAGCAGCTTGCTGGTTTGCGTCTCGAGATTGGACACCAGGCGCACCGCCTCGAGCCCTTCCTTGCCCAGATGCTGGGCCTCGTCCACCACCACCACGGCCAGCCGGCCCTTGGCATGTTCGTCGATCAGGAAGCGGTTCAGCGCCGGATAGGGCGAACCGTCCTCGGCACGGAGATCGATGCCGAATTCCTCGCAGATGCGGCGCACGATCGACGCGGCGTCGGCCTGCGGCGCGTTGATATAGGCCACCGAATCGGTGTCGACCAATTTGTTCATCAACAAGCGGCACAGCAGCGTCTTGCCGGTCCCCACCTCGCCGACGATCTTGATGATGCCGGTGTCGCGCCTGAGCGCGAAGTCCAGCGAGGCGATGATATTGGCGTTTTCCTGGGTCGGATAATAATAGTCGATGTTGGGCGTCAGGGTGAACGGATGGTCCTTGAGCCCGAAATGCGCGAGGTACGGCATTCGGCTTACCTCCCCTGCAGATATTTGAGGCGCTGGCGGATCTGCTCCACCGCCAGCGGCAGCGGGCCGGCGCTGCCCAGCAGCTCGAGCGCCGCCTGATAGGACTGGGCGGCCTCCTTCGCCATGCCTGCCCGATCCTGCAGGATGGCCAGGTTGAGGCGGTAGAGCCCGTTGTCGGGGGCCAGGGCGATGGCCTGGTTGAGCGCCACGATGGCCGCCGGCAGGTTGTTGCCTTTGGCCTCGATGCTGGCGATCTGCGCGGCGATCGGGCTGAAGCCGGCGTGACCGCGTTGCAGAAGGCGCAGATCGTCCAGCGCCCGTTCCGGCGCCTGGTCGGCGATGATCGCCGTCATATTGGTCAGGGCTTCGCGATTGTCCGGGTCGATCACCAGCACCTGCCGATAGCTGTCGCGGGCGTCGGAATAGCGCCGCAGCTTGTGCTGCGCCGTCGCCTTGCCGAGCAGCAGCGGCAGGCTGGTGGGCGCGGCCTTCAGCGCCTTTTCGTAGAGCCCGAGGGCCCCGTCATATTGGCCATGCAGCAGCATGTCATAGGCCGAGCGGGCGTCGTCGCGTTCCGCCGGCATGCTGACGGCGACCGAGATGGCCGATTCGCCGGTGGCCGCGGTCAGGTCGGCGCTGGCCCGGCGGCGGTCGACGCTGACCGGTTCGGCGATGGCCGGAGCCGCCTTTTGCCGGCGGATGCGGTCGAGCACGGCCGGCAGGTCCTCGTCCGGCGTCGCCTGTCTGGGCAGCGCCGGCTTGGCCACCGGATGCGGCGGCGGCGCCGCGGCGGCGATCGGCGGCAAGGCGGGGGCGGCGGCGACCTGTTGCGGCGGAGCGGCGGGAAGTGGCGCGGTTGGCGGCGCCGGCGGCGGCGGG
>CAIOJO010000135.1 GCA_903858635.1 uncultured Telmatospirillum sp. | reverse complement strand
GAGGTGGCGAAGCGGCCGCCATCGAGCGGCACCAGCGGGCGCAGCTCGGGCGGGATCACCGGGACGACCTCGAGGATCATCCATTCCGGGCGCGAATCCGACTCGAGGAAGGCCTCCACCAGCTTCAGCCGCTTGACCAGCTTCTTGCGCTTGGCCTCGGAACTGGTCTCGCGCAGTTCGACCTTCAGACGGTCCTTCTCGGTGTTGAGTTCGATACCCTGCAACAGGATGCGGATGGCTTCGGCGCCGATCCCGGCGGTGAAGCTGTCCTCGCCGTATTCCTCGACGGCCCGCTGGTACTGCTCTTCGCTCAGCAGCTCATGCAGCTTCAGGGGCGTCAGCCCGGGCTCGGTGACGACATAGTTCTCGAAATAAAGGATCCGCTCGAGATCCTTCAGGGTCATGTCGATCAAGAGGCCGATCCGGCTCGGCAGCGATTTCAGGAACCAGATATGCGCCACCGGCGAGGCCAGCTCGATATGGCCCATGCGCTCGCGGCGCACCTTGGCCAGCGTCACCTCGACGCCGCACTTCTCGCAGATGATGCCGCGATATTTCATCCGCTTGTACTTGCCGCACAAGCATTCGTAGTCCTTGATCGGGCCGAAGATGCGGGCGCAGAACAGGCCGTCGCGCTCCGGCTTGAAGGTCCGATAATTGATGGTCTCGGGCTTCTTGATCTCGCCGAACGACCACGACCGGATGCGCTCCGGACTGGCGATCGAGATTTGGATCTGGTCGAAGGCCTGCGTACCGCTGGCCTGACCGAAGATCTTCATCAATTCGTTCATGAGCTTCACTCTCCCGCTCTCGGCCCCCGAAGGAAGCCGGGGAGGGCCAGACGGCCCTCCCATTCTGCTCAGATGCTACCGGTTCAGAAGCTGCGCTGGTTCAGTTCGACGTTGAGGCCGAGCGACCGCAGTTCCTTGACCAAGACGTTGAAGGATTCCGGAATGCCTGCTTCGAAGGTGTCGTCGCCGCGAACGATTGCCTCGTACACCTTGGTCCGGCCGGACACGTCGTCCGACTTGACGGTCAGCATCTCCTGCAAGGTATAGGCGGCGCCATAGGCTTCCAGCGCCCACACCTCCATTTCGCCGAACCGCTGACCGCCGAACTGCGCCTTGCCGCCCAACGGCTGCTGGGTGACCAGCGAATAGGGGCCGATCGATCGCGCGTGGATCTTGTCGTCCACCAGATGGTGCAGCTTCAGCATATAGATGTAGCCCACCGTGACCTGGCGGTCGAACGGCTCGCCGGTGCGGCCGTCAACCAGGGTGACCTGTCCCGAACTAGCCAGGCCGGCCTGTTCCAGCATCTCGACGATGTCGGCCTCACGTGCCCCGTCGAACACCGGAGAGGCGACCGGCACCCCAGGGCGCAGGTTCTCCGAGAGTTCGAGCAGCTCGCCATCCGACAGATCGACGATGTCTTCCTGGTAGCCCTTGGGGCCATAGATGGTCTTCAGGCGCTCGCGCAGGGCCGGCAGCGTTTCGGTCTGCCGCTTGATGCTGTCGACCATCTCGCCGATCTGCCGGCCGAGATTGGCCGAGGCCCAACCGAGATGGGTCTCGAGAATCTGTCCGACATTCATCCGCGACGGCACGCCCAGGGGGTTCAGCACCAGGTCGACGGCGGTGCCGTCTTCCAGATAGGGCATGTCCTCGACCGGCATGATACGCGAGATGACGCCCTTGTTGCCGTGCCGGCCCGCCATCTTGTCGCCCGGCTGCAGCTTGCGCTTCACCGCGACGAACACCTTGACCATCTTCATCACGCCGGGCGGCAGTTCGTCGCCGCGCTGCAGTTTCTCGACCTTGTCCTCGAACCGCTTCTGCAGGCGGTCGACGCCCAGCTCGAAGGAATGCTTCAGCGATTCGATGTCGACCATCACCTGATCGTTGTCGATCGCGATGCCCCGCCACTGGCTCTGATGCATGCCGCCCAGGATCTCTTCGGTAACCGGGGCGCCGATCTTGACGCCCTTGGGACCGTTGACCACCGCCTGGCCCAGCATCAGGTTCTTCAGGCGGCCGTAGAACGACCGCTCGAGAATGACCCGTTCGTCATCGCGGTCCTTGGCCAGGCGTTCGATTTCCGCCCGTTCGATAGCCAGGGCGCGCTCGTCCTTCTCGACGCCGCGGCGCGAGAAGACCCGCACCTCGACGATGGTGCCCGAGACGCCGGGCGGCAGCCGCAGCGAGGTGTCGCGGACATCCGAGGCCTTTTCGCCGAAGATGGCGCGCAACAACTTCTCTTCCGGGGTCATCGGCGATTCGCCCTTCGGCGTCACCTTGCCGACCAGGATGTCACCCGGCTTCACCTCGGCGCCGATATAGACGATGCCCGCCTCGTCGAGGTTCTTCAGGGCCTCTTCACCGACGTTCGGAATGTCGCGGGTGATTTCCTCCTGGCCGAGCTTGGTGTCGCGCGCCATGACCTCGAACTCCTCGATATGGATCGAGGTGAAGACGTCGTCGCGCACGATCCGCTCGGAGATGAGGATGGAGTCCTCGAAGTTGTAGCCGTTCCACGGCATGAAGGCGACCAGCACATTGCGGCCGAGCGCCAGCTCACCGAGCTGGGTGCTGGGACCGTCGGCGATGATGTCGCCGGTCTGCACGAAGTCGCCGACCTTCACCAGAGGCCGCTGCGTGATGCAGGTGTTCTGGTTGGAGCGCTGGAACTTCAACAGGTTGTAGATGTCGACGCCGGACGCCGCGGCCGAGGTTTCCTCGGTGGCGCGGATGACGATGCGGGTGGCGTCCACCTGGTCGACCGAGCCGGTCCGCCGGGCCGCGATGGCAGCCCCCGAGTCGCGGGCCACGGCATGCTCCATGCCGGTGCCGACCAACGGCGCCTCGGCGCGGAGCAACGGCACGGCCTGACGCTGCATGTTCGACCCCATCAGGGCGCGATTGGCATCGTCGTTCTCGAGGAACGGAATCAGCGCCGCCGCCACCGACACCAGCTGCTTCGGCGACACGTCGATGAAGTTGATCTCGGCCGGGGGCACCAGCAGGAAGTCGCTGCCGCGGCGGCAGCTCACCAGGTCTTCCATGAAAGTTCCCGCCTCGTCCAAGGGCGCATTGGCCTGGGCGATGGTGTAGCGGCCTTCCTCCATGGCCGACAGGTAGAGCACCTCGTCGGTGACCTTGCCGTCGATGACCCGCCGATAGGGGCTTTCGATAAACCCGTACTGATTGACCCGGGCATAGGTCGCCAGCGAGTTGATCAGGCCGATATTCGGGCCTTCCGGCGTCTCGATCGGGCAGATGCGGCCGTAATGGGTGGGGTGCACGTCGCGCACCTCGAAGCCGGCCCGCTCGCGGGTCAGACCGCCCGGCCCGAGGGCCGACAGGCGCCGCTTGTGGGTGATCTCCGACAACGGATTGGTCTGGTCCATGAACTGCGACAGCTGCGAGCTGCCGAAGAACTCGCGCACCGCCGCCGCCGCCGGCTTGGCATTGATCAGGTCATGCGGCATCACGGTATCGATGTCGACCGAGGACATGCGCTCGCGGATCGCCCGCTCCATCCGCAACAGGCCCAGCCGATACTGGTTTTCCATCAGCTCGCCGACCGAGCGGACGCGCCGGTTGCCCAGATGGTCGATGTCGTCGATCTCGCCGCGGCCGTCCTTAAGATCGGTCAGCACCTTGATGACGCCCAGGATGTCTTCCTTGCGAAGCGCCCGGATGGTATCGGGCACGTCGGTGAAGCTGAGGCGGGAATTCATCTTGACCCGGCCGACCGCCGACAGATCGTAACGCTCGTTGTCGAAGAACAGGCCGTTGAACAGGGCCTCGGCGGTCTCCAAGGTCGGCGGCTCGCCCGGGCGCATCACCCGGTAGATGTCGATCAGGGCTTCCTCGCGGCAGGTATTCTTGTCGACCGCCAGCGTGTTGCGGATATAGGGCCCGACATTGATGTGGTCGATGGCCAGGGTCGGCAGTTCGGTGATGCCCGCCTTCTCGAGTTCGGCCAGCAGAGTCAGAGTCAGCTCGTCGCCCGCCTCGCAGAAGATCTCGCCCGTCTGCTCGTTGACGATGTCCTGGCCGATATAGGCGCCCACCAGGTCTTCCGGCGCCACCATCATGTCGTTCAAACCGGCGTCGCGCAGCTTCTTGGCGGTGCGCGGGGTCATCTTGGTGCCGATCTCGGCCACCACCTTGCCGGTCTTGGCGTCGATCAGGTCGCTGGTCAGCTTGACGCCCTTCATGCGCTCGCCGTCGAAGGCGGTCTTCCAGCCCTTCGGGCCGAGGCTGTAGGTCGTCGTCTGATAGAAATAGTTGAGGATCTCTTCCGCCGGCATGCCGCGGACCAGGCTATGGTCGAGCGACTTGTCGCCGGCCTCGCGCCGCAACTGGGCAGTCTTGGCCGAATCCAGCGCGTAGAGCAGCGTCGTCACCGGCAGCTTGCGGCGCCGGTCGATGCGCACATAGACCATGTCCTTGGCGTCGAACTCGAAGTCGAGCCACGAGCCGCGATAGGGGATCACCCGGGCGGCGAACAGATACTTGCCCGAGGAATGGGTCTTGCCTTTGTCATGATCGAAGAAGACGCCGGGGCTGCGATGCATCTGCGAAACGATGACGCGCTCGGTGCCGTTGATGACGAAGGTGCCGTTGGCCGTCATCAGGGGCATGTCGCCCATGTAGACGTCCTGCTCCTTGATGTCGCGAATCGACCGCGCGCCGGTATCCTCGTCGACGTCCCACACCACCAGGCGCAGAGTCACCTTCAAGGGGGCGGCGAAGGTCATGCCGCGCTGCTGGCATTCCTCGACGTCGTATTTCGGTTGCTCGAGCTCGTATTTGACGAACTCCAGAGTTCCACGTTCGGAGAAGTCCTTAATCGGAAAAACCGACTTGAAGACCTCCTGCAGGCCGACACTGGCGCGCACTTCGGGCGCCGTATCCATCTGCAGGAAGTGATCGTAGGAGCTCTTCTGCACCTCGATCAGATTGGGCATGGGTGCGACCGACGGAATGCGCCCAAAGTTCTTACGAACGCGCTTCCGTCCAGTGTAGGATTTTGCCATTGCCGCTCCTCATAAACTCGTCGGTTAGAGTCCCGCGATACGCTGCCCTCGCCTTCGCCGACGACGCGCACGCGGGCGCTCTGGCGGACGAGGGACCCGGTCTGTCGGCCGACTAACCGGGCATGAAAGTTCGAACCATTTCGACCGGATACGACCGGCCCGCCCCCCGCAGATCCGGGCGGCCCAACTGCTTTTGGTAAGCGGCACAAGGTCGGGCCGCGACGGCGCATACTGCACCGTCGCCTCCCGACCTTGGCCTGAGACGCTGTATAGCGATCTTACTTGATCTCGACCTTAGCACCGGCCTCTTCAAGTACCTTCCTGATTTTTTCGGCTTCGTCCTTGTTGACGGCCTCTTTGACGGCCTTCGGAGCGGCTTCGACCAGGTCCTTGGCCTCCTTGAGGCCGAGACCGGTGATCGCGCGCACTTCTTTGATCACGTTGATCTTCTTTTCGCCGGCTTCTTTCAGAATCACGTCGAACTCGGTCTTCTCCTCGACGGGAGCGGCGGCGGCGGCGGCCGGGGCCGCAGCGGCGGCGGCCGGCGCGGCGGCGGAAACGCCCCACTTCTCTTCGAGCAACTTGCTCAGCTCGGCCGCCTCAATGACGGTCAGAGCGGATAGATCATCAACCAGTTTGGCAAGATCGGCCATTGTAACTTACTCCAGATAAGGCTTGTTTCCGGGAATTGGTAGTAGGCTTTAAGCGGCCTCGTCCTTTTTCGCCTTGGCACTGATGACCCGGGCGATTTGCGCGCCGGGGGCCTGCAGTATCGTGGCGAGACGGGTAGCGGGGGTTTGCACCATGCCCAGCAATCTGCCGCGCAATGCGTCGAGCGACGGCAAACTGGCGAGCGCCTTGACGCCCTCCACGTTGAGCACGTTGCTGCCGAGAGCTGCGCCAAGGATGACGAGCTTCTCGTTGCCCTTTGCGAAATCCACCACCACCTTGGCTGCGGCCACCGGATCCTGCGAATAGGCAATCGCCGTCGGTCCGGTGAACAGCTGGTCAATGGCTGCGAACTTCGTTCCCACCAGGGCGAGACGCGTGAGCCGATTCTTCGTCACTTTGAAGCTGGCCCCGGCGCTGCGAACCTTCCGCCGAAGGTCGGTCATCTCGGCAACCGTCAGTCCCTGATTGTGGGTGACGACGACCAAGCCCGCCTCGACGAACTTTTCATGCAACGACGCGACCAGTTCAGACTTTTCTCTGCGGTCCACGTTGGTCTCCACTCAAGTGCCGGACAGGCTTGCGTCCGCCGGCAACTTCGCCTTGATCCCATCTTCGGGCGAGGCAGGCCTCGTTCCGAAGGCGGAACCGGTTGGCCTGTCCCAGAATTCAAGCCGCGGCCGATCCCCCGAAAACGGGCGAACGGAAACGGTTTCAACTCTGTCTATGCGGGCGGTTTCCCTTCAAGCTCCGGCATCCCGGAAGCACCTGCAGTCTCGGACAGGTATTATGCCGACAGGCCGAAGCCGGCCGGCAGATCCCCGCCCCCCCCCGATGAAGGGGAAGCGGGGAAACGCGTTGGCTGTCGTCCGGTCACCCCGCCAGTGGCGGGGACAACCGGCTTTAGGCCAAACTGCTCAGGTCCAGCTTGACGCCGGGGCCCATGGTCGAGCTCAGCGACACCTTTTCCAGATAGGTGCCTTTGGCGCCCGACGGCTTGGCCCGATTGATGGCGTCGATGAAGGCCTTGACGTTCTCGAGCAGGGCCTGCTCGGTGAAGCTCGCCTTGCCGACTCCGGCATGGACGATACCGGCCTTTTCGGCACGGAACTGCACCTGGCCGCCCTTGGCCGCCCTGACCGCGTCGCCGACATTCATGGTCACCGTGCCGAGCTTCGGGTTCGGCATCAGGCCGCGCGGGCCCAG
>CAIOJO010000134.1 GCA_903858635.1 uncultured Telmatospirillum sp. | reverse complement strand
CCGCCGGTTCCACACCAGATGGGCCGTGTCGCCATCATCGGCGGGAAACAAAGCAGCGGTGAACGGTTCGGGCAGGCTGGGATCGTCGAATTTAAGCCGCCAATAAGTGCGTGGCGTATCGCCGGACGTGTGGGCTTCCCAGGCGTCGCCGATCCGCGACGTGCCGACGAACACGCGGAATGCCGGAGCCGTATCGCCAACCCGGTCATCATTGGGAACCAGCCGGATCTTGGCGTCAATGGTCAGGGTGCGGATGGCCCCGGTCCAGCCGCCATCTTTTGCCAGGGTGAAGGTGCCGATCTGCATCTATTCCTCCTGTGTCTGCGGGATGGATGGAACGACGCGCGGTGCGGCCTCGGCATTCCCCGATTTGGGAGCGCGGGAGCGGCGGACGGGCTTCTCTGTCTCCGTCTGCGGCACGGCGTCTTTTCTGGCCTTGGCAAAGCCCCGGTCGCTGTCGAGGAAGGCGTCCAGCATGAACGGGATCAGGTCGGCAACGCTCTCCGCCTCGCCGTAGGTGGCGCGGTAGACGGCGGCGTAGCGATGGAGCGCCTGGTTCAGATCGGACGAGACGGTAATAGTGATCTTGGCCGGGGTCCGATCCGGCAGTTTGGCGAGTTTCAGCATGTCAATCTCCACGGTAAAGTTTGAGAATCAAGTCCTTCTGCACAATGATCCGCACCGGCCAACCGGGGCGTATGGTCAGGGTCGGTTGGATGTTGAGGTTCTTTTCGGTGATGCGCTGCCCCGCCTGATCTGTGCTTTGCAGGGCCGACTGCCGGAAGGCGGAGACGAGGTCGCCGTTGTTGCCGCCGATGGACATCTGGCTGCCAACGCCCAGCAGGGAGGAGAGGGCGATGCCCTTGAGCAGGGTCCAGGTGTGATAATCCACCCCGTCTTCGAGACCAGCATATCCGGCGGCGTCGGTGGCAGGCAGATTGTCAATCTGGATCGAAGAACCGTCCGGCAAAACGATGCGTTGCCAGACCAGCAAGGCCCGCGACTGGCCAAAGGCGACCACGCTGTCATAGGTGCCGATCAGCCGCGACCCTTGCGGAATGAGCAGACTCTGCCCCGTCACCGTGTCGTAGACATTCTCGGTCACTTGGGCGATGACCTCGCCGGGCAGATCGGAATTGACTCCGGTGATCAGGCTGGCGGCGATGATGCTGCCCGCCATCACCTGATAAGCCGATGCCGGGGTTTGCAGGGCGTGCGGGTTATAGATGCTGGAGCCGTCGCGCTGGCTGACAAAATCGAGCTTGCGCTGCTGATTGTTCTGGTCCTTTTGCGGGTCGAGCGCCAGACGCGCGGCCCCCGTCTGTGCTCCCGTCGCCGCACCCGTCTGCGCTTGCGCCGGAGCAACCGGCACCGCCGCAGCGGCACGGTTTTCGACACGGAAAAAGACGCCGGACTCACGGGCGTGCAAGGCTTCTTGGGCAAGGCGCTGCTGCTCGGCGGAGGCTTGCGGGTCGAGTCCCTTTGCCCGTTCATGGGCAAGGATCGCTGGCCCGAGATCACCCGGCAAGGGCCGACCCAACGCCGGAGTCTGCGGCGTCACCTGCGAATAATCCCTGGGTAAGGCGGCAAGGCCGTCGGGCGTGGCCTTGCGGTCAGTATTGTAAAGTTCTTCCGCCTGTCCAGTCGTTCGTAATGCTGGTCCTTTCAGCGCGATCATCGTCACCGTGAACAGGGCTCCCGCTCCAAGGGCGGCGGCACCGATCACCAGACCGCGCCGAAACCGCACCACCCGCCGCAGCGGCGGTGCCCGCAGATCAAGGCGGTCGGCAGTCTCTTTCCCGGTCATGGCTTCACCTCCGCCCCGTCGGTGCGGGAGATGCGGACCACCTGCTGCGGCGCGGTGCCAAGACGCAGTTCAGCGGCGGCGAACAGACGGTCGATGATGTAGTAGTTGCCGCGCATCCGGTAATTGACCAGTTCGCTGCCTCCATCGGCGCCAACCACAAACAACGGCGGCGCTTCGCCCTGATCGATCCGGCGGGGGAACTCGATATAGACCTTGTGGCCGTCATCGAAGGCGCGCAGCGGCTTCCACGGCGGAGTATCGCCGGAGATGGCGTAGCGGAAACGAATCGCCTCAACCGCCAGATTGGCGGCAATCGGCTGGGCGGCGTCGGCCTCGGCGTTCTGATGGCGCAAGGCGGTGAGTTGATCCTGCGCATAGGTCCAGGACAGGGCCGCCATTGCTGTTTTCTCGGTACTATCCATCTGCAAATGGTAGGAGCGCCGGTCGGTGGTGATGACCAGATTGGTCTTGAGGCCAGGGGCGAACGGCTTGACCAGCACATGCACCCGCTGACCATCGCCGGAACCGCTCAGGGTGTCGCCGATCACCCAGCGCACGGTGTCGCCCGCCGAGACGGCGGTGAGTTTCTCGCCGGGTTCAAGGGCGATGTCGCTCACCCGCTCCGGCGCGGCGTAGAGCTGATAGAGCGCCCCTTCGCTGAAGGGGTAAATCTGGATGGCGTTGATGTAGCCGTATTTGGTCGGCTCCAGGGTGGCCGCCCGATTGGCGGCGTCCACCCGCGCGGTGGGTGGACGGATATCCGGCTTGACCTTGCCGGGCGGCGGCTGAAGCTGGCCCGGCAACGGCAACACCGTGGGAATTTCGACGACTTGTACGGGCATCGGTGGGGCGGTCTCGACCGCCGCCGGTTTAAAATCCTCCCGGTCATAGGTGATCTTCGGCGGTGGATTGGGGATCGCGCAGGCCGCAAGCGTCAAAGCGGAAGTGGAGGCGATCAAGGCGGGGAGTAATCTGATCATGGCTTGGAGTCCTTGGTGGCGGGGGGCGAAGGCGTGGCGGGGTCCAGTTCGCGCGACCAGTCGATGGCATTGACGAACAGACCGAGCGGGTTTTTACGAAGCTGCTGTTCAGTGCCCGGCTGGTGCAGGACGATGGTGAGGATGGCTGTCCAATGCTCAGTCCGGGCGAGGCTGCCACGCTCGAAGATTTGCTCGGTCCATTTGACTTGGAACGAGGTGTCGGACGCGCGCACCACGCTGGTCACTTGGACCGAGACGCTGCGGGTGCCGATCTGACCGAAGGGATCGTTTTTGCGGGCGTATTCGCCGAGGAACAATGCGGCCCGGTCGGTGGCGAAATCGTAGGCCGCCAGCCAGCTCTGGCGCACCAGCACCGGATCGGTGGAGATTGATCGGACGTCGGCGATGAAACGGGCAAGATGCCAGGCAATCTCGGCATCGGCAGGCTGGTAGTCGCGGATGGCGGGGGCGACGGCGCGGGCTTCGCCGAAGCGGTCCACCTCGACCACGTAAGGGACGACTCGGCTTTGCAGGGACTGCCAGAGCACGCCCCCGGAAAGGCCGAACGACAGGGCGAGACACCCGAAGGCCATGAGCCGCCAGTTTTTCGCCTGTACGCGGGCGGAGCCGATGCGCTCATCCCAGAGCTGTTCAGCCTTTTGGTAGGGGGTGACGGGTTCGGGCGTCTGCCCGTAGCGTTGGAGGGGGCGTCGGAACAACATGGTTCAGTCTTCCTTGTCATGGAGGGAGGGATTGGCAGCGGCCCCGGACTTGTCGCCATCCTTGATCGCCTGTGCGACGGTGTGGCGGCTGTTGCGGGCGCTCTGTTCCGACCGCAGGCGTTGCGCCCAATCGGGAGCGGAATTGGCGGGAGCGGAATTGGCGGAACCACTCGTCTGCGCCGTGCCTTCATTCATGGCTGCGGTGGGGGTTCCGCCAGTGGCTTCCCAAGCGGCACGGCGTCCAGCATCGGCGCTCGATTTAAGGGATGAGGCGGCGCGACCAGCGACGGATCGGGCGCCCTGCATCACCGAGCCACCGGCAGCGCGGGCAACGCCCCCAAGACCGGCACCGACACCGGCCATGCCGGTTTCGCCCGACGTTGCCTGCCCAAGCTGATAGGAGCTGGAAGCGGCGCTGCCCATGGCCGTCCCGGCGCGGATCGCGGCCAATCCGCCACCTGCGGCCATCCGGGCACCCGCCATCGCAGCCCCTCCGGCGAGCATGGCGGCACCGACAGCAGCACCTGCCGTCCCCAAGGCCGCGCCCGCGCCCAATTGCGGCGCTCCGGAAACCAGTCCGGCGGCGATGCCAGGACCGAAGATGCCGAGGCCGAGCAACGCCAACGCCCCCAGCGCCTCCGACATGGCGACGGCAAGATCGGCGTCCTGGTTCGGCACGGTATTGGTGAAGGTCGAGAACAGCGTCGAACCGATGCCGACGATGACCGCCAGCACCATCACCTTGATGCCCGAGGAGACGACGTTGCCGAGCACCCGCTCGGCCAGGAACGCGGTCTTGTTCCACAGGGCGAACGGCACCAGGATAAAACCGGCCAGCGTCGTCAGCTTGAATTCGAGAACGGTGATGAAAAGCTGGATGGCCAGAATGAAGAAGGCGATGATCACCAGGAACCAGGCGACCAGCAGCACGAACACGGTCAGCGCGTTGGAGAAAATATCCGGGAAGCCGACCAGATTGCTCACTTGGTCGAGCAACGGATGGGCACCCTCATAGCCGGTTTCGGCGATCTTGCCGGGCTTCAGGAGGGCGGCGGCGCTCATGCCGCTGCCCGAAGCGGTCAACCCCAACCCGGCGAAGGAGTTGTAGATAATGTTCGATAGGTTCTGGAAATTGTTCAGGATGTAGGCGAAGACGCCGACATAGAGCACCTTCTTGATCAGCCGGGCGATGACGTTGTCTTCGCCGCCAAGCGCCCAAAAGAGACCGGCCAGGGTGATGTCGATGCCGATCAGCGTGGTGGAGAGGAAAGCGACGTCACCGGACAGAAGCCCAAAACCGCTATCGATGTAGCGGCTGAAGGTGTCCATGAACCGGTCAATAATCCCAAGGTCGTTCATTTTTGCCGCCTCCCCTCTTGCTCAGTTGCCGGAATAGGCGGTTGAGGAGCCAAGGAAGCGCGTGGTGGCGACACGGGCCGCCTCCTCAGCCTGCGCCTTGCGGGCGGCGTCCTGGGCATCCGCCCGGTATTGCGCCGCCATCAGCGTCTGGATCTGCATCTGCTGCTTGGTGGAGAGGGCGATAAGCTGATTGGCCGCCTGTTGCGCCTGCAACGCCCCCGCCGCACCCTGGCTCTGATTGACGAGATCGGCCAGAACCGGCTCGTCGGCCTGCACCGTCTGGACGATCTGCGATTGCACCTGCATGGTCTGCTGATACCCGCTCATCGCGGTTTGCCAGCGGGCGCGGGCCGCCGTCGCCAGGGTGCTGGAGGAAACTGAGGCGTCGTAGGAACTGGGATATTGCTGCTGCCACTGACTTTCGAGTTGGGTGAGATTGAAGCTCAAGCCTGAGGCTTGGTTCATCAACCCGTCGATGCGGGAAAGTGTGCTGGCCATCTGCGGCAGCGAGGAATAGTTCAGGCTTTGCAGGTTGCGTCCCATGTTCTGCAACATGGCGGTTTCGTTCTGGAGCGATTGGATCTGGTTGTTGATCTGCTGAAGTTCTCGCGCCGCCGTCATGACGTTCTGCGAAAAATTCGCCGCGTCGAATACCGCCCATTGGGCATGGGCTGACGTGCTGAGTCCCATCAAAATGGCAGCGATGTAGGCGGACTGCCGTGTGGTTTGTCTGATTCGGGCTGCCGCCCGTGGCCTGCTTGGGAGCTTGGCTCGCAAACCCTGGAACTTTTTATTCATGGTTTTTCTCCTGGGGGAAATCGGCCAATAGATTGGCAGTCCAATCGAGGCCCTTGGCGGTGAGGAACGCGGATGCGAATCCACCCAGGCCGTGTTCGGCGATCAGGCTATCCATCAAGGTTTGATCGGAAGGGGAAGACGCGCCGCAGAGCGCGATGGCGACAGGCCCCAGACCCAACTCGAACAGCCGGTTGCCACGCCGCGATTGCAGGTAATAGTGCCGCTTTGGGGTGGCGTGGGCGATCAGCTCGATCTGCCGCTCGTTGAGGCCGAAGCGCTCGTAGGCAACACGGGCCTGCGGCTCGACGGCCCGATCATTGGGCAGGAACAGGCGTTGCGGGCAGCTTTCGATGATCGCCGGGGCGATGGAGGAGTCGGCGATATCGGCCAGCGATTGGGTGGCGAAGATCACCGAGACATTCTTCTTGCGCAAAACCTTCAGCCATTCGCGGATGCGGGCGGCGAACAGCGGATTGTCGAGAAACACCCAGGCTTCATCGAGGATCAACAGCGTCGGCCGCCCGTCGAAGCGTTCTTCCAGACGATGGAACAGATAGGTCAGCACCGGAGCCACGACGCTGGCCTGATGCATCAATTCCTCGGTCTCGAAGCACTGCACATCCGACAGCGCGAGGTGATCGGTGGCGGCATCGAGCAGACGGCCAAAGGGACCATCAAGGGTGTAGGGCTGGAGCGCCGCCTTCAGCGCGTTGGACTGGACGAGAACGGACAAGCCGGTGAGCGTGCGTTCCTCCGGCGGCGCACCGACGAGATTGGATAGCGCCGACCACACCGATTCCTTCACTTCCGGGGTGACGCTGACCTTCTCATGGGCCAGCAGCGCGCCGATCCATTCGGCGGCCCAGCTTCGGGTGGCGGGATCATCGATGTCGCGGAGCGGCTGGAAAGCCAGAGAACCGGCAGCCCCCAGCGCATGATGGACGCCGCCCATGGCGAGAATGGCGGCGCGGGCGGAATTTCCTTTGTCGAAGACATAGACCTGCGAACCGGCGTAGCGGCGGAACTGGAGCGCGATCAGCGACAGCAATACCGACTTACCGGCCCCAGTCGGACCAACGATCAGCATATGGCCGACATCGCCGACATGGGTGCAGAAACGAAACGGCGTCGATCCCGAGGTCTCGGCGTAAAAGAGCGGCGGAGCCTCCAGATGGGTATTGCGCGACGGCCCGGCCCACACCGCCGATAGCGGCATCAGATGGGCGAGGTTCAGGGTGTGAACCAACGGCTGGCGGACATTGGCATAGACATGGCCGGGCAACGAGCCGAGCCAAGCTTCCACCGCGTTCATGCTCTCGCGGATGCAGGTGAAACCCAGGCCGTTGATGATGCGCTCGACAGCGCGGGCCTTGTCGTCGGCAGCTTGGCCGTCCTCGTCCGACACCGTGACGGTGGCGGTCAGAGTGCCGAAGCCGACGTGATCGCCGCCAAGGGCCTGAAGTGCCAGATCGGCATCCACCACCTTGTTGTCGGCGTCGGAATCGAGAAGCTGGACCGGTTCGTTGTAGAGCACCTCGCGCAGGATGGCGTTGATCGACTTGCGCTTGGCGAACCACTGCCGCCGCAGGCGTGTCAGCGCCTTGGTCGCCGTCGTCTTGTCGAGGGGGACAAAGCGCGTCACCCAGCGATAGGCGAAATCCTGATGATTGAGGGCGTCGAGGAGTCCCGGCCTGGTCGTGCCGGGGAAACCAAGGATGGTGAGCGTGCGCAGATGCGTCTCGCCCAGCATCGGCTCCAGCCCGCCGGTCAGCGGAGTATCGACCAGCACGCCGTCGAGATACATCGGTGTTTCCGGCACGGCGACCGGATGGCGTTTGCTCGAAATCGTCCCATGCAGGAAGGTCAGCGTTTCGGCATCGTCGAGGGCGCGGATCTCGGGCAGGAAGCCGGACAACAGGTCCAGCACCCGGTCGGTTTCTTGCCCAAACCCGGCAAGCTCCCGGTGCCAGTCGCGGACGGGTTCAGTCCCCTCCCCCTTCCGGTCTCGCTCCAGAAGGGCGTTCTCGGTACGGGCCTGAACGTCCGGCGGCGGCAGAAAGAGCAGCGTCAAATGATAACGGCTCTCGAAGTGGGCCACCTTGCCTTCAAAGGCGGCGCGCCGTTCCTCATCGACCAGCCACGAAGCGGCGTCGGGAAAATCCGAGCGGGGATAATGCTGCGCTTCGAGACGTTCGGCGTCGAAGAACAGCGCCCAACCGGAGCCGAGACGCCTAAGCGCATTGTTGGCGCGGGCGCACAGCCCCACCAGTTCGGCCTCGGTCGCGCTTTCGAGATCGGGACCACGAAAATGAAATGTGCGCTGGAAAGAACCGTCCTTGTTCAACACAATGCCGGGGGCGATCAGCGCCACCCACGGCAAGAGGTCGGCCAGCCGGTCGGGCCGTCCGCGATATTCAGCCAAGTTCAGCATGTCCAAGTTCCCTTCTGACGCAGATGGCGGACCAGGACGGCCAGGAAATCCGGATCGCGTTTGGCGGCAAATACCGCGAGGCTGTGCCCGATCAGGAACAACCCGAATCCGGCAATCCATTGCTGGAGGCCGAGACCGATGGCTGCCGCCAGGGTGCCGTTGATAATGGCGACGGAGCGCGGAGCGCCGCCGAGCAGGATCGGCTCGGTCAGCGCCCGGTGCAGCGGGGCCTCGAAGCCAGCGATGTGTTGATCGCCCGCCATCACAGCAGCGCCCCGCCGCCAAACGAGAAGAACGACAGGAAGAAGCTCGACGCCGCGAAGGCGATGGAGAGGCCGAAGACGATCTGGATCAGTCGCCGGAAACCGCCCGAACTCTCACCGAAGGCCAAGGTCAGGCCGGTGGTAATGATGATGATCACTGCGACGATCTTGGCCACCGGCCCTTGGACCGAATCCAGGATTTGTTGCAGCGGCTGCTCCCACGGCATCCCCGACCCAGAGGCATAGGCCGGGGCGGTGATCAGGAACGTGAAAGCGGCGGATGATAAAAAACGAAGCTTGTTCATGGTGTGGCCTTTCAGAGGACTTGCTGCTGGGAGAGAGAAAGCGTGCTGACCCTGTAATCGCCGTTGCCGTCGAGTCCCGTGACCTCGGCAATGGTTTCGACGCGGCGGTCGGAACCGCGCCCGGCGATGAAGACGACCAGATCGATGGCCTCGGCGATCAGGCGGCGCGGAATGATGGCGACACCCTCCTGCACGAGCTGCTCGATGCGGTAGAGCGCCGAGGGCGCGGAATTGGCGTGGACGGTGGCGATGCCGCCGGGATGGCCGGTGTTCCAGGCTTTCAGCATGTCGAGCGCCTCAAGCCCACGCACCTCGCCGACGATGATGCGGTCGGGACGCAGGCGCAGGGTCGAGCGGACCAGATCGGCCATGCTGACGACACCCGGATTCGTGCGGAGCGCCACGCAATCCTTGGCGGCGCATTGCAGTTCGCGGGTATCCTCAATCAGGATCACCCGATCGTCGCTTTCGGCGATTTCGGCGAGCAACGCATTGGCCAGCGTGGTCTTGCCCGACGAGGTGCCTCCGGCGACCAGGATGTTGCGCCGTGCGCGGACGGCCCGTTTCAAGGCATCCGCCTGGATGGGAACCATGATCCGGTCACGGACATAGTCGGCGAGCGTGTAGATCTTGGCCGCCGGTTTGCGGATGGCGAAGCATGGCCCGCGTGTCACCGGCGGCAACAGGCCCTCGAAGCGTTCGCCGGATGGCAACTCCGCGCTTATGATGGGATTATCAGCATGGGCCTCGGCACGAACATGGGAGGCAACCAGCCGGATGATCCGCTCGGCCTCGGACGGATGAATGCGCACGCCAGCGGCGGCGCGTCCCTCGCCCAGCCGGTCGATCCACAGGCTGCCATCGGGATTGACCATCACCTCAATGACCGCAGGGTCGGCAAGTGCTTGGGCGATGGCCGGTCCCATGGCGGTCTTCAGCATGGCGTGACGGCGTTCGGTCGCGGTGTCGGTCATGGCGTATCTCTTTCGCCGAACGAGCGTTTGCCGCCAGAAATCTGACGGCCAACCTGCTCAATGAATTTCTGGAAGCGGTCACGCGCCACCGCCTGCGTTGCCTGATCGGGCACCGGTGTGTGGGCGTTGAAGGTGAGGTAGAGCCGGACGAAAAAGGCGAGGCTTTCGGTCAGGACATCAAGGTCGCGCCGGACGAGAGCATTCTCGCGCGACAGCCGGT
>CAIOJO010000133.1 GCA_903858635.1 uncultured Telmatospirillum sp. | reverse complement strand
GCGGGCTTGTGAAATAACAGGACTTTTGTGGGGAATGGTCACTGACGCGGATGGTGTGATCGGGGATGCCCTCTATGTCGAGAACCGCATCGCAAAAGGGAAACGTGGCCGTGAAATTCCGATGAACAGTGAATTGCGAGCGGCGCTGCTCGATCTGAAAGCCGCGTCGCCGCGGAGCGAGCCACACCACCCGATCATTCAATCGGAAAGAGGCAATGGTGCTATGACAGCCAGCAGCTTGGTTCATTGGTTTGATCGGCTCTACCATGGTCTCGGATTGGACGGGTGCAGCAGCCACAGCGGTCGCCGGACGTTCGTCACACGCGCTGCTATTTCGGCAGTCAAAGTCGGCGCGAGCTTGCGGGACGTCCAGCAAATGGCAGGCCACAGCAGTCTTCAGACGACACAACGCTATATAGAGGGCAACTCGGACGCCAAAAAGAAGCTTGTGGAGCTAATCTAAGGATATAGGCGCCACAATTCGCATGATGCCGCACTTCCTGATCCGGCGCGTTCCGTATTTGTTGGAACTTCAGCATTGCCCGAAGCATGCTCATCGACGCCCTGGCCCGCGTCGGCTCGACCGGATGCGCTGTGGCGGCTCCTGGATCTCGGAGATTTGGGAGGGGTCGTTCGTGGATCAACTTTGGCCATTTTACACAGCTATGTGGTCACTGGGCCTTTTTTTCAGCCTTGCCAATTTTCTTCAGCAAAAATTCCCCCAGCCTCCGTCTAATGGACTATCGCCCTACACATGCTATCGTTTGGCGCGATGGATACGACCGGAGGGGAGATGGGGATGTTCGTCACTCGCATGGCATTTGGGGTCGCGTTGGGGGTTCTTGCCTTCGGATGCCCAGCGATTGCATCCGCAGCGGAATCCAAAGCCCCCCCGACCATAGAACTGGCTCGCGGACTGATCGATGCCGAACAGTTCGAGAAAGCTGTCTCAGTCCTCAAGCAGCTTGATATCAATGACGCAAACACATCCTCCCAGATCGACCTGCTGTTCGGCCGCATCTATCTTGCGATCGGCAAACCCGCCAAGGCCCTTGGCTTCTTTGAAGAAGCATCTTTCTCGTCCCTGGAGGGTGAAGCTGAGGCATATCTGGGACTGGCCGAAGCCGATCTTGCTCTGGGAGATCTTGCGAAGGCCCGTCGGAACGCAGCCCTAGCCCTCAAAGTTGACCCGGACTTGGTCGCGGCGCACCTCGTCATTGCCAGAACCGATCTGCGGATTGGAAAGGCCGCCGACGCAGCCGCCCGGCTTCGCCAGCTACAGCGAGACCGTGGAAACTCCGAGGATGTCGCCATTATTCTGGCGCGCTTCCTGACCCAGCAGGACGGCCCCACCGCCGGCATAGCGGAACTAGAGCGCTTCGTTCGCCAAGTACCAACGTCTGCCGCGGCCTATGACGCGCTTGGGCAGTTGTTATGGGCGACCGGGCGAAAAGGCGAGGCCATCCAGGCACGCGATACGGCACGGCAACTCTATCTGGACCGAGGTCAGTCAGGTCGTTCCGAGGCCATGGCAGCATGGATCAAGGCTGTCGATCCCCAGGGCAAGTTGAAGATCCAGGAAGCAGTGATTGAAGAGCCGACGAAGCCAAACCACCCGGAACTTCAGAAGCCGATTGTCAGGGAATTGCCTAAAGAGGCTCCGCCGCCGCAGGCCCAGCCCCGCCATCCGGTCGAAGCATCACCGGCACCACCACCGCCTCCTCGCAAGGTTACTCAGGCTGTTGCCTTGACCCAGCCCGAGCCTTTCCCCATCGCCCCCGGCAGCCCGATCATGACCGGGAGCGGAGTTGTGCTGGAGGGT
>CAIOJO010000132.1 GCA_903858635.1 uncultured Telmatospirillum sp. | reverse complement strand
GTGACACTCACTAAACCTCATAGCCCGAGGTTGTCGCAAGAATCATTGGCACACAGGGGGTCTTCGTGAACAGAAGGCATAGGTGGTTTTGTCACCGCGGGCAACGGCGAGGACATTAAGCAATTTCAGGACGATGGGAACGTCAGCCTTTGGCGAGAAGAGGGCGTGCTGGCCCGCGCCGCCCCCCTATAGCGGCTCGCCGAAATCCCTCTTGCTGGATTGTTTGGCCACCCTGACGACCCGCAATCTTGCAGCCGGCTCGCCGTTTCGCCACCAGTAAGTCACCCCACCCACTTCACGACTATGAACTTGCTGGCGTCGGTGTCCTCTGGGTGGTTGGAAATGTGTCGGGCAATCGCTTCGTCCATCGGTTTGTTGTCATGATTGATGACGATGACGGCTCTAAATGGCTTTTCCGGCGATGCCAATTCCAGCTTGTCCAATCGTGTTTTGATGCTCATTTCTTCGCCCTCTCCTCAAGCGCGGTAAGGCGCTTCTCGATTTCAACGGTTTCGATCGTCTTTCTTTTGGTTTCCAGCAACCCGGCGATGACTGCGCCCTCGTCTGGCGTCAGATCGCCTGCAGCGACGGCGGCGACCACCGCGCCCAATGCTTTGCCGATATCGTCCACGGTATCGATTGCGGGCATATTGAAGACGATGGGGGCACCTTTCCGAACTGGCACCACTCGTTCCAGGCAGAGCCGCAAGGCGGCCGTATCGCCCCCCAGCGCGGCGTCGATAGCCCTTCTGGTCAGCGCCTCGGCCTCGCCGTCGAGCAGGGCTTGCGCCGCCATCGTGTACTTGTGGCGGCTTCCCTTCGGGCGGCCCGGATTGCCTTGCGGGAATGGCTTGCCCCGCGTTTTCGGCGCGTTGTTTCGCGGCTTAGTCATCGGCGTATCTCCATCCGGCCGCCCGTTTTCTCGACGATAGCCCGCACCGCCTCTAGGGACGGTTCCGGCACATTCCCGACATAGGCGCCGCCTCGGCCGGTCATCTTGCCCCCGAGATGTGCGAGGCCGGGCGCAAGCCGCTTTAGCCTCTTCCTGTCGGCACCGGTTGCCGCGTTGGTCAGCTTGATCGCCACCAGCACGAAACCCGGTTCCGGGGGCGACTGTTTGGCCAGCACGCGGGGAAGGTCGGCCGTATCCATCGGCTTGCCCGCCAATCTCGCCTTGGTCGCCACGCTATCGAGGACGTAGGACAGGGCCTCGCCGGCCCGCGTGCGGCGGGCAATCTCCTTCAAGGCGGGATGCGTCTCTAGAGGCGCCATCAAGTTGACCTGGCTCACATTCCGGCTGGCGAGTTGCGCCTTGTAGCGGGCCTCGCGGGCGGCCTTGGCGGAAACGGCCATAGAGGCGGTCATCGGTTCATCTCCTTTGCTCGCCACAGGCGGTTGATGCGCCGCACCTCGGCAGTGGTCTGGCATTTGTGTGGGGCGGTGCGCATTTGCTCGGCAAGGCTGGCTACAAAGGTTCGGTCAGCTTCGATCAGTTCGCCGGCCAGCAGGTCGGCCAGCACCATGCGCGCCATGGACGGCGCCAAGTCGCGGAACGACGGCGGTTTGGGCTTGGGCGGCGTGTACGGGTGTGGCGTCGGCTCATGTCGGGCCGGCGCCGTTTGCGTCGCCATTGGCTCGGCTGGTGTGCTCCGAAGCAACACCTTCATCGGGTTGACCAGATCTTCGGGGCGCAATTCGGCGGCGGCCAGGGCCTCGCCATCCACCGGGGATGCCATCAAGGCCAGCACCTTGCCCAGCTTGTCGCGGTTGATGGAGGCCTCGGCGCGGGTGTCGGTCATCGGCTCGCCTCCATCGTCCACAGCAGCACGCCCAAGGCGTCGGCCTCGTCCTCTGTGTTCGGCGAATAGCCCAGCGCCTTCACCGCGTCCATGACATCGCCCTTGCTGGAATTGCCCTTGCCGGTCAGCGCCTTTTTCCAGGTGCCGATCGGGATGCCTTCATAGGGGATGCAATGATGCTCGGCCCAGGCTGTCAGGGTTGCCAGCAAGCCGCCGTTGACGTGGGCCGCATCGACACCGGCATGACGTCGGACCTCCTCGAAAGCGATGCGTTCGAAGGCGCCAATTTTTTTGAGCTCTTCAAGCCAATGACGAAAGCGGAGGTATCGCATCCCGCCGCCTTCATATCGCCCCGACTTGAAGCTGACGCTGCCGCTGGTGATGATGTTTTCAGGCGAGCGGATCGCCCAGCCGGTGCCCAGATCGAGGGCGAGGACGGCGCCGGTGTCCGGGGGGCAGAAGGCGATCAGGCCAACGCGATTGATGGTCGTCCCGACGATTTGTTGCGCTGCGTGATGTCCGGTCATTGTCATGCCGCCCCCTTCATCGAGGGGGAGGGGTGTTTAGTTATATTGGGGCGACTTTGGGACCCCTTATTATGGGGGCTGCAAATCGCCCCTTCTGGCGATGATCCGAGTTGGAAGCGTGAAATGTCGCCACGGTGATGGCCTCCAGTGTGCACCACCACAAGAAACCCATTCGCCACCAACCAATCTCTAGCGGTTTCGTACCTTTTGCGCCCCCAACCGGGTATCAGATCGGCGTCGGCCATCGCCTTGGGCGACACGGCAAACGGCAGGTCGCTGGCGCCGTGGCTGCACTGAAGGATGCTGCGCAGCAAGTATGCATCCGGATTCTGCTTGAGGATCTGCAACTCCGTCGCCGTGGTCATAACCATGGCCTCCTTTCTGCCGGCCCAGTTCCGGCCCTCTGTTTCGGTCTTCCAGACGCTGGCCGCCGTTTTCGTTACCTCGGCATCCGGCAGCGGCGGCACGAAGTCGCTGTTGATGGTTCCGGCGACATCCAGCAGGCAATCCAGGTCATCGCAGTGGCGGACCTGGCGGAGCAGCAGCTTGAACAGCGTGTTGTTGCGGGTGCCCGCCCGAACGGCCCGGAGGGCATGGGGCGCTGCGGCGTCGACCTTGGGCAGGCTGCCCGGCTTCGCTCGCTGTAGGCGCCCCAAATCGGCCCAGGAGCCGGCGAGAAACTGGTAGGTCTTGCCAGCATGCTTGCCGCTTGGCCGGATCGATGGCGGAACCACCACGAAACCGCCAACGCCTTTCACGTCGACCGCCAGTCCCTCCGCCGCGCGCAGGTTGGCCGACTGTTCACCGTCATGGCGGTACCATAGGTGGATGCCGCCGCTCGGAGTCCGGGTCATCAACGGCGTGTCGCCGCAACGGCCCGCCATCAGGTCGACCAACTCGGCGTTGTCGATATCCACGACGGTGACGCCGGACAGGTGGCAGATGGCGCCGATGTTGTGCGCCGGAAATTTCTGTACCAGCGTATCGACAAATTGACGCCCCGGTGGCCGCCTCCATTTGCCCCAGGTCACGGCTGGCACCTTGCCGTCATCACCACCAACGGGGATTACGGCCAGGCCATGGCGGCACAGATCCACCGCTGCGTCCCTGAAGGGGCCGGGAGGGGGGCTTTCGCCCCCATACCCTGCGATGGCGCATCTCTCAGCCATCAGGCGGCCTCCGTCTTTTCGCCACCAACGACGCTGATGATAGTCACTTTGTCGAGCAGGTGGTGACGTCCGTGCCAGCCGCCGGGATGGTCCTCCCGTTCGCAGACGATGTTCAGGCCGTGGTCGCGGTTCAGAAAGTGGCAATACGCCGCGAGGCGAAGCGCCCATGACGACATTTCCAGCGCCGTTACGCCCTTCGGCCTGGCCTCGACCAGGGCCAGCAACGTCTTGGCCTTCTGGCCGGCGGTAGTGAATTGCCGCTGACCGTCGTCCGTGACGACCGCGGCCGTGACTTTGATCTTGGCCGCCATCACATCAACTCCCCGCCGATGTCGGTGAGCCCGGCAACGGCCATACCCAAGCCGGCCAGGTCGGCAATCAGGGCGGCGCGGTCGTGCGTCAGGTTAAAATGAGCCGCCACCCACCGGGCAGCGAGACTTTGATTGCTGGGGGAGGATTTGGTATCATCAGCGCATTCCAGCTTACCGATGATCTTGGCCCGGTTGGGGAGTGTGGCGCTCCCCTCCGGGTCGTTCCATGTCCGGGGCATCGATCAGGCGGCCCGTTGGCTGCTGTTCGTCCGCGCCTCACCCAATCGGGCGGCGGCCCATGCATCCAGATCGGAGCCGGTGTAGACCGCATTGCGCCCGAAGCGACGGAACTTCGGACCACCGCCGACAGTCACAAGCTTGGCAAGGGTAGTATGGGCGATGGGCAGGCCCTTATTGTTCAGGTATTCGGCAGCCTCGCGACGGGTAAGGAATTGCTCGGTCATTGTTCCCTCGTCTTCATGTAAGGAAGAAAACGATGGAAACATATTCACCATAGGTTGCCCGATATACGCGCCCGATATTCTGCCTACATAAATAATATCGGGCGGTTCAGACTATTTCGCTGACGCCCTCAGTTCCCGAAGCAGAGGGGCCAAATTGTTTTTCAACGTTTTCTCCGTCGCCGGTGCCGCACTCGGATGTTCGCTTTTGAGCCACTTCCCCATAATTCTTGCCCATTCGGAGGTTTTCATAGGTTCAGCTTTGGGGTCGTATCGGCGGCGTACTTCCTGTGCGACCAGAAACCATGAACTGGGCTTGCCGGGTAAACCTGTGGAGACGGTCGGAGTTGGAGCCGCACCCTCCGCAAAGACCTCTGCCGCCGCCATTGCAACCATTGCCGGCGGTGGCTCCATCGCCTTGAGCAAATTGCCCAGGAGCCGGATGCCCTCCGCGTCAGGGCGTTCCGCCACGCACTCACTCAGCGCATCCAGGACTGGCAAGAGGTTCTGATTCCTCTCCTCAAGCGCATTACGAACAGACTCGAACTTCATTTTCTGCTCGTTGAACGCCTTTGTCCCTGGGCTGTTGCCCTTCTCGTCCTTTGACATTCCCGCACCCCCGTAGGCGCCCGCATGGGAGTCAGCAGGGAAACCCGGTGCGGTGTCCGGATTTGTCGGGTGCCCCCTATCCCTGCCGATTGGTATTCGATCAGGCCCGGCGCAACTCCACCACCTGGCCGGTTTCGTCCTTGCCGTCGAGGGCGGCGGCAATCCGCGCCGACACTCGGTCAGCCGCAGCCACCAGCGCACTATCTGGCACGTGGGCATATCTGGCGGTGACGCCTGGAACCGTATGGCCCAATAGGCCGGCTATGGTCAGTTCGGAGAACCCCAACTCGGCCGCCACGGCGGCGAAGGTGTGCCGCAAGACGTGCAGGGTTACGCCTTCCATCTTGGGCGGGTCTTCGTTCTCGTCCTTCTTTCTGGTGCTGGCACGAACGCAAAGCCGGTCCAAGACGCGCGGCAGGCCGACGAAATGACCGTCGCCGCGGTCAGCCGGGAACAGCCAAGGGCATTTGTCCCGTTCCGGCCTATCGGCCAAGTGGCGGGCAGCCTCGGCGCCGATCGGGCGCAGCTGTGCGCCGCTCTTCGTGTCTTCGAATCGGATGCAGCGGGCCTTGGGGTCCAGCCAGGCGCGGGGAAGCGATAAAATTTCGTTGCGCCGGCATCCAGTCAGCAGCAAGGCCCGGATGGCGGCAAGGCCGGTCTTATTCTCACCCTCGGACTCGGCGTCCCGCATGGCCAGACCAAGCCGCTTGATTTCGTCGAGAGAGAGGAACCGGCGGCACTTTTCGTCGGCGAACTTCTGGAAGCCGTTGGCCGGGTTCTCAGGGATGATCCGGCGGCGCTTGGCGAATTCCAGCACCGTGCGGAACATGCCCACGGTGCGCGCTGCGGCAGCCCGCCCACCCCGAATGTCTGCCCCCCTACCTGGCTTGGCCTTGGTGCGAGCGGACTTGCCCGCGGCGATGTCAGCCTGCAGACGTTCGATATCCGTCAAGGTAAGGCTGACGACGGTACGACGGCCGATCAGCGGCTTGATATGGCGTTCCATCCTGCCCTTGTCGGCCTCATGGGTCGACGCCTTCACATGGGCGGCGGTTTCCTCGAGATACAGGTCGCACAGATCGTCCACGGTCATGGCTTCTCGTGCAGCGTGGCGTTCGGCCGACGGGTCGGCGCCTTTGGGAACGGTTGCCAGCTTCTCGCGGGCCAGGTCGCGCGCCTCATCCGGCGTCAGCGTGCCTAATTTCCCCACCACCATGCGCCGGGTCTGCCCATGTGCGTTCCTGTACTGGATCAGGAAGGCGGCGGCACCAGATGGCTTCATGCGGATGCCGAACCCCTTGAGAGCGTCATCCCACACGAACAGGTCTTTCCCGGCCAGGTCGGGCTGAAGTCCATCCACAAGGCGCTTGGTGATCTTCGTCATGGCATTGGCCTTCCTCAGAAAACCCCCTATTTTGCTTCCCCGATTTTCGCCAGTCACCCGGGGAAGCACCGGGGAAGCAGTTGGGGGAAACAGATTAGGTGCGATTAGCTATCTCTGGGGAAGCATGGTAACTCTTTTCTCTAGGAAATGCGAGGCATTCGGAACGATTAGAAGGACAAGGTAAATCGTCGAAATAGCGCTACATTGTCCTTGGTAAGGACGGGGTCGGAGGTTCGATTCCTCTCGCCAGCACCATTTATCCCCGGAAATCCGCTAGAATTTCAGAAGCTGCCGAGCGACAGTCGCTACCGGCCGCCCGGGCGGAGCAATCCGATTCGCATCAGCGAGGGAGCAGGCACATGCTGACCGACCGTTTCGCAGAGGCGCTGGCTTATGCCGAGCGCCTGCACAGATCCCAGAAACGGAAGGGCAATGACATCCCCTATGTGGCCCATCTCATGGCGGTATGTGCCACGGTGCTGGAATGGAGCGGCGATGAGGACACAGCCATGGCCGCACTGCTGCACGATGCCGTCGAAGACCAGGGCGGCCTCGAGACGCTGGCCGAGATCCGGGCCCGCTTCGGCGAACGGGTGGCCGGCATCGTCGCCGCGTGCTCCGACAGCACCAGCTCCGACAGCGACAAGAAAGCGCCATGGCAGGAGCGGAAACAGGCGCATATCGATCATTTGCAGGGCACCGGCTGCGAAGTCGCCCTGGTGACGGCGGCCGACAAGCTGCACAACCTTAATGCCCAGATCCGCGACGTCAGGCGCCATGGCGCCGGGACTATGGGCCGATTCAATGCCGGCCCGGATCAGATCATTTGGTACAACCGTCGGATCGTCGCGGCCATCGCCGAGCATCGGGAGACTGTTCCAGTGACCGAGCTCGAGGAGGCGATTGCCAAGTTGGCCGATCTGCTCGGGGTGTTGCCGGCCCGTCCGTAAAGGCCGGCCGGCGCGGCGCGGCCAGGGAGCCCATTGGCAGGTGGGATTCGCCGGAGAGCCAAGACAAGAAGCCAAATGCGCCGATCGCCCCCCCGAAAAGATCCGTTTCGCCCGATTGGCCCGCCACCATCTTCCGTACTGAGGGAGGTCGCGTGCCATGCCGCAAATTCACATCGGACGCATCCATCTGAAGTTGCTTTTGCTGTCCGCCGTCCTGATCCTTGGGGGCTGCATCAGCAGCAGCAACCCGTCGCCGCCGCACAACACGACGGTGGTGGTGCCTCAGGGCACGACGGTCGTCTGTGCCGACGGTACCTCGCCGCCCTGCCACTGAAGATCGGCCTTGTTCCATCCTGCCGCAGCGGCGAGCCGTCGCGCTTGCGTCATCACCTGGCCGGCAAACAGCACGCCATCGGGGTCGATCGGCAGGCCGCCACTGTGCAGCGCCAGCGCGGTCCAGCTGTTGCAATTGTCGAACGCATCATAGGTCCGCCGCGAGGCATAGAAGGCGCTTCCCGCATAGGGGCCATCGCCCAGACGGACCAAGGAGCCGTCGTCGCGCTTGTCCAGCGTCTGCCAGATGAATGCGGCGATGCGGTCGAGGTCGGGCTGGGGCAGCCACAAGGTCACCACCTGGCCGGCGTCGAAGGCATCCTGTGGCGACGCCCCGAGAGCGGTCAGCAAGACGACGCCGGGTCCGGGGAACAACGCCGCCAGCGTCTCGCCCAAGGTTTCCTGGCGCGACATGTAGAAGGCGCGATCACCGAAACCGAACACCAGGAAACGCGCCCCCGGATAGGCCTCCCGCAGCCGGGCGAGGGGACCGGCGAGTTGATCGGCGGCCAGACCGACATCGGTGTGCCAACCCCGTTCGATAACGGTGACGCTGGCCCCTGCGGTCGGCAGCGCGGACGGCGGCGGCGTGCCGCAGCCGCTCAGCAGGCCGGCCAGCGCCGACAACAGAATCCCAGCCTTGCGCGACAGTTGCCCTCCCGAGCCGCCTCGCCCCCGGTTTATCTTGCCGGGATAAGGCTCTATATCCCGGCATACCATTCGTAGCCGCGGTCTTCCCAGTAGCCGCCGCGCCCGGAACCGATGCCGGCGAAGCTGTCGACCAGTTCGACGGCCATCACATATTTGGCCATCTTGTAGCCGAGCTGCCGTTCCACCCGCAGACGCAGCGGGGCGCCATGGGCGACCGCCAGCGCTCCGCCGTTCATATCGTAGGCGAGAATGGTCTGCGGATGATAGGCGTCGTCGAGGCCGATGCTCTCGTAATAGAGGCTATCCTCCAGGGTGTCGGCACAGCGGAACAGCACGAAGCGGGCGGCGGGCCGCACGCCCACCCGCTGCAGCAGCACCGCCAGCGGCACCCCGGTCCATTTGCCGATGCAGCTCCAGCCCTCGACACAGTCGTGGCGGGTAATCTGGGTGCGGGCCGGCATGGCCCGCAGCTCGGCCAGCGAGAAGCCCTGCGGCCGTTCCACCAACCCGCCGATCTGCAGCCGCCAATCGGCGAAGCCGCCCGACGCCAGGCGGCGGTAGTCGGCATCGTCCGGATCGGTGCTGCCATTGGCCCGGAATTCCGGCGACAGATCGGCTTCGCCGTATTCGCGGGCCAGGGCCTGATGGGGCAGCACACGGCGCTGCAGCCAAAGGTTAACCTCCTCGGCCCCGCCCAGCAGCCGGCGCAGCCACGGGCGCCCCGACAGATCGTCGCAACCGCCCAGCAGCGATGTGCCCAGCCCCGCCAGCGTGCGGAGGCAGAAGCCACGCCGGTCGAGCCGTGGGGTCATCGCGGTCTCCCTTCGTCGTCGATGGCATACCAGCCGGTGATCATCGAACGCAGGTTGTTCCAGACCCCGGTCAGCAGGACCATCAGCACATGCACCAGGACGAACACGACCAGGGCCGCCGCGCCCAGGAAATGGATGCTGCGGGCCGATTGGCGTCCGTCGAACAGGCTCACCAACGGGAGGATGCTGTCGAGGTTGGGGGACATGGTCAGTCCCGCCAGGGCGATGCCCGGCAGGACCACGAACACCACCGCCAGATAGGCCAGTTTCTGTAGCACATTATAGTGGCGGGCCTCGTCGCCTTTGGGGAAGCGCAGCCGCAGGTGATCCAGCACGGTGCGGCCGATGTGGCGCAACTGCTCGCCGCTGGGCCACAGATCGCGCCGGAAATGACCGCCGACCAGGCCACTCACCAGGTAGACCAGCCCATTGACGACGAACAGCCAGGCAAAGAAGAAGTGCCAACGCCGGCCCATGGCCAGCCATTGCGAGCCAGGCAGGGTGGCCCAGGCCGGAAAGCCGCGCGGCTGTTCCCCCAGCCCCGCCACGAAGGACAATCCGAGCAGCCCGGTGGTATCAAATTCATCGCCGAACAGGCTGGTGACGCCGCGCAGTCGGCCCTGCCGGTCACGCTCCGCCGACATCGCCAGCCAGGGGGTCCGGAAGTCGGAGGCCTGCCCCCAATAGAGGGCTGGATGGGCGTTGAAGATCTGCAGCCCGCTCATCAGCAGCACCACCAGGCACAGCAGATTGACCCAATGCGTCACCCGCACCACCGCCTTATGGCGAAGGGTCCAGCTTCGCCGCGTGGTCGACACCGTCGATGGCGATTTGCCCATGCCTCCTCCAGTCACCCAGAGTCCACCTAATAGCGATCAAGGCGCGACCGGCCAGCTTGTTCCCGGTCGACGAGATGTAATTCCTCTGGGCCAGTCCACGGCGCCGCCACCGTCGGCCACCGGCTCAAGGCTCCGTCAAGGCAAGTCTGCACTCCGGCCGGTGAAAGACGCCGCCCGCAGTGCCATATGGAAAGGCGCAATCGAATTACGAGGTGCCGCCATGAATGAAGACATCTTCAATATGGAAATCCGGAAGTTCCTGAAAGTCGTGGGCGTCACCTCGCAGCGCGAGATCGATCACGCGGTGCACCAGGCCATCGCCGAGGGCAAGATCAAGGCCGACGCCACCCTCAAGATCTCGACGACGGTGTCGATCCCGGCGATCGGCTTGACCTATGAGATCGACGGCGAGGTCAAATTGGAGTGATGCCGAAGGTCCGCAACTTTACCTTGCCGCCGGCATCATGCCGTCGGAGGCGATTCGTCGTCTCGGCTGGCGTGGTCGCGTAGGGCGTCCTTTCGCTGGCGATAGCCCTCGGCGTCGCCGTAGTCGACGAAGTGCACGTAGCGCGAATGCGGATTGTGAACCGGACGGGAATGCTTGATCGGGCACCAGTATTCCTCGGTTCGGGCGGCGATCTCGCGGGCCAGGACGATCACCCCGTTGCCGTAGCCGCAATAGAGGCAGTTGAGCTTCTCCAGCGGGTTCAGGTAGGCGAGATGCTGGCGGTCGACGACGATGTAATGCGACCGCGGCACGCGCTGGATGCCGTAGACGCGGAAGCTGGTGGCCTGGTAGAGCGCCAGGAACAGGTCGAGCAGCGCCAGCGGAATGATCAGCGAATAGATGATCGGCGAAACCAGGATGAAGCGTAGCGGCGATTCCCGAATCTGCCGCCACAACCCGCGCCGGAAGTCACGCTGCTTGGCCAGCACCTCGCGGTCGAAGCGAACCCGGTTGCGCTCCACCGCATAATGGAACTGGGCCCGTTTTTCGGCGACGCGGGTCTCGATCTCGGCCTCGAGAGCGCGGATCTTGGCCACCAATTCGGCCAGCACCTTGTCGGTGAAGTCCATCCTTGCAGTCTCCGCGCGCGAGGTGACAAGGCGCGAGGGTGACAGGTCCGTTCCCTGCTGTCACCAAGCTCGGCGCGGTGGATGTCGGCGCATCGCCGCTTATGGTAGAACAGTCCTCGATGACTTTGCCGAGCGACAAACGTCCCGAATCCGACGGCTTGCCGGTGCCGCAGCGCTGGCTGGCCATGGCCGCCACCGTATTGGGGGTGGGGATGTCGGTGCTCGACGCCTCGATCACCAATGTCGCCCTGCCGACCATCGCCCGCGAACTGCAGGTCGACGCCGCCGCGGTGATCTGGGTGGCCAATGCCTATCAACTGGTCACCGCCGCCTGTATCGTCGCCCTGGCCGGACTGAGCGACCTGGCCGGCTACCGCCGGGTGTTCCTGTGGGGCATGTCGGTCTTTACCTTGGGTTCCCTGGCCTGCGCCCTGTCGCCCAGCCTGCCCCTCCTGGTCGCCTCGCGGCTGGTCCAGGGGCTGGGGGCGGCGGCCCTGATGGCGGTCACCCCGGCGCTGTATCGCATCATCTATCCCGCCAGCATGCTGGGCCGGGCGCTCGGCGTGAGCGCCTTGACGGTGGCGGCCAGCGCCACCTGCGGACCGATGGTCGGCGGTCTGATCCTGGCCTTCCTGCCCTGGCCCTGGCTTTTCGCGGTGAACCTGCCGCTCGGACTACTGGCCCTGTGGGCGGCGTATCGCAACCTGCCGGCCAATGTCTGCCGGAAGGAGCCATTCGATGCGGCCGGGGCGATCCTCGCCGCCACCGCCATGGGCTGCTTCGTCATTGCCTTGGACGGCCTGTCCAAGGCCTATCCCGCCCCGCTGTTGTGGCTGCTATGGGCGGCCAGCGGGCTGGCCGGCTTCGCCTTCGTCCAATGGCAGCGGGCCGCCACCCATCCCCTGCTGCCCCTGACCCTGTTCCATTCGGCCCGTTTTTCCCTGGCCGCGGCCACCTCCACCTGCTCCTTCGTCAGCCAGGGACTGGCCTTCGTCACTTTGCCCTTTCTGTTCCAGGGCGCCTATGGCTACACGCCGTTCATGTCGGGCCTGCTGTTCACGCCCTGGCCACTGACCATCGTCATCTGTGCGCCCTTGGCCGGCCGCCTGGCCGATCGCATCAGCCCGCCACTCGTTTCGACCGTCGGCCTGGCCGTCCTGGCCACCGGCTTGGCGACCATGGCCGGCCTCGGGGCAAGCGCCACGGTGGCCGACATCGTGTGGCGGGCGTCCATCTGCGGCTGCGGTTTCGGATTGTTCCAGTCACCCAACAACCGCGAGCTGTTGGGCAACGCGCCGCGTCACCTGCTCGGGGCCGCCTCCGGCGTGCTGGGCAGCGCCCGCACCTTCGGCCTGTCGATCGGCGTGGCCGTCGCCGCGGTGGTGGTTGGCGTTCCCGGACTGGACCAGGCGGCCGGCGTCGTCAAGGTGCCGGTCCAGCGCGTCGACCTGTCCCTGTGGCTGGCCTGCGGCGCCGCCGGCACCGCCTTCCTGGTGAGCGCGCTGCGCCTCGGCCGGACCGGCCGCACGCCATGACCGATTGCCGAGGACCGATGTAGATCGAGAAAAGAGGAGGAAACGATGTGCGATTTGTGTTGCCGGACGGCCCCGCAACCGGGCGCCGTAGCCAATCCCAGCCGCCGCCAATTCCTGGCCCAGTCCGCCGCCATCGGCGCCATCTACGCCGCCGCCAGGGCGATCGCACCGGCCCCCGCCTGGGCGACGGACCAGATGGCCGATATCCTGATCGAGAATGCCAAGGTCATTACCCTGGAGCCCAAGCAGCCCACCGCCGAGGCCGTTGCCATCGCCGGCGACCGTATCCCCAAACTGCCGGCCGAGGATCAGATCATCTCGACCAAGCATTTCATGCGCGAGCTGAACCGCCTCGGCGTCACCAGCGTGATCGACGCCGGCGGCGGCGGCCAGAACTACCCGGACAATTACCGGGCGATCGCCAAATTGGCGGCGGACCAGCAGTTGAACCTGCGGATCGGCTACAGCTTGTTCGCCCAGCGCCCGGGCAAGGAGCTCGACGACTATCGGCAATGGGTAACCCAGGTGAAGCCCGGCCAGGGCGACGACTGGTTTCGCATGATGGGCGCAGGCGAATACATGGTGTGGGCGACCCACGACCCGGCCAATTTCACCAAGGAGGTGGTCCCGCCCACCGCCTTCGCCGAAGAACAGCTGGTCGAGGCACTGAAACTGGTGGTGTCCAACGGCTGGCCATTCCGCCTGCACGCCAATTACGACGCCACCGCGCAGAACCTGCTGCGGGCGATCGAACTTGCGCATCGTGAAGTCCCGGTCGACAAGGTGCGCTGGATCATCGATCACGCCGAAACCATTTCCCCGGCCAGCCTGGAGCGGGTGGCGAAACTGGGCGGCTCGATCGCCGTGCAGAACCGGATGACACTGGATGGCGATGCCTTCGCCGGCAAATGGGGCAAGGCGGCAGCCGCCGACGCCCCGCCGATCGGCCGCATCCGCGCCATGGGGCTGCACTTGGCCGCCGGCACCGACGGCAATCGCGCCTCGAGCCACAATCCCTGGGTCGGCATCCACTGGCTGGTCAGCGGCCGCGCCATCGGCGGCACCAAGCTGAACGCCGACCGCAACCTGGTCGACCGCACCGAGGCCTTGCGGCTTTATTCGGCGGCTGGCGCCTGGTTCACCCAGGAGGAAGAGCGCAAGGGAACCTTGGCCCCGGGCAAATGGGCCGATCTCGCCATCCTGTCGGACGACTATCTGACCGTGCCGGAGCATCGCATCCCGGACATCGAGGCGACCCTGACCATGGTCGGCGGTCGTGTCGTCTACGGCGCCAAGCGGTATGCCGAACTGGCGCCACCGCCCCTGCCGGTCAGCCCCGACTGGCTGCCTATCGGGACCCATCCCAGCTATTACCCCGGCTCCCACAAGGTCGCCGATCACCTCGATGGGAGCGCCCTGCTGGCCACCGCATCGGCCGAGATGCCGACCATCATCGGCCCCGACGGGCCATGGTCGATGGGCTGTCTGTGCGGGCTGCTGTGAGCGTGTCGACCCAACCCTCCTCGCTGCGGGGGAACGGGCCAAACCTCTTTCCAACCTTGGCCCTGCTCCTCTACGCCGCGACCATGGGACTGGCCGGATTCCTCCTGTTCCTGGTCCAGCCCATGCTGGCCAAGTTCATCCTGCCCTGGTTCGGCGGCAGCGCCGGCACCTGGACGGTCTGCATGCTGTTCTTCCAGACGGCGCTGCTGGCCGGCTATGCCTATGCCTATGCGGTGACCACCCCGCTGCCGCTGAAGACCCAAGCCGCCCTGCAGATCGCCATCGCCGCCGCCGCTTGCCTGTTTCTGCCGATCACGCCGTCGGCGGCGTTCAAGCCGCTCGATGCGGCCGACCCGACTTGTGGCGTATCTTGGGCCTGCTGACCGTCTCGGTGGGGGTTCCCTACGCCGTCCTGGCCACCACTTCGCCCATGTTGCAGCGATGGATCGGGCAGATCGCGCCGGAGACCAAGGCGTCGCGTTTTTTTGCCTTGTCCAATCTCGGCTCATTTCTCGGCCTGCTCAGCTATCCGTTCTTAGTCGAGCCGTTTCTCCCGAGTGCCAGCCAGACCCGGCTGTGGTCCATCGCCTTCGTCCTCTACGCGGTGCTGTCCGCCGCCTCCGCCGTCACGGTTCTGCGGGCCGACCGGGGCGGTCGTGTTGCTGCCCCGCCGGCGGCCACCGAGGCCCCGCCCGACGCCGCAGAACGCCGCCGCATCTGGTGGTGGCTGGCTTATTCCGCCCTCGGCTCGGTCCTGCTGTTGGCCACCACCAATCGTGTCAGCCAGTGGTCGGCGGTGATCCCCTTCCTGTGGGTGCTGCCGCTTTGCGTCTATCTCCTGACCTTCGTCCTCTGTTTCGGCCACCAGGTGATGCGCTGGCGCGGCCCCTTCCTGCTGGCCTTTGTCGCCCTGGCCGGACTCGGCAGCGTCCTGGCCCGCCCCGAATTGCCCGAGGACCTGCTGATCCAACTGGGGCTGCAATGCCTCACCTTGTTCTTCGGCTGCATGCTGTGCCATGGCGAGATGGTCCGCCTGCAGCCGGCGGCCCGCCGCCTTCCGCAGTTCTACCTGGTGATCGCCTCGGGCGGGGCGCTGGGGGGCGTGTTCGTCACCTTGCTGGCACCGCAAATCTTCCCCGACTACTGGGAGCATCCGCTGGTCATCGTCGCCATCGCCGCCCTTGCCCTGGTTCAGGACGCGGCAAACCTGCGCCGGCCGGGACAGGTTTGGCAAAAGGCCGGCAGCCTGGCCTGCTGCGGCCTGTTCGCCGTGGGGATCGGAGCCGGCCTGCGGGCCGAGATGGCAGGGACCGACAGCACCGTCGACCGGGCCCGCAATTTCTATGGCGTGGTCAAAGTCATCAAGGAAGACGTCGACGACCCGGCCGAATACTCGCTGGTCATGCAACAGGCAGGCGTCGACCAGGGCTCCCAGTACCAGGCGCCGGATCGTCGGCGCACCCCCTCCTGCGCCTACGACGCGCGGCATGGACTGGGCCTGGCGCTGCGTTTCCAGCGCCGGCGTCGCGACGGCGGACCGGACAGACCGCTCAGGATCGGCATCATCGGGCTGGGCGCCGGAATGGTGGCAGCACACGGCCGGCCCGGCGATACGCTGCGCTACTACGAGCTGAATCCGCAGGTTACCGAGCTGGCGCGGCGGTATTTCAGTTTCCTGGCCGACAGCCCTGCCGGCATCGAGGTTCTGCATGGCGACGGCCGCATCCTGTTGGAGCGGGAAGCCCGTCTGGGGCAGATCGGCCAGTTCGACCTGTTGATCATCGACGCCTTTCGTGGCGCCGCACCGCCAATGCACCTGATGACCAAGGAGGCCTTCGAAATCTATCGGCGGCATCTCGCCACCGACGGCATCCTGGCGATCAATTTCGAGCTCGACACCTTCGAGCTGGGGCCGCTGCACCGCGGCCTGGCCGCCGCCGTCGGCCTTGGGGTGCGCTGGTTCGAGACCATCCCGGAAGCCGGCTGCGAGGATGCCGTCAGCTGGGCCCTCTACACCGGCGACGACGACTTCTGGTCGGTCCCCGAAGTCAAGGCGGCAATTTCGCCTTGGCGCGACAATTCGGACAGCCAATTGCTGTGGACCGACGCAAGTAGCAATCTGCTGAGCGTGATCAACTGGAGCGAGGGCAACGAATAGACCTGCTGCACGCATTTGGCGCAACAATCCGGCCAAATCCTGCGCAATTGTCTTATTGCGACGCAACGCAGGACTTGCAATGCGCCCCAAAGGAAGGGCAGCATTGTCGTTCGGCTTGGATGGACGAACGGGTTGCCATGCAACAGCATCATTTCTCGGCCACCCGGCTGATTTTCTCGGAAGGGGATGCCGCCGACTGCGCCTACCTCGTCGAAGAGGGCTGGGTGGAGATCTTCGCCGAACTGCGTGGCGGACGGAAACCGCTGTCACTGATCGGACCGGGGCAGATTTTCGGCGAAATGGGGGTGATCGACGGTTCGCCACGCTCGGCGACGGCGCTGGCGGCCACCCACTGCCGGCTCCTGCGCATCACCATCGACCAATTCCAGTCCTTGCTCGGCAATGCCGAGCCGTTCCACGCCGAACTGCTGACCAAGCTGGTCGCCCGATTCCGTGACGCCCAGCGGGCCTATTTGACCGGCGACACCGGCTTGCGCACGGAAACCGCCGATATGGGGCCGGGCTACAGCATGCTGGCCCGTCACCGCGACATCGCCGACGCGTTGGCCGGCGGCGAAATCGAACCGTTCCTCCAACCCATCGTCGACATGGCGAGCAACCGCTGGTGCGGGTTCGAGGCTCTGGCCCGCTGGCGGAGTCCGGAGCACGGCTTGATGCCGCCGGCCGACTTCCTGCCGTTGGCCGAATGTACCGGCCTGATCCGGCAGATCGACCTGGTCATCGCCGAGCGGGCGATGGAGCTGTGCCAGACCCTGAACGGCCCGGTCAGGCCTTATCTCAACGTCAATTTCTCGGCCTGGCATTTCCGCGACGATTCGCTCATTCCGCAACTGTCGGCACTGATCGAGCGGACCGGCTTCGACCCGGGGCGACTGCGGGTCGAGTTGACCGAAACCCTGATGATCGACGACCCCGAACGGGCCCTCAAGGTCATGACGGGGTTGGAGCGCCTCGGCTTCCGGCTCGCCCTCGACGATTTCGGCACCGGCTATTCATCGCTCAGCGTTCTGCACCGGATGCCGATTCATGTTCTGAAGATCGACCGCGCCCTGGTCTCCGGCGTGCTCACCAGGAACCGGCCGCGCGCCGTTCTGTGCAATGTGGTCGCCCTGGCCCGCGACCTCGGCATGGAGGTGGTCATCGAGGGCGTGGAGGATACGGCCACCGCCGCCGCCCTCCTCGACCTGGGCTGCAATGTCGCCCAGGGCTTCCTGTTCGCCCGGCCAATGCCGGCCGCCGAAGCCGTGGTGGAATGGCAGTCGCGCTGCGGCATGGCCGAAGCCCCGTTCGCTTAGCGGCAAGTCCTGGAGAGACCAGACAACCTGCGATTCGACCGCCCCCACTCCCCCGAAAAATCCCCACTCGTGGCGCGGGTGGCGGTTAGCGCGGCGATTGCATATATGGTACACGGCGCCGCAACATAAGATACCGCCGCGCCGGAATGGGGAGCCAGAATTCCGCCATGTATTCCATCGTTCGCCACGAACACTTCTCCGACACCACATTTCTGTGGGACATTCTTGCCCCGGACGTCGCCAAGGCGGCCGAACCCGGCCACTTCGTCATGCTTCGCCTGTATGAAGGGGCCGAACGCATTCCGCTGACCGTCGCCGATTACGACCGCGACAAGGGCACCGTCACCGTCGTCGTCCAGGCCCTGGGCAAGACCACCCGCGAGATGCGCGACAATTACGTGGCAGGCGACAGTTTCCAGGACTTCGTCGGCCCGCTCGGCCTGCCGCAGCATGTGCAGAAGTTCGGCCATGTGGTGTTCGTCGGCGGTGGTCTCGGCGTGGCGCCGATCTTTCCGCAGCTGCGCGCCTTCAAGGAAGCCGGCAACCGCACCACCAGCATCATGGGATTCCGCAACAAGGACCTGGTGTTCTGGGAAGACAAATTTCGCCAATACTCGGACGAACTGATCGTCTGCACCGATGACGGCAGCTACGGCAAGCCGGGATTTGTCACTACGGCGCTGCACGAACTGCTGACCAAGGAAAAACCGGATCTGGTGGTGGCGATCGGTCCGCTGCCGATGATGAACGCCTGCGTCGAGACGACCCGCCCGTTTGCCGTCAAGACCATGGTGTCGTTGAACACCATCATGGTCGACGGCACCGGCATGTGCGGCTCGTGCCGCGTCACCGTCGGCGGCGAGGTGCGCTTCGCCTGCGTCGACGGTCCCGACTTCGACGGCCACGCCGTCGATTTCAAGGAGCTGGTGCTCCGCCAAAAGCGCTTCAAGCCGCAGGAAACGCAAGCCAACGAGCAGTTCGAGCATATCTGCAACCTGGACCGCGTCCTGTTCAAGGAGGGCAAGCGCACCTACAAGAAGATGTCGGCCCTGGAGCCGCATCAGGTAAAAATGCCGGAACGCGACGCGCTGGAACGCTCGCACAATTTCCTCGAGGTCAACCTCGGCTACTCGATCAACGACGCGCTGCGCGAGGCCGAGCGTTGCATCCAGTGCCACAGACCGACCTGCATCGCCGGCTGTCCGGTGGCCATCGACATCCCCCGCTTCATCCGCCACCTGCTGGTCCGCGACCTCGACCAGGCGCTGGAGACCATCTACGAGGCGAGCATCTTCCCGTCGGTGTGCGGTCGCGTCTGTCCGCAAGAGAGCCAGTGCGAGGCGCAATGCGTCATCGCCAAAAAGATGGAGCCGGTGGCGATCGGCCGCCTCGAACGCTTCGTCGGCGATCACGCCAGGGCGAAGAAGGCGGTGCCCCCGGCCAAGCGCGATCTCGGCCGCGTCGCCATCGTCGGCTCGGGACCGGGTGGGCTGGCCGCCGCCGCCGACCTGGTACGGTTCGGCGCCGAAGTGACGGTTTACGAGGCGCTGCACGTCCTGGGCGGCGTGCTGCAATACGGCATCCCGTCGTTCCGCCTGCCGCGCGACATCATCAGCCGCGAGGTGCAGCGACTGGCTGATCTCGGCGTCCGCTTCGAGACCAACAAGGTGATCGGCAAGACCTTCACCGTGCATCAGCTGCGGGACGAGATGGGCTACGATGCGGTGTTCATCGCCGCCGGCGCCGGCGCCCCGTCGTTCCTGGGCATTCCCGGCGAATATGCCGGCCAGGTCTATTCGGCCAACGAGTTCCTGACCCGCGTCAACCTGATGGGCGGCGACCGCTTCCCCTATCTTGACACCCCGATCAGCCTGGGCCAGAGCGTCGTGGTGATCGGCGCCGGCAACACCGCAATGGATTGCCTGCGCGTCGCCAAGCGCCTGGGCGCGCCCACCGTGCGCTGCGTCTACCGCCGCTCGGAAGCCGAGGCTCCGGCCCGTATCGAGGAAATCCGCCATGCCAAGGAGGAAGGAGTCGAGTTCTACTTCCTACACACGCCGGTGGAAATCATGACCAACAGTGGCGGCGATGTTTGTGGCCTCAAGGTTCAGAAAATGGAACTGGGCGAGCCGGATGAAAAAGGGCGGCGCAAACCCATCGCGC
>CAIOJO010000131.1 GCA_903858635.1 uncultured Telmatospirillum sp. | reverse complement strand
CCCCGCGAACGGGTGATGACATCAAGCGGCGAGCAGTACCGAATCATCGTAAAGTGTTTCCGGCGCAATATCTATATTGCCGGGCCAAACCACCGTCCCATAATCCACTTTGGCTTGAGCAAACAAATGCTCATTCTTGATTTTCGTAAAAGGCTTTTTATCCATAAGGTGGCGCATATCGAACACGCGCTTTTCACCATTTTCGAATTCAAGAAATAGTGTGTAATCGGCACCAACCTCGACACTGACAACATCCAGCAAAACGTCCATTGCAATCTCTTTCATTGTAACGGGGCAATGCGGTAAGGCTCCTCACCCGCCACGGCCAATTCCCAATCCGCAAGTAATTCGTCGCGGTGAATCTCAATCCATGCCTCGACCATTTTCAACTGCCTGGCAGGAATTTCGCCCGCCAGCACACCCCCGTCCACGATGGAAATAGAGGCTTTCATGCCGGAATAGCGTACGTGAATATGCGGCAGATGGTGTCGGTCATTGTCCTCATACAGGATTGCAACCAGAATCCCGTAAACATACTGATGGTTGGCATGAAAAATCTCCGGTATCAATGTAAGTATCTGATTGTAACGAACATCGGCAAGCGAGTGCGGAAACTTTTATACCAACAGATACTATGCGATAGATTTCACCTGATTGATCTGTCTTAGCTTGCCTGTCTGCCAAGCCCGCCTGCACATCGTCTGACTGCAAACGTATTCGCTCAGATATACCATGCGGCATAGCAAGCGTAGGTTGGGCACCCGTAGGTTGGGCTGACGCAAGGAAGCCCAACATTTGATGCGCCCAAGATTGTTTGTGGGTCGACTGCATGTTTGGCTTTTTGCGTTTGTTGATTGTTGGGCTTCGCGGTGCTTAGCCCAACCTACGCGCTACATGTCGTAGGGGCGGGTATGAAACCCGCCCCTACATGAGCCCGCGTAGGTTGGGTGCGTATTCCACGGCAAGCTGGACACCCATTCCAGAGCAAGCTGGACAGTCAGAAGTCGCTGCGTAGCACGCGGGATAACCGTGGCAACCTTGGCGATTTTGCCGAGGGCCACATGGCATTTATCAGGTTATCCATGCGCAAGATTTATGAAGTTCTACGACTGCATCACGAAGGTATTCACAGCCACCGTGAGATCGCCAGATCGACTCATTCGTCGCCCACGACGGTGGGCGAAATCCTCCGCCGAGCCGAATTTACAGGTGTACTCTGGCCGTTGCCGGCCACGCTTAGCGAAACCGGGCTGGAAGCCCTGCTGTATCCGCCGACAGCGCCATCATCCGTGGCTCGACCGGTACCTGATTGGCCAGGCGTTCGTCGCGAGTTGCGGCGCAAGGGCGTCACCCTCGACCTGCTCTGGCAGGAATACAAGACTGAGCACCCCGACGGCTACCGCTACAGCAGTTTCTGTGAGCACTACCGGCGCTGGGTCGGCACGCTCGCGGTCAGCCTGCGTCAGACCCATGTTCCGGGTGAGAAGCTATTCATCGACTATGCGGGGCCGACGGTGCCCATCGTTGATCCGATGACCGGCGAAATCCAAACTGCCGCGATCTTCGTCGCCGTGCTGGGCGCCTCCAACTACACCTACTGCGAGGCCACCTGGAGCCAGACCCTGCCTGACTGGATCGGCAGCCACATCCGCACCTTCGAGCATCTCCAGGGTGTGACAGCAATCCTGGTGCCCGACAACCTCAAGAGCGGCGTCACCAGCGCCTGTTTCTACGACCCGGAAATCAACCCGACTTACCTCAAACTGGCCAGCCATTACGCCACGGCGGTGCTGCCCGCGCGGCCCCGTCACCCCAAGGACAAGGCCAAGGCAGAAGGCGGCGTGCTCCTTGTCGAGCGCTGGGTACTGGCCTGCTTGCGCCACCAGCGTTTCTTCAGTCTGGATGAACTGAACCAGGCTATTGCTGTGCTCATGGTGAAGTTCAACAACAAGCCCTTCAAGAAGCTGCCCGGTTGCCGCCTGTCCGCCTTTGCCGAGATGGATAAACCCGCCTTGCGGCCGCTGCCGGCAACCCGCTATGAGTTCGCCGAATGGAAGGTGGCAAGGGTCGGCATCGACTATCACGTCGAGGTCATCGGCCACTACTACTCGGTCCCCTACCGCTACGCCCGCGAGAAGGTCGATGTCCGCCTGACGGCCAATATCGTCGAATTGTTCCTACGGGGCATCCGGATTGCCAGCCATGCGCGCTGCGACACCCTTGGCCACCAGTCCACCCTGGATGCCCACAGAACACCGGCGCACCAGGCCGTGATGGGCTGGAATGCACCGCGCCTGCTCGATTGGGCCGAGCGTATCGGGCCGCATGTCCAGGCTGTCGTGCAGCACGTCCTGAATCAACGCCGCCATCCACAGCAAGGTTACCGCGCCTGCTTGGGGATACTGCGCCTAGGCAAGGCGTATGGGGACGATCGTCTTGAAGCCGCCTGTGACCGGGCCATCGCCATCGGTGCACCCTCCTACAGCAGCCTCAAATCGATCTTGAAAAGCGGCCTTGATAAAAAACGAGCAAGCCGGCCCAAACCTGTTTACCCCCGGATCACGCCAATGTGCGCGGCGCCGATTATTACCACTAAAGGAAGCACCATGCTGAACCATCCCACCGTCGATAAACTCCAGCAACTGCGTCTCACCGGCATGGCCCGCGCACTGGCCCAGCAGGCGATGAGTCCGGAGATTGGCCAGCTCTCGTTCGAGGAGCGGCTAGGCCTCCTAGTGGACAGCGAGTCCTCCGAACGCGAATCGCGCCAGAATGCATCCCGTCTGAAACGGGCCAAATTGAAACAGGATGCTACCCCCGAGGATGTCGATTACCGGCATCCACGCGGCCTGGACCGCACCGGCCCGCCTGATGAGCAGTAACTGGGTCAAGGCACACCAGAACGTCCTGATCTGTGGCCCGACTGGCGTCGGCAAGACCTTCCTCGCCTGCGCCCTGGCCAACCAGGCGTGCAGGCAGGGGCATTCCGTGCTCTACGTGCGTCTGCCGCGACTGTTACCAACACTGGCCATCGGACGTGGTGACGGCAGCTATGCAAAATCGCTGGCCCAACTCGCCAAAACCGACGTCCTGGTAATCGACGACTGGGCGCTCGCACCGCTGACGGACGAGGGTCGCCGAGATATTCTGGAGATATTCGATGACCGCCACGGCGCGCGCTCGACCATCATCACCAGCCAGTTGCCGGTTCAGCATTGGCACGCGTCCATCGGCGACCCGACCCTGGCCGACGCCATCCTCGACCGCCTGGTGCATCAAGCGCACAGCCTTGACCTCGACGGCGAATCGCTACGCAAGAAGGGGAAGCCCGAATGACCGTCCCACCGAGATCGACGAGTTACCCACCGCCGCCCGCCAGCCAGTCCGCCGGGGAAAGCGCGTCTTGCAGGCGGCCGTGGATAACTCTGCGTCGCACGCTGACCCAAGCCCGGCCGGCACGCCAGGCGTTACGCAGTAACGAATCAACCGCGCCGTTACGGCGTAACGGAGATGCCTATCATGGCTAAAACAACGACACAACGACAACAAGACTATCGAAAGAGTCGTCCAAAAGGGGAAGCCAGAATGACCGTCCCACCGAGATCAACGAGTTACCCACCGCCGCCCGCCAGCCAATCCGCCGGGGAAAGCGCGTCTGGCAGGCGGCCGTGGATAACTCTGCGTCGCACGCTGACCCAAGCCCGGTCGGCACGCCAGGCGTTACGCAGTAACGAATCAACCGCGCCGTTACGGCGTAACGGAGATGCCTATCATGGCTAAAACAACGACACAACGACAACAAGACTATCGAAAAAGTCGTCCGATAGCGGGAGAAAACGGCGAACGACGGATCAACACCTGGGTCAGCACCGCCACCGCCTTGTCGCTGGAAAGACTTTCCAGACGTTACGGCGTAACGATGCGCCAATTCCTCGAAGACCTGGTCAAAGAGGCAAATGATCAGGTCGTGGCTACGCTCGAATTGGACACTGCAGAGTGGGCTGAATACTTCCAGCACCCGGCGTTACGCAGTAACAAAACCTCCAGCCCATCCGGGTAAGAAAACCCAAAAAAGTTGACCCAGCCCCCCCCTCAAAGTAAAAGACAAAAACCCCGCGTCGCTATGCTCCAACTGTCCAGCTTCACGTGGAATCACTGTCCAGCTTGCTCTGGAATCGGTGTCCAGCTTCGCCTGGAATGGGTGTCCAGGTTGCGCGGAATACGCAACCCGGTCTGTGCCGCGCATATCGTCTCAACAACAACGCGCTGTTGGCGAGTTTGCCGGTTACAAATTCTCGGGCCAGCGATAGGTCCAGGTCTCCCGCCGCGTGAGCGGCGAACTGGTTGGTCAGCAACCGCACGGATTCTCCAGATGGAGGCTCCAGGCGACCGTAGAACTTGCCGGTTCTGGATAGATAGGCGACCGGTATGTCGTGGCGCAGGCAGCAGACCAGGGCGGCGGTGGTGGCCGGGTTGCGGCCGAACAGCATGACTTGATCGACGTTGACCGCAGGCAGGTCGAGCAGCACTTCGTCGCCACGGCTGACCAGCAGGTGCTGGTTCTCGGTGGACAGACCGACCGCCGGGTCCACCAGGTAGAGGGTACGCTGCAGACTGGGT
>CAIOJO010000130.1 GCA_903858635.1 uncultured Telmatospirillum sp. | reverse complement strand
TGGTCGAGCAGGGCACGCAGGCGCGATTTCTCGCCAAGAAACATCGCCGTCAGGGGCATCAGGGTTCTCCGAATCTGGGCGATTCAGAGAATCACGCCCAGCGCAAGCCGTAAACCTCGTTAACCTGAGTTCGGAGCCCTGGCAGGAGACGCAGGTGGGTTGCACGGTGCCACCGCCCGTATTAGGGTACCTCGCTGCGCCGCCATTCCGAGCGAGGTGCCGTGTCCCGGCCATTTTTTATCGCCCTTGCGGGCTTCATCGTCATTGCCGTCGCCATCGGCATGAGCTTCTGGACGCAGCATCGCGACGATCAGGCGTCTGCGCCGTCCACGGTGGCCACCGGCCAGCCGCCCGCCGTCAAGACCTCCGAGGGGTCGAAAACTCCCAGCTTCGATGTGGTGCGGATCAATCCGCAGGGCGAAACCGTCATCGCCGGCCGCGCCATGCCACGCGCCGAGGTGGTGATCCTCGATGGCGGCAAGGAGATCGGGCGGGTCATCGCCGACAATCGTGGAGAATGGGTCTTCGTTCCGGATCGGCCCTTGCCGCCCGGCAGTCGCGAGCTCTCGCTGAAGGCCACCAACCCGGACGGCAGCACCACCCAGTCCGACAGTCCAGTGGTGTTGGTGGTGCCCGATCGCACCAAGGAGCCCGGCGCATCGCTGGCGGTGAAGGTCAATCCCGACGGCTCGATTGAAATCCTTCAGGGTCCGGAGACCAAGGAGGGGGCGGGAACCGTGTCGATCTCGGCGGTCGGCTACGACGGCCAGGGGCATTTGTCGGTAACCGGCACGGCCACACCGAAGGCGTCGGTCGAAGTTTATCTCGACGACCACTCGATCGGCCGCATCCAGGCCGACGACAAAGGGCACTGGCACCTGACCCCGAAGTTCCCCCTGCACGCCGGCAACCACACCATCCGTGCCGACCAGTTGGGTGCCGACGGCAAGGTGACGGCCCGTGCCGAGATCGGCTTCGCACCGGTCGGCACCCTTCCGGCCGAAGGCAAGATCGTCGTCGAGGCGGGCAACAGCCTTTGGCGAATTGCCCGGCACACCTATGGCAGTGGCTACGAGTATCTGGCCATCTACCAGGCCAATAAGGCCCAGATCCGCGACCCCAATCGCATCTACCCGGGCCAGGTGTTCACCGTTCCGGTCCCGCATTGACCCGGCGCGAATCTCGGTAGCGCCGGCCGCACGCGACGCGATCGACGCGATTGAATCCTAGCCGCGCCGCTTCCGCGGAGGCTCCCGCCAAGCGGGGCGCAGGGCCCCCGCTCCGGTCTCGGCTGTTTCGCCGGGCGGTCGCAAGAAGACTTCGATGATCTCGAGATAGGGTTTCACCGTTAACAGGAAACGGGCCAGGCCGGTCACCAATCCCACTGCCGTGACCGGCTCGGCAATGGCGATCATCCCCACCAACGCGATGCGCCCCCCGACGACCAGCAGGGTCGGTCCGAGATGGGCGTTGGCGGCGTCCAGAACCATCTGCAGATCGCTCCGGGCCAGAGCCGATTCGGCGCTGAACGGCATTGGCCCGAGATCTCCCTTGAGCTCGATGCTGCCGGCCTTTCCCTCGCTGCGGTATTTCGCGACAAAGGGGAGTTGGCGATAGCTGAAGCGGAAGTTGAAGTCGCGGCGTTGGCCACCCATCCCCGTCTCGTCAACGGCCAGGGTATGGATGTCGATGGGAAGGCTGCAGTTGCCGATGATGAGATTGAACTGCCCGCCCTCTTCCATTCGCCCCTTGCCCCCTTCAGCCAATCGCCCGAACGGCGAGACTACCATGCCCGGGCCGCAGGAAAAACATCTCGGCAGCGATCGCGCAATTCCCGCCTCGACCCCTGGCCGCACAAGCGGTAAACATGAATGGTCTTATCATGGAGAATCACGTGCCGGCCGAAGAATTCTCGTTGGTGAAGTACTTGTACATGCCGATCCATCCTGAAGGATGGCGCTTTATCCCGATTTTCGCGGCCGTTACCTTGGTCCTTTTCCTGCTGTGGTCGCCGCTGGGCTGGCTCGGCGTGCTGCTGACCCTATGGTGTGCCTTCTTCTTCCGCAATCCCGAGCGGGTCACCCCGACGCGGAGCGGGCTGGTGATCAGCCCGGCGGATGGGGTGGTGCAGATGATCGTCGCGGTGCCGGCTCCGCCCGAACTGCAGATGGGGGATGCCCCGCTGACCCGCCTGTCGATCTTCATGAACGTCTTCAACGTCCATGTGAACCGCATCCCGCTGTCGGGTCGGGTGCTGAAGCGGGTCTACACGCCGGGAGCCTTCTTCAACGCCTCGCTCGACAAGGCCAGCACCTTCAATGAGCGGATGGCGGTGCGGCTCGGCTTGCCGGGTGGCCGCGAACTTGCCTTCGTGCAGATCGCCGGGCTGGTGGCGCGGCGCATCCGGTGCGATCTGGCCGACGGACAGGAGGTTGCCGCCGGCCAACGATTCGGCCTGATCCGTTTCGGCAGCCGCGTCGACGTCTACTTGCCGCCCGGGGTGCAACCGATGGTCGCGGTGGGCCAGACCGCCATCGCCGGCGAAACGGTCCTGGCCGATCTGGACAGCGGTGAAGCCCAGCGGGAGGGAGAGTTCCGCTAATGTTTCGTCATCGCAGGCATGCCGGCGGCGCCCGCCCGAGGATCATCCGCACGCGGATCAGCGGCCTGTCGTTCAACAAGCTGATCCCCAACATCCTGACCATGCTCGCCCTATGCGCCGGCCTGACGGCGATGCGTTTCGGGCTGCACGGCAGATGGGAACTGGCGGTGACCTCGATCCTGCTGGCCGGGATCTTCGACGGCCTGGACGGGCGCATCGCGCGCCTGTTGCAGGGAACCAGCCAGTTCGGCGCCGAGCTCGATTCCCTGTCGGACTTCGTCAGCTTCGGCGTCGCCCCGTCGATGCTGCTGTATTTCTGGACCATGCAGGGCGCCGGTGGCCTCGGTTGGGTGCTGGTGCTGCTGTTTTCGGTGTGCTGCGCATTGCGCCTGGCCCGCTTCAACACCATGCTGGGTCAGGCCGATCTGCCGCCCTGGGCCTATAATTTCTTCACCGGCGTGCCGGCTCCGGCCGCCGCCGGACTGGTCCTGGTTCCCATGATGTTGAGCTTCGAAACGGGCGGCGGCGGCTTCTTCGCGCGCCCATCGGTGAACGCGGTGGTGCTGGTCGCCGTTTCCTTCCTGATGGTCAGCAAGATACCCACCTTCTCGGGCAAGCGCTTCCGCGTGCCGCATGCCTATGTCCTGCCGATGCTGTTGCTGGTCGGCTTGCTTGCCGCCGTCCTGGTGACCGAACCCTGGGCGACCATCACCGTCGTCTGCCTTCTTTATGCCGCCAGCATCCCGCTCAGCGTGCGGGCGTTCGCCCGCCTCAAGAGGCAGGCAGCGGAGTTGCGCGGCGAAGACATCGTCGGTGACGCCCCAGGCGCTGCGGCCGAAGGCGACCAGGGCCAATCGACGCCCTGACTGTTGCACTATGGCAACACTGTCTCCGAAACGACGACAGAATGGGACCTGAGGCGGATCGGGCCGTTGTGCGCCGCCGCAATGGGCATAAATTAGGTCGCAGCTCCCAGATTTGCCTTCCACTTCGCCAAAAGGGTGAAAAACCATGCGCATACTCACCGGTACCATTGCGGCCGCGCTCGTCGCCGGTCTGGCGACCACCGCCGTCGCCGCCGACACCGACGGCTGGTATGCCGGCGCCGAGGCCGGCCTCAACGTTGCGCCCCGGGCCAGCTTCAAGAGCGGCCCGAACGGCTTCGGAGACACCCAGGACCTCGGCTATGGCCTGATCGGTCAGGTGGGATACGGTTTCGGCCCGATCCGCCTGGAAGGCGAACTCGGCTACCGCAGCAACGGCATCGACCAGGTCCATGGTAACGGGCAGTCGACCGCTGGACGGGGCGACCTCGCTGCCTTCGACGTGATGGGCAATGTCTATTACGACTTCCACACCGGCAGCCGGCTGACCCCGTATCTCGGGGTCGGGATCGGCGGCGTCGACGTCAACGCCGACAAGATCCGCACCACCAGCGGCGTCGCCCTGTCCAACAGCGATTCCTTCGTCTTCGGCTATCAGGGCATCGCCGGGATGTCCTATGCGGTCAACGACACCTTGTCGCTGAAGGCCGATTATCGTTACCTGCGTACCGTGGACGCGACGCTCAAGGAAGATCCGAGCATCGGCGGGGCATCCGTCAAGGGCGCCTATGCCGCCCACAGCATCCTGGTCGGGTTCACCTATCATTTCGGCGCGCCAGAAAAGCCGATGCCGGTGGCCGCCGCGACGCCGGCTCCCGCTCCGGCCCCGGCGCCCGCGCCGCGCCCCGTGCAAGCCGCGCCGATTGCCAAGAACTTCCTGGTCTTCTTCGACTTCGACAAGTCGAACATCACAGCTGAAGCCCAGAAGATCATCGAACAGGCCGCCGCTACGGCAAAGACCAGCCACAGCACGGCGATCCATCTCACCGGCCATACCGACGCCGCCGGCTCGGTCAAATACAACCTGGCCCTGTCGCTGCGCCGCGCCAACGCGGTCAAGGCGGCGCTGGTCAAGTTGGGTATTCCCGCCAACGAGATCTCGGTGGTCGGCAAGGGCAAGAGCGAGCTCCTGGTGCCCACCAAAGACGGTGTGCGCGAGCCGCAGAACCGGCGCGTCCAGATCGTTCTGGACTGACGCTCGGCTCAATAAAGTTGAGGCGGCATCCGGATCGGATGCCGCCTCATTCTATTTCCGGCCGTGAAAACATTAGTGCCGGCGTACCGGCGACGCCGGAACGGCTCGCATGTTCGCCGCTCCGCGGCGCAGACCGGCGGGGACGCCGGTCCCACTGAAAGACCGCTCAGATCTTCCCCTTGACGCTGGCCTGCTTGGTTTCGATGCAAACCGGCACCAAGCTGTGCGCCGGCGCCGCCGTGGAGGCGAAGCCTTCCACCTCTTGCGGCTCGATGACCAAGATCTTTTCCAGGTTGTCCCAGGCCCGCTGGCAGTAGTCCGACTCGGTGAAGACCCGCCGCCCGGCGTCATTGGCAACCACGGTCATCCAGCGATCGAAATTGTCTCCGGCACGGCTGAAATGCCGGCGCAGCGCCACCGCATTCTCCTTCAGCTTGCCGCTGAACCGGCCGACGAAGTCGTTGTAGCGCGCGACGAAACTGGGATCGGCCGGATCCGTGGTGCGGCAGTTCAACGCGGCGACATTCAATTCCTGCTGCAGGGTGCGGAAATGAGCGGCCTTGGCCTCATCCGGGGTAAAGCAGGCGATGGCATGGGCCGGCCCGGCGACCGTCAAGCCGACGAGCAGAAACGCGGACGCGAAGGAGACTCTGTAAGGCCGATGCAACGGACCCCCCATATTCAGCTGGAGACAACCGGTGGCATATTGCGTCGAGCCGCCCCCAAAGATCAACGGAAGTGACGTCCATCTCGCCGTTTGTATGCCATGACCGCCTTTCCGGATCCTTGGCGTCTCTTTCGGATTAGTCACTCCCGCATTTCGGAGCGGACGGGCTAAATCATTAGAATATTTCAGGAAATGCGCCGACCGCTGATAGCTTCGTGGGCCTAGGCAACAGCTCGGGCGGTCATCTATGGCGGCGATCCTGGTTACCGGCGGCGCGGGATATGTCGGCAGCCACGCTTGCAAGGCCCTGGCCGCAGCCGGCTTCCAGCCGGTCGTTTTCGACAACCTGTCGACCGGCCACCGCTGGGCGGTGCGCTGGGGCCCGCTGGAGCGGGGCGAGCTTTCCGACATCGAGGCCCTGCGGCGGGTCATGCGCCGTTACCGGGTGGAAGCGGTGCTGCATTTCGCCGCCGTCTCCAATGTCGGCGAATCGATGAAGGAACCGGCGCTGTATTTCCGCAACAATGTCGGTGGCACCCTCAATCTGCTGGAAGCGATGACCGACTGCGGCGTCGGTCGCCTGGTGCTGTCGTCCACCTGCGCCAGCTACGGCCTGCCCGAGGCATTGCCGATCGACGAGAGTCACCCGCAGCGGCCGATCAACCCCTACGGCGAGACCAAACTGGCCATCGAGCGGATGCTGCACTGGTGGGAACGGGTTCACGACCTCCGCTGGCTGGCGCTGCGCTATTTCAACGCCGCCGGCGCCGACCCCGAGGGTGAGATCGGCGAGGCCCATTCGCCCGAGACGCATCTCATTCCCCTGGCCATGCAGGCGGCCCTCGGTCTGCGGCCGCATATCGACGTCTTCGGCAGCGATTACCCGACTCCGGACGGCACCGCGGTGCGGGATTACATCCATGTCTCCGATCTGGCGGAAGCCCATCGGGCCGGGCTCGACCACCTGCTGCGGGGCGGCGCCAGCCTCGCCTGCAACCTTGGCACCGGCCACGGACATTCGGTCGCCCAGGTGCTGCGCAGCATCGAGGCAATCAGCGGCCGGCCGCTGCCGATCCGCCATGCGCCACGCCGCGCCGGCGACCCGCCGCAATTGGTGGCCGAGCCGCATCTGGCCCAGGAGGTCTTCGGCTGGCAACCGCGGCAGTCCGATCTCGCGACCATCGTGTCGACGGCTTGGTCCTGGCATGCCGCCCTGGCCGAAACCGAAGGCGCGGCACCGAGTTCCCGTTACCGATTGCAGCGCCATTTGATCAGAGGTGCAGCATCATACTAATAGTTACTACATCGTATTTGTGACGGTTAGACCACTTTCATGGTGCGTGTCGCAAAGTACTGCGATGCCGCTACCAAGGGGAGGGATATGCGCTCTGTCGAGAGACGCCGGGAAACATATGGGAACTCCTCGACCGGCACGGTCGCAAGCGCCGTCGATGCCTCACCCATATTGACCAATACCGCCAATGGACATGTGGCGTCCCTCGACGGCACAATGGCCTCCTTGCTGTTCGGCATCGGCCGCCTGGTGGACGGCATCATCGTCTTCCTGGCCGGGATGAGCGGCAACCTCGGCAATGTTCAGAGTGCCACCCAGGACACCATCTTCCTGGTCGCCTTCGCCTCCCTGTTGACGGTCAACGTCCTGCAGGTGGCGCGCTGCTACTCGCCTTGGGCGGTGTCGGGCGATTGGCGTCCGGTGGTGGTCGCGCCGGTACTGCTGGTGTTATGCCTGCTTGCCGTACCGGGCTGCCTGATCGCGCTGGGCGAACCCCTGCCGCGCTGGCCCTGGCTGATCCATTGGTCGGGCGTCGGCGTCATCTGGCTGGTATTGAGCCGGCTGGCCATGCTCGGCATGGCGCCGCGCCTGGCCAGCGTCGCCCGTTTCCACCGCCGCGTCTTGGTGGTGGGCGAAGAAGAGCGGATGCGCGCGGTGGCCGACCTGATCCAGAGCCACGGCGTGTCGCTGTCTTTGGGTCAGCTCGACCGGCTCCGCGAGACTCTCGGCGAAGCGCCGGTCGACGATGTGATCGTCGCCCTGCCCTGGGCCGACGACCTGCGGGTCGCCTCGACTTTGGCCGTGCTCAAGGAATACGCCGTCGGCGTTCACTTGTTTCCCGACGACCCGCGCCCATTCAACAACGGGCGCGGGGTCAGCCTGCTGGGCGGCGTGCCGCTGTTGACCCTGTCGAACCGCCCCTTGAGCGGATGGGGCAGTGCCCTGAAGGCCATCGAGGATCGGGTCGTCGCCACCATCCTCTTGATTCTGGCTTCGCCGCTGCTGGTCCTCATCGCGGTCGCCATCAAGCTGGACAGTCCGGGGCCGGTGCTGTTCCGGCAGGAGCGCTACGGCTTCAACAACGACATCTTCACGGTGTTCAAGTTCCGCAGCATGTATCTGCACGGCTCGCCCGAGGGGATCGAGCAGGCCAGGCGCGACGACCCCCGGATAACCTGGGTCGGACGATTGCTGCGGCGCACCAGCCTGGACGAGTTGCCGCAACTCCTGAATGTGCTGAACGGCACCATGTCGCTGGTCGGTCCGCGACCGCATGCCGTCGAGCACCAGACCTACTACCAACATCTGGTCGATGAATACCGTTGCCGCCACCGGATGAGGCCGGGAATTACCGGATGGGCACAAGTAAATGGCTACCGCGGCGAAACATCTACAGTAGAACTTATGCGAAAACGGGTCGAATACGACCTATATTACATAGAGCACTGGAGCCTGTTCTTCGATCTTTGGATTCTATCTCTGACTCCCTTTGCCTGTATGCGGGGTAAAAATGCGTACTAACAGCCGACTTCTCTCTGCCTTCACACGCTTTGCGGCCTTGGCCGTGACGCTGCTCATCGCCGCTTGCGGCACCAACCCAAGCCTCAAGAATGCGGCTCCGCTGGCATCCCTACCGCAGCCGACCGCCTTGCAGGAGTACCTGATCCAGCCTGGTGACAATCTGGACATCCGCTTCTTCTACAACCCCGAACTCAACGAGCAGCAGCAGGTCCGCCCGGATGGCCGCATCTCGCTCCAGCTGGTCGGCGAGCAGGCGGTGGCCGGTCACACCCCGCACGATGTCGAGATGATGCTGCGCAATCAGTACTCGCGCGATCTCAAACAACCGGAAATCGCCGTCATCGTCCGCGGCTTCGGCGGTCAGAAGGCTTATGTCGACGGCGAAGTCGGGCATCCGGGAATGGTCGACCTGACCGGGGGCCTGACGGCGTTGCAAGCGGTGGCGCAAGCCGGCGGAGCCACCAAGACGGGCGAGACGGATAGCGTGATCCTGATCCGCCGGGTCAACGGCAAGCCGACCGCCGTGCAGCTCAATCTGAAGTCGGCCATCGAAGGAACCGATATCGGCCAGGACATTCAATTGCGGCCCTATGACATCGTCTTTGTACCGCGCTCGGCGATCGCCAACGTCAATATCTTCATCGACCAGTACTTCCGTTCCAACGTGCCGATTCCCTTCGGCTTTGGCTACACCTTCTAGGCGCGGAGGCGACGGTCGTGACCCCCCTGATCCGGAATGCGATTGAAGCCATCTTTCGCCAGCGCGCCGCCTTCCTGGCCATGGCTTGCGGCGCCTTGCTCCTGGCGGGTGCGGCTTCACTCCTGGTCGCTCCGGTATGGCGGGCCACGGCCGTCGTTGCGTTTCCCAAGACCATGAGCGAATCGTCGGGAATCGGACTGCTGGCCGACCGCGAGCTGGATCGTCAGGTGGTCAACCGCCTCGGTCCGGCGGCGCTCTACCCGGGCCTGTCGCCGGGCCGCGCGGCGGAAGCCTTCGCCGGGGACCTCGCCGCCGTCGAGCAGACCCCGGACAGCTATCAGGTGACCTATGACGGGCGCGATCCCGCCATCGCCCTGCGTGCCCTGGAGACCACCTTCCAGGTGTTCGGCGAACAGCATGCCCAAGCACTGGCGGCGCTCGCCGGAGCCGCCTTCGATCAGCAGGCGGCCACCTTCACGGCGATGCTCGACGAGGCCAAGGGTCGCCTGGCGGCCTACCAGCAAACACCCGGAGGCCCCAACGCGGACGAGGAGCGGCGCCAGCTGTTGCGCCAGCGCGCCGACTGGAACAAGGAAATGGATCGCCTCACCGCCAGCCAGAACGACCTGGCAATGCAACTGCAGGCGCTGAAGAGCCAAATGGCCGACACCCCGGCGACCATTCCGGAAACGGACCAGTCGAACCGCTACAAGATGATCGACGATGCCAAGGCCCGTCTCCTCGAATTGCAGCTCAAGGAGCAGGAACTGCTGGCCAAATACAAGGAGACCAGCCAGTTCGTCATTACCGTGCGGGAGGAAATGGCCCGCGTCCGCTCCTACCTCAACGACATGTCGGCCAGCATCACCCAGCGAGCCAGACCCTCGGTTAACGACAGCTATGTCGAGATGTCGCGCAACCTGATCAAGGCGCAAAGCCAGATGACCGGGATGGAGACAAGGCGAAGCGTGCTCGCCGGGCAGTTGGCCGAGGCCGACCGCCGCCTGGCCGAGCTGAATGCCGGATTCCAGCAACGTCAAGCCCTGCAACAGGCCGTGGCCGAGGCCGAACGCAACCTGTCGCGGCTCGATGAAGCGCGCCGCCAGACCGTTGACGCCAGCCAAGCGAACCCCCTGCTGTTCATCGAGCCGCCGCGGGTGTCCGCCCGCCCGTTGCAGCCCGACCCACTTCTCTATTTCGGCCTGGCACTGCCGGTCGGGCTATTGACCGGACTCGGGCTGGCCCTGCTGGCGCAAGCCTTCGCCGGCACTTTCGGTGCGCCGAAAGACGTCGAGCGTCGCCTCGGTCTGCCGGTGCTGGCCGCCTTGCCCAGCCAATCGTGAGTCTCACTCGCGCCGGAGTCACCGCATGTACTGCGCGTATTACCGCCTGTCCGACGAGCCGTTCCGGGTCACCCCCGATCCCGAATTCCTGTTCCTCGCCGACCAGTACAAGGAAGCGCTGGCGGCCATCGTCTACGGCATCGCCCGTCGCAAGGGTTTCGTCTGCATCACCGGCGAGGTGGGTACCGGCAAGACCACCATCCTGCGCTCCTACCTGAAGAGCGTCGAAGACCAGGGCCTGACCTTCATCTACGTGTTCAATCCCAAGGTGTCGTTCGCCGTGCTGATGCGCACCGTGCTGCGCGACCTCGGCCAGTCGACCGAAGGCGACGTGCCGGAAATGGTCGAGCGCCTGCATGAGCATCTGATCGCCTGTTACCGGGCCAATGGGACGGTCGTGCTGTTCGTCGACGAAGCGCAGAACATGCCGCTGGAAACCATCGAAAACCTGCGGATGCTGTCCAATCTCGAGACCTCGACCGAGAAACTGATCCAGATCGTGCTGGTCGGTCAGCCGGAACTCGACGAGTTGCTGGCCCGCCCCCAACTCCGACAGTTGCGGAGCCGGATCGTGGTGCGCGCCCGGCTGGGTCCGTTGACCAAGGCCGACAGCCTGGCCTATATCCGGCACCGGCTGAACCGGGTAGCCCTGGACGACCGGCCGATCTTCTCGGAAGGCGCCCTGGCTCTGATCGTCAAGCAAGCGGCCGGCATTCCACGTCTCATCAACATCTTGTGCGACGCCGCGCTGATCACCGCCTTCGGTTACCGGCTGCGCCCGATCCCGACCAAGGTGGTGCGCGAAGTGAGTCGCGACACCTTCGGACGCCCGCCGTCCCGTCTGCATCGTTGGGCGATCGCCGCCGTGGTCCTCCTCGCCCTGCTCGGCGGCGGGCTGGGCCTATGGAAGTCGCGAAGTGCCGGACATTCGGCAGCCAATGACCCGATCGCCGATCTGATCATCGCCACCGAAAGGATGGGCGCGGCTATGGACAAGACACCGTCGCCGACCAAGCCCGCCCCCAAGGCTTCGCCAAGACCCGCCGCCGCCGCCAGCGATCGGATGGAGGAACTGGCCGACCCGGCGGCCGACCTGGTGCGCGTCGTCTCGCCTTTGCCCAAGCCGGCGGCACCCGATGCCGCCCCACCCGCGGTTCAACCGCCCGCTCCGCCGGCATCCCCGGCATCCGTCGCCGTCATGGCACCGGCCCCGACTGCGGCGCCCTCTGCCGCTCCCGCCCCGGTGCCCCCCGCCTCAACCGCCCTCGCTGCAACCGCATCGAACCCGGCCGTCGCGGCCCCACCGGCCCCGGCACCGACGGTCTCGGCCGCCCCGGCGATTGTCGCCGCTGCCCCGGCAGTCCGCCACAATCCCGCCCCGCCGCCGGCGCCGATCGCCGCACCGCGCCCAGCCGTTCAGCCCCCCGCCAACGTGACTGCCGCGGCCGAAGGCGGGGCGATGCCGACACCGGATAGCGAGGAGAATCGGCGTTCGGTGGTGGTGAAAGCGGGCGACACCCTGTCGAAATTGTCGCATGACGTTTACGGGTTGGCGAATTCCGACCTGTTCGGGCTGCTGCAGCACGCCAATCCGGCCATCACCGACATCGATCGGGTCTATGTCGGCCAGGTCATCGCATTTCCCTCCCTCTCCGACGCCAGGCCGGGCGAACAAGAGGCGACCCTGAGGAAGGACCAATGAGCCGATTGTACGATGCGCTGAAGAACGCCCAGGCCAGCCTGCCTTCGACTGCGACGGTGGCACCGCTGGCGGTCCGCCCCCTGGCCGAAGACGCAGCCATCTTGCGCCTGGCGCAAGCCATCGACACGCGGCTGGCCGACCGGCCGCGCCGCATCGTACAGGTCATCGGTTGCAGCGGCGCCGAGGACGCCGGCAGCGTGGCGCGGCGGCTGGCCCGCTTGTCCGCCGTTGCCCTGCGCCGCGACGTGTTGCTGCTCGACCCGACCAGTACGCCGCCGGTGGACGCCAAGGCACAAGCCGGGCATCCGGCGGTCGCCGACTTGCCGGCAATGCCGGCGCACGCCCCCGCCAAGCCCATGCGCACCGAGCAGGATCTGCCGTATCGGGCCACCACCCTCAGCGAAGCGCTGGGAACGGCCAATCTGGACGTGAAGGGGTTGCGGGCCACCTGGCAACGGCTGCGCGCCAGCTACGACCTGGTGGTCCTCGACTCACCACCGGTCGGTACGGCGCTGGGTCTGGCCCTGGCGCCGACGGTCGATGGCGTGGTGCTGGTCATCGAAGCCGAAAAGACCCGCGTCGCCCAGGCCGTGGCAACCCGCGACGCGCTGATCGGCGGTGGCGCCAACGTCCTCGGCGTGGTTCTCGACAAGCGTCGCTACTGGGTCCCGGCCCGGTTGTGGAGCTGGCTCTAGCAGGCGGCCTTCAACCGACCGCCGCCTGCCGCGCCGGTTCGTCGAGAAGGGCGCCGGCGATATCGAGGCCGTGCAGGTCGACCCATTGGCAGAGCACCAACATGGCCCATAGCTGGCGGTGCCGGTCGACCCGGCCGCTCTGATGTTCGCGCAACAGGGCGAGACAGGCGGCCCGATCCAGCAGGCCGCTCTCGAACAGGCGATTGCGCCGAACCGCATCCTCGAACACCCCGACCAGCTCGCACCGGAACCACCGGTCGATTGGCGGTTGCCGCGCCAGTTGCGGTACCGGGCTCAGATTGGCCGGCAACAGGCCGCGCAGGGAGCGCAGCAGCAGGTCCTTGGCATGGCCGGCCGGGGCTCGTTCCTTGCTGGGGATGGCCAGCGCATAATCAACCAGCGCATCGTCGAGGAAAGGCAGGCGGAGTTCGACCGAATGGATCATCGCCATGCGGTCGAAGGCCGTCAGCTGACCTTCCGCCACCGCCGTTCTGGTCTCGACGAAGGCCAGGGCAGCCAATTCGTCGCCAGCAAGCCAGGACGGCATGGCCCGGCGTGCCCGCGCCACCGCTTCGCCGGCAGGCCGCGACCTGGCCAGCCACTTGCCGTCGGCGGTCAGTTGGGCCGGTTCGGCAAACAACGGATCGGGCGATGGCAGCGGCGGCTCGCCGTCGACGGCGTGGCGCAACGCCTCGGCATTGGCCCGCTGCGAGAACAGACCGAGCAGCGGACCGAGCAGCCGCACCCCCAACCGCCGACCGCCCGGCGATAGCCCCCGCAATAGCCGCCACGCCGAAGGCACATGGCGGTGGCGCGCCAGCAGATCGGCACCCAGCAGAAGAGACCCGGCCCCGACCGACGACAGGCCGACCGCCATGCCGCTATTGGACATGCTGCGGGCCAGCCACCAGATGCCGATCGCCGATGGGTCGGTCAGCGGCTCGTCCATCGCCCGCAGATAATCGGGCAAATAGGCCAGCATCTGGCCTTCCGCCGGCAGCACCGGCGTCAGTTTGAGGCCGAGCGCCGCGGCCGGAGCCGCAAGCTGGCGCGCTGCCTCCTCGCCCAGGACCAGGGCGTCGACCGTGCGGCCGAGAAGCCGCGCCATCGATGCCGCCATGGCCAGCGACTCGGGTTCGCCGTCGAGCAGCGCGGCCACCGACAGATTGGCCGTCAGGCGGTCGGCGATGGCCGAATCCAGCAGAACCCGGAGATTGTTCTCGTGGTGCTCGACGGCCAAAGCCCGCACCGCTGCAGCACGTCGTTCGTCACGGCAGGGCGCCCACCAGGACAGGGGCTGGATGCGGTTGCCGCGCTCGACCAGCAAGGCCTCCCCCGGCCCCAATTTGCGGATACCCTCCACCAAGGTGTTGGGCGCCAGAACGAATCCTTGCGCCAGGTATTCGGGCAGGCTGTCGATATCGAGACGGCGGGGAATCGGCAGCGTGTCCAACAGCGCCGTCGCTTCACTGGCGAAGGCCATAATGCCCTCGGAGCGGGTCCAATACAGCGGACGCTCGCCCAAGCGGTCGCGCGCCACGACCAGTCGATGCTGGGTCTCATCCCACAGCGCCAAGGCAAAACGGCCATGCAAATGCTCGAGGAAGGCGAGGCCATACTGCTCGTAGGCGTGCACCACCACCTCGCCGACCGCCTCGCTGCGGAAGCTATGGCCGTCCAGTCGCAAGCTGTGGCGCAGCGCCCGGTGATTGTCGATCTCACCGTCGAGAATGGCCCACACCTCGCCGCTTTCGTTGCTCAGCGGAAAGGGCGACAGGGCTTCGCTCTCGTGCAGCAGGGTCCGGCATCCGGCCAGGACCAGCCGCCCGTTGGCCAAACGTCGCGAGCCGCGGTCGTCGGGTCCGCGATGGCCGAGCAGGTCCAGCATACGATCGACGCGACGGAGGTCGGCCCGGCCTCGAGCCACGCTCATGATCCCGGCGATCCCACCCATCGATCCGCTCCTCGCTGAAACCCTAGCAGTCTCTGCTGCGCGAGCGCGGCCGGAAACCATGCATGGGTGGTATGCCCGGGGGCCAATTAGGCAGTCTATCGGTGACGCCAGGCTGGAAGCGCCACGACCTGGGCCGGGCCACAAGGGAGGGTTGTATTCATCCCAAAGAAGCACGGTGCGGCGGGGCGGCGCGAAAGGATGACGGCGGGCAAAAACGTCCCATATGCTTTGTGGGTTGACCTTTTCAGCCCTTCCTCTTAGCAGTCGGGCATGGCCTATTCAGTCAAGGAACTCTTTTACAGCCTGCAGGGCGAGGGCGCCCAGGCCGGACGGCCAGCGGTGTTCTGCCGTTTTGCCGGCTGCAATCTGTGGTCCGGCCGCGAGGCGGACCGCGCCCAGGCGACGTGCTCCTTCTGCGATACAGATTTTGTCGGCGCCGACGCCGGGCAATTCGCCACCGCCGCGCCGTTGGCGGCCGCCATCGCCGGCCTATGGCCGACGGCGGCGCCGACGGCTCGTCCCTATGTCGTCTTCACCGGCGGCGAGCCGCTGCTGCAGCTTGACGAGGCCCTATGTGCCGCGCTGCATCGGCTGGGCTGGGAAAACGCGGTGGAAACCAACGGCACCCAGAGCCGGCCGGCCGGCATCGACTGGCTGTGCGTCAGTCCCAAGGCCGGCGCGTCCCTGCAGCTCGACGCGGGCGACGAATTGAAGCTGGTTTATCCGCAAGCGGGGGCGCCGCCCGAACGTTTTGCCGGCTTGGCCTTCCGCCATTTCTTCCTGCAGCCGATGGACGGCCCGGACCAGGCGGCCAACATTCAGGCCGCCGCGGCATACTGCCTGGCCAATCCGCAGTGGCGCCTCAGCCTGCAAATGCATAAGGTCGTGGGCCTGCGGTAGTCGCTGCGGCCACGCCCGGCGCCTGAGGGAAAATGAACTTATGACTACCTTCACGGTCACCCGGCAGATTGCCATCGATGCCGGCCACCGCGTGATGACCCATGGCTCGAAATGCCGGCATCTGCACGGTCACCGCTATACCATCGAGGCGACCTGCATCGCCGATCACCTGCAGGCGGCCGGCGAGCAGTCCGACATGGTGCTGGATTTCGGCTTCCTGAAGGACGAGATGGTGGCCGCCATCGATGCCCCCTGCGACCACGGCTTCCTGGCCCATATCGAGGACGCCCAGCTGCTCGCCATGTTCTGCCCGGAAGGCGGCGTGGTCGAAGCCTGGACCGGCCAGCTGCGCGCCGCCGTCGCCCGCGACGGTTACTGCCTGACCACCGATACGCGGATGGGGACCAAGCTCTACGTGCTGAATGTCAATCCGACCGCCGAGCGGCTGTGCCGCCATTGGTTCGGCCGCCTCAAGCCCGCCGTGGCGGCGCGCAGCGGTGGGCTGGCCCGACTGTCCGAAGTGGTGGTGTGGGAGACGCCGAACTGCCGGGCCAGCTACGTCGAGCCCGAGGCTTCCAGCCGGCTCCGGTGAGGCGCTGATCATGGCACGGTCCTTTGCCGCCGGCCTGCCGATCGAGGCGGTTCTGCCGTCCCTGCTGGCAGCCCTCGCCGACCGCCCCAATGCGGTGCTCGAAGCGCCGCCGGGCGCCGGCAAGACCACCTGTGTGCCTCTGGCCCTGCTCGACCAGCCCTGGCTCGGCTCCCGCAAGATCGTCATGCTCGAACCGCGCCGCCTGGCCGCCCGCGCCGCCGCCCGGCGGATGGCGGCGATGCTGGACGAGGCGGTGGGCGAAACGGTCGGCTACCGCATCCGCCTCGACAGCAAGATCGGACCGCGAACCCGCATCGAGGTGGTAACCGAGGGCGTGCTGACCCGCATGCTCCAGGACGATCCCGGACTGGAAGGAATCGGGGTGGTGCTGTTCGACGAGTTCCACGAACGCAGCCTGAATGCCGATCTCGGTCTCGCGCTGTGTCTCGAGACGCAGGCAGGCCTGCGCGACGAACTGCGCCTGGTGGTGATGTCGGCGACCCTGGACGGGGAACCGGTGGCCCGGCTGATGGGGGGGGCCAGCCGGGTGACCGGCGAGGGCCGTAGTTACCCGGTGGATATCCGCTGGCTGGACCGGCCCTATAGCGGCCGGTTCGACGAGGCCGTCAGCGCCCTGGTGCTGCGCGCCCTGGACGAAGAGCCCGAGGGCGACCTGCTGGTCTTCCTGCCGGGCCAGGGCGAGATCCGCCGCGTCCAGGCACGGTTGGAGGAACGATGCCAGGATCTGGTGATCGCCCCGCTGTATGGCGATCTGCCGCAGGCGGCCCAGGATGCGGCGCTGTTCCCGCTGCCCGGTCGGCGCAAGGTGGTGCTGGCCACGGCGATCGCCGAGACCAGCCTGACCATCGAGGGGATCCGCGTCGTCATCGACGGCGGCCAGATGCGTCTGCCGCGGTTCGACCCCAACGGCGGCATGACCCGGCTGGTCACCCTTCCGGTCTCCAAGGCCTCGGCCGAACAGCGGCGCGGTCGCGCCGGCCGGCTGATGCCGGGGGTCTGCTACCGCCTGTGGACCGAGGCGGCGCATCGCGCCTTGCCGAGCTTCACCACGCCCGAAATCGCCGAAGCCGATCTGGCGCCGCTGGTTCTCGAACTGGCCCGCTGGGGCGTCGCCGAGGTGGCCCAGCTGGCCTGGCTCGACCCACCGCCGGCGGCGGCCTATGCCCAGGCGGTCGATCTGCTGCAGCGCCTGGGCGGGCTCGACCAGACCGGCCGGGTGACCCCGCACGGTCGCGCCATGGGCGGCCTGGGCCTCCACCCGAGGCTTGCCCATATGGTGCTGAAGGGCCGTGCCTTGGGCCTCGGCAGCCTCGCCTGCGACCTGGCCGCCTTGCTGTCGGAACGGGATATCCTGCGGAACACGGCCGATGCCGATCTGCGGCTCAGGGTCGAGGCGCTGAGCCATGGCAATGGCGCCCAGCCGCGCGTCGACCGCGGCGGGACGCAGCGGGTGCGGGAGGGGGCGCGGCAGTTGCGGCGCCAACTGGGTATCGGCGCCGCAACCGAACGGATCGACGAGGCCGGACGGCTGCTGGCCTTCGCCTATCCCGATCGCATCGGCCTCAGACGCGGCTCGGCCGGTCTGCAATATCGCCTGAGCAACGGGCGCGGCGCCTTCTTCGCCGAACCGCAGCCGCTGGTCACCGCCGAGGCGCTGGCGGTGGCCGAACTGGACGGCGAGCGGCGCGAGGCCCGCATCTTCCTGGCAGCCCCCCTCACCCTGCAGGAAATCGACAGCGATTTCGCCGAACAGATCGTCACCCTCGACAGCGTGGCCTGGGACCCGCGCGAGCAAGCGGTGGCGTCCCGCCGGCAGCGCCGTCTTGGCGAGCTGGTGCTGAGCGAGGGCAAGCTGACCGATCCGCCGCGTGCGGCGGTGCTGGCCGCCCTGCTGACCGGCATCCGCGACCTGGGATTGGGCTGCCTGCCGTGGAATTCCGCCAGCCAGACGTTCCGCCAGCGCGTCGCCTTCCTGGCCCGTCAGGACGACGGAGCCTGGCCGGATCTGTCGGATGCCGCCCTGATGGCCGGCCTGGAAGACTGGCTGGGGCCGTGGCTGGACGGGGTGAGCCGACGGGCCCATCTCGATCGCCTCGACCTGCTGGCCGTGCTTGAAGCGCTGCTGTCCTGGGAGCAGAAGAAGGCATTGGAGCGGACGGCTCCGACCCATGTGGTGGTGCCTTCGGGATCCCGCCTGCCGATCGACTACGCCGGGGAAATGCCGGTCCTGGCAGTGCGCCTGCAGGAGATGTTCGGCATGGCGGACACCCCGGAGATCGCCGCCGGCCGCGTCAGGCTGACCCTCCACCTGCTGTCTCCGGCCCGCCGCCCGGTCCAGGTGACGCAGGACCTAGCCAGCTTCTGGAGCAATACCTACCGCCAGGTGAAATCCGACCTCAAGGGTCAATATCCGCGGCATTACTGGCCCGACGACCCGCTGCAGGCCGAACCGACGGCGCGGGCCAAACCCAGGGGAACGTAAAGAAGACGATCACCACGGAGGCACGGAGAACACGGAGGCGTGAGGGCTCGGTTCGTCCAGTGGCACCGGCCTCCCTGCCGGTGGGAAAACACTCTCGCCGCGGTGCGGCGACCACCGGCACGGAGGCCGGTGCCACTAAGATCGATGAT
>CAIOJO010000129.1 GCA_903858635.1 uncultured Telmatospirillum sp. | reverse complement strand
GATTGTCGCCGGAACGACGGCGGCCAATGTGGTAGATTTCTTCATGGCGTTGCTCTCCTTTGCGGATTCGACACCCCGAGCCTACAGGCTCAAGGTGAGCAACGCCTGCCCTCCAATTTCAACATCGACCGGGACATCCCCGTTCGACGGCCAAGGCTGGGGCAGTGCGAACGTCACGGTGACGGAATGGGTCAATCCACCGCCCACGGTAACCGGCTCGTCGGTCTCGATCCATTCCACCAGCCAATTGGTTACCCTTGCCAGCTATTTTACCGCCAGCAATGCAGACGGCACCGCCCCGACTCAATACCGGTTCATCGATAGCAGTCATTCGGGACAGATCGTTCTCTCGGATCCCAACGCCAATCTCGCCACCAACGAAGAGGCCGCCCAGGGCATCTACCGGGTCGTCGCCAGCAACCTGAGCGACGTTCAGTGGCGGCTGCTTCCGGGCACCGGGACCATCGCGGTGGCGGCCTTCGACGGCGTGCAATGGAGCAACGCCGCTGTCGTCACCATTGGCGGCCAGAACAACGCGCCGATCGTGACGCCGGTGGCCCGCCAGGCATTTGCCGTCGGCCAGCCAGTATCCATCAGCAGCCTGTTTTCCCTGAGCGACCCGGATCACTTCGTCACCGATATGGATCAGGGGATCGCTCTGAACGGTGCGGCCAATGGCGATGTGTCGACCCTGTGGGACTACCACGGCCACTACGACATCAGCGGGTCCGACTGGAGCAAACTGACCTGGCAGGCGCAAAGCTCGGGTGTGGTTCATATCGGCATTCAAATCGACGACGGACATAACGACAGCAGCTATGTCGAGGAAACCATCACCATCGCCAGCCCGAGTGTGACGGCCTTCGCCGCCCAGCAGGCGGCGAGCGCGGCCGGCGTCGGCGGCGTCAATGGCTTTGCCATCGGCAGCACCGGCGGCGCCTCGGTCAATGGGGTGATCGGTTGGCAGGACTGGAGTTTCACCACTGGCCACGATGCGGTCGTGCTCGACGCTCCGCGCAGCAGTTATGCCGTCCAGGTCAATGGCAGCGGGGTCGCCACCATCAAGGATATCGGCGTCGGCGACGCCAATTTCGGCCAGTCGGTGACGGTGAGCGGCGCCAGCTACCTGATCTTCAACGGCGGCAGCTCGACCACCGTCGCCGGCTTGCCGGTCTACGATCAGATCTATTTCATCGAGACTCCGGCCAATGCCCAACTGGCCCAGTTCTTCGCCGCGGCGACCCAGTTCAAGAGCGCCATCGCGCTCGCCGGCTTGGAATATTGGGAGAATCAACTGGCCGGCGGGATGTCGCTGACCGCCATCGCCCAAAGCTTCCTCAACACCAGCTATTTCCAAACCACCTATGGCGATCCGGGGACCAGCCACGCCCAGCATGTCAGCTATGTCGAAGCGCTCTACAAGAACATCCTCGGGATGACGCTGGATGCCAACAACGGCGGCGTCGCCTATTGGGCCGGGCAGATGGACAACGGCAGCCTGAGCGGGGCGGCCACCCTGATCAGCTTCACCAACGCCACCGCCGGCACCTCGACCATCAATGCCGTCTCGGGGGCGACGGCGGGCTCGGGGGGCGGCTG
>CAIOJO010000128.1 GCA_903858635.1 uncultured Telmatospirillum sp. | reverse complement strand
GGAAGCAATAGGTGCTCCGGCGGCTTCCGGATGAGCTGTGCGTCAGCCCGGATTCTGCCAAGAGGGTTTCGATGAGGTGATGATAAAGCGTGCGCGAAGCGTCGCCCATCTTGGGCGCCACGCTCTTATCTCCGGCAGCTTCGGCCTTCTTCGCGGCGGCCTCGGCTATTTTGCCGGGGTTGATCGTGAATACGAAATCGTCCGGTCCTGTCGCTTTGCTGAGTGCCCGGACGCGCTCAAGGTATTCGGCGACATTCTTCGCCGCGACAAGATTCCTGTGCTTGCCTTTGCCACGCACGCTGAGGCGAACGAACTCCCGGTCCTGGCGGTCTGATTGGATCGCCACATCCCGCCACCGGAGGTTCTTCGCTTCTGACGGGCGCATTCCCGTATTGCACATGATCAAGACGAAATTGTACGCCATCGTGCGATACCAGGTGCCAAGCTCGTTGCGCGCTTCCTTGACCCAGGAACGCGCGAAAGTGTGGAGCTTGCGATATTCCTCCGGCGTGAACTCCTCGCGGGAAACCTTTCCGACGGGGAGTTTGTCCTGAAAGATTTGACTTTCGTTGATGTACTTCTTGCTGGCGGCATAGACCATGACCGATCGGAACGTGGCCATCTCCGACCGGATGGTGCCTTCGCTGACGCGACCGCCGGAACGGCCCTTGCCATTCTTTTGCCGCCACATGGGATAACCCTTCCACCGGTCGGCACCGATAAGGTTGATTTGAACGGGGCCGACATAGGAGTTGAGTTGCGTCCGGATATGCGAATCCAGGACGCGCCAGCGATGGAAGGTTATCTCGCCTGCATCCGACCGCTGCTTTTGGAAATCGGAAAAATCTTTGGCGATCTGGCTGAAGGGCCGGTTGAAGACCGGAACCTCATGCTTGATCCGGAACCGGAGATCGGCGTCCTGCTCGAAGGCGCGGTCGCGCGCTTCGTTAATATCGGACGTTTTCAGGCAGAGTGTCTTGTAGCGATCCTCCTTGGGGAGCTTCACCCGGCAGTACCAGTTGCGGTGGGTGACATCTGTGCGGCGGAAGATCAGAAGGCCGCTCTTCAGCTCCTGCGCATCGACCTGTTTTGGCATGTCCTGGCTCGCTTTCTGTCCAGATTCTGTCCAGGTCGGGCGCGTAAGTGATTGAATTGCCGTACCTGTCCAGAGGCTGTCCAGGACATTATATAAAAAATTATGTAGCAATGTCAAGTGTTTAGTTTAATACTTTCATCACATAGATGTACTGATAGGCCGCCATGACCACTCCTTGCGCTCGGCTGGGGGAGATGTAGCCCATGGGCGCGCCCCAGACAACCCGCGGGAAAAGATATCGTCACCCGACCCCGGCCAAGGGAAGACTTCCGTCCGGCGAACGGCGGCGCCACAATCAGTCCCCCTCGGTGGGAAAAAGCGATGCACCGCGCCATAGTCATCCTGTTCGTCCTGTTCGCCGGAGGCCTGCCGGCCGCCGCCCAGACCGCGGCCCAGACTACGGCGAAGCCGGGACAATTCGACTATTACCTGCTCAGCCTGTCGTGGTCGCCGCAGTTCTGCGCCAAGCATGGCATGCGAAGCGGCAGCCAATGCGCTCCGGCGGCGCGGCAGGGGTTCGTCGCCCATGGCCTGTGGCCCGAGAACGAAAACGGCGGTTTCCCGCTGTCCTGCCGCCCGGCCGCCCGCGTTCCCGACCGGCTGGTCGAGCGGATGCTGGCGTTCCTGCCCGGCGAGGGGTTGATCCAGCATGAATGGGCCACGCACGGCACCTGCAGCGGCCTGGCCATGGACGACTATTTCGACAGCCTGGCGCGGGCCTTCCGCAAGGTGCAGCTGCCGTCACCGCTGACCACGCTGCGGCAACCACTGACGGCCAGCCTCGAGCGCATCAAGCAGATGTTCGCCGAGGCCAATCCCGGCATGACTGAACGGATGATGGCGGTGCTCTGCACGCCCGCCGGCGAGGTCAGCGAAATCCGCCTGTGCCTCGATCGTCGTCTCGACTTCCGGACTTGCGGCGGCCTGGTGGCGGACCGCTGTCGCAGCGACCAGGCCTGGTTCCGACCGCCGCAATGACCGGGCCGGGCTTGCCGCCAATGGCGGGAGACGGTTGTTTTTTTTCCGCATCCTCCGCAGACTGAGGCGGAGGACGCTCCGTCATAAGGAGCGCCGTATGGGGAGGAACGAATGGCGAGGGAACCGATCACTCCCGAGCAAGGACGGCGCTACTGGTTGAAGACGTCGCGTCTGATGTGGACGGTGCTCGCCGCCTGGGCGTTTCTGTCGATCCTCCTGCCAATGCTGGCCAGTTCCCTGAATGCCATACCCTTCCTGGGCCTGCGTTTCGGCTATTACATGGCGGCCCAGGGCTCGCTGGTCGGCTTCGTGGTGATCATCTTCTGGTATGCGCGGCGCCAGAACAGCATCGACGAAGAGTTCCACGTCGACGAGGATTGAGGTTAGGCAATGCTGAGGGGCGATTTCAATCAAAGCATGGGCCGGGTGTTCGTGATCTACACCGGCGGCTGCGCGGCTTGCGCCAGCCTGCTGATCGCCCTCAGCCTGCTGGGTGTGCCCGACCGCGCCATCGGCATCGGCTTCGTCGCCTTGACGGTCGGCTTCTATGCGGTCATGGGCCTGTTGTCGCGAACCACGCAACTCGGCGACTACTATGTGGCCGGCCGCCATGTGCCGGCCCTCTACAACGGCATGGCGACGGCGGCCGACACGTTGAGCGCCGCCTCCTTCATCGGCATGGCGGGCGCCATCTACGCCGCCGGATTCGACGGCCTCGCCTTCGTGCTCGGCTGGACGGGCGGCTTCATCCTGGTCGCCGTGCTGTTGGCCCCCTATCTGCGCAAGTTCGGCCAATACACCGTTCCCGACTTCCTGGCCTGCCGCTACGGCGGCAACGCGGCGCGGCTGATGGGCATCGTGGTCCTGCTTTCGGCCTCCTTCGCCTATGTGGTGGGGCAGATCTACGGCACCGGAATCATCGCTTCGCGCTATCTCGGCGTCGATTTCTCGCTGGCCGTCTTCGTCGGCTTGGCCGGCATCCTGCTATGCTCGCTGCTGGGCGGGATGCGGGCCCTGATCTGGACCCAGGTCGCCCAATGCGTGATCGTCCTGATCGCCTATATTCTGCCGGCGGTTCTACTGTCCACCAAGGCGACCGGCATCCCCCTGCCGCAGCTGGTTTACGGCGAGGCGATGCAGCGCGTCGCCGAGTTGCAGAGCCATCTGGGCGTCGCCGCCGATGCGCTGGCCCCGACCGATGCCGTCGACCGGGTCAATTTCATCGGCTTGACCTTATGCCTGATGCTGGGCATCGCCTCGATGCCGCATCTGTTGTCGCGCTTCTTCACCACCCCTTCGGTGCGCGAGGCGCGGCTCAGCGTCGCCTGGACACTGCTGTTCATTTTCCTGTTGTTCTCGACCGCGCCGGCCTATGCCGCCTTCGCCAAGCTGGAAGTCTACCAGCATGTGCTGGGCCAGCCGCTGGCGGCGCTTCCCGCTTGGGTGAACGAGTGGAGCCGAGCCGGGATGCTGACTGTGAGTGGCGGCGGCGGTCCCTTGCGGCCGGCGGACTTCGCCCTCGATCCCGATGCGGTGGTTCTGGCGGCACCGGAGATCGCTGGACTGCCGTTCTTCGTGGCCGGACTGGTGGCGGCCGGCGCCCTGGCGGCGGCCCTGTCCTCGGCCGACGGCCTGCTGCTGTCGATCGCCAACGCCGTGTCGCACGACGTCTATTACCGCATGCTCGCCCCCAAGGCGGGGCCCAGGCAGCGTCTGCTGGTGGCCCGGACGGTGATGGTGGTGGTGGCGGGACTGGCGGCCTGGGTGGCCAGCACCAGGCCAGCCGGCATCCTGACCGTGGTTGGCTGGGGCTTCTCGTTGGCCGCGTCGGGACTGTTCTCGGCGCTGGTGCTGGGCGTCTGGTGGAAACGCGCCACCAAGGCCGGTGCGGTTTTGGGCATGGTGGCCGGCTGGAGCGTCTGCCTCGGCTACATCCTGGCCACCCAGACCCACGCCATCGAACCGCTATGGGGAGTCCGCAACATCGCCGCCGGCATCTTCGGCATTCCCGTTTCGATGCTGGCGACCGTGCTGGCCAGCCTGCTGACGCCGGCTCCGAGCCAGGACATGCAGGATTTCATCGATTCGATTCGCATGCCGCGCGGCCATGTGCGCCTGGCCGCGGGAGCGCCCGCCGAGGAATAGAGCCGTTGCATGGCGGGGCGGAATGACCAAGTGAACACTGCTTGGATTGCCGACCCAAACTGCACACCAAGGGGATGCCATGGATCGCATCCGCCATTATGCGACCGTCTCCGTCCGCCAGGGCTGCGCCGCAATTCTGTTGTTCGGCCTGCCCTTCCTGATCGGTTTGCTGAGATACCCGCTGCTCGATCTGCACTCGGCCGCCCTGCTGTTCAGTTTCCTGTGGTTGTGGCTGAGCTGGAACGCGTGGCGGGCCCCGTACACCGACTATCGGCGGCGGGCCGTCTGGCAGCTGCTGGACCGCTGGCACGGGTTGCCGGAGCAGAAGGCGCACGGCATCATCGGCGGCATATTGCGTCGCGCCTTCCTGGCCCATGCCGACCCGGTCGCGCTGCTGGCCTTGGTGTTGTGGACGGCTTATTTCCTTGCCCGCGCCGGCAGCTGAAACTCCAAGACAAGTTTGTCGCTAAATATTCTCGCTTCGGTTTCGATGCGACAATTGAAATATTTCCGACTTCTATTATTGAAACCGGACGCGCAACCAGAGATCTGGGTGGATCAACTTGCGCCAAAATAACGACAGAGCCTATAAAGGGGTATGCAGACGGCAAAAAGGACGATTGGCGTCAATTCCATTCTGGCCGTTCTGGGTTGGTCGCTGCTGGTGGGCTGTTCCCTCGGCTGGAACAGCTATCAGGCACGAGAGGCCACCTATGCGCTCGCCCGGGGCGAGGCGGTGGCCAATATCAACAAGGATCTGGCCTTCCGCCATTGGGCGACGGCACATGGCGGCGTTTACGTGC
>CAIOJO010000127.1 GCA_903858635.1 uncultured Telmatospirillum sp. | reverse complement strand
CTGCGCCGCAGCATTTCTCGATTAAGGAGCGGCTTCGCCGCCGGTTTTTTCCCGTCAAGCGGCTTTTGCACGCAAAAGCCGCTTGACGGCAGCCGCCTCATATAAGGCCGGTGCCACTGACCCCCGGAACCAGGCGGAGCCTGGTGACTGGCCCATTGAGGGCCCGCGGAGCGTCAGCGGAGCGAGCCAAGGGGCCGGATGGCCCCGCCCGGCGCCTGAGGGACCTCTCCTAAAGAGTCTTCGCTGTAAAGCCGCAAAGATCGTTGACCGGGCAGAGCGGGCAATCGGGCCGCCTGGCCTTGCAGGTATAGCGGCCGAGCAGGATCAGCCAATGATGGGCGTGCTGCTTCCAGACATCGGGGGTGACCCTGAGCAGGGTCTGCTCGACCTCGGCCGGCGTCTTGCCGGGAGCCAGGCCGGTGCGGTTGGCGACGCGAAAAATATGGGTGTCGACGGCGATGGTCGGCTGCCCGAAGGCGATATTCAGCACCACATTGGCGGTCTTGCGGCCGACCCCGGGCAGGCTTTCGAGGGCAGCCCGGTCGGCCGGCACCTGGCCGCCGTAGCGTTCGAGCAGGATGGCCGACAGGGCGATGACGTTCTTGGCCTTGGTGTTGAACAGGCCGATGGTCTTGATGTAGCCCTTCAGGCCATCCTCGCCGAGGGTCAGCATCGCCGCCGGATGGTCGGCGACGGCGAACAGACGCTGCGTCGCCTTGTTGACGCCGACATCGGTGGCCTGGGCCGACAGCACCACGGCCACCAGCAGGGTGAACGGATTGCGGTATTCCAGCTCGCTGCGCGGGGTCGGATTGCGGGCCGCCAAGCGGGCATAGAACTGGTCGACCTGGGCTGGTTGCATTGCGGCGGCTATCTCCCTTCGGCGCCCGCATGGTAGCATTGGCCGGCCGAGGTAAGGAGAGGCCATGAACGGCTGGAAGAAATCGCTGGTGCTGACCTGTGTTGTGGCCTTGCTGGCGGGGTGCGCCGAGGCGCCGCAGCAGCAGGCGAAGGCGCCGTCGGCGCACCGCCACGTTTCGCCCGAGCCGGTCGAGCCGCCGACCCTACCGCCCGGCAGCTTCGACCACGCCGCCGCGGCCGGTGAATTGGCCGCAGCAGGGGCCGCCCGCCAAGCCGGCAACCCCGCCCTGGCCCGCCAGGCGGCCGAGGCGGCCGTTGACCATTGGCCGGCCGACCGCGCCGCCTGGCAAGAGCTGCAAACCGACTGCCAGGCGCTGGGCGACGCGTCCTGCGTCCAGTATGCCGCATTCTTCGGCGCCAAGATCGAATTCGTCGCCACACTGCCGGCAAAGGCCGCCGTCCTCGGCTTTCAAAGCATGGTCGAAACGGTGGAAGACGAGGAAGACGAGGGCGGCAATCCGCGCTACGACCCGCGCACCGTCGATATGGCCCGCCGGCTATGGGCCTTCTACCATGTCGAGGATATCGCCGCGAGCACCCCCCAGCAGCCCACCGAGCCCAGCTTCAGCGAGAAATACCCCTATGCCCCGATGCTGCTGGTGGGCGGCATCGTCGGCGGCCTGCTGACCGGCATCAAGACCTTGGCCAATAAGTAGCTGTCCCTCAGGCGCCGGGCGCCCGCTGACCTTAGGGCGTGGCTCCTCCGCTATCGCTCCGGGGCCCTCAGTGGGCCAGTCACAAGGCTTCGCCTTGTTCCGGGGTCAGTAGCACCGGCCTCCGTGCCGGTGGCCGCCGCGGAGCGGCGGAAATGCTGGACTTCCGGCTCCGCCGGAACGCCGGCACGGAGGCCGGCGCCACTAAAATCACCCCAGTCCCAGGACGTCCTTCATGGAATAGAGGCCGGGGGGCTTGTCGCAGACCCAGCGCGCGGCGCGCACTGCGCCCTTGGCGAAGATTTGCCGCGAGGAAGCCTTGTGGGTGATCTCGATGCGCTCGCCGTCGCCGGCGAAGACCACGCTGTGGTCGCCCACCACGTCGCCGCCGCGCAGGGTAGCAAAGCCGATTTCGCCGGTCCGGCGCGGGGCGTCGTGGCCGTCCCGGCTCTTTTGCCACACCGTGTCGAGGGCCACACCGCGGCCGGCGGCCGCCGCCTTGCCGAGACCGAGCGCGGTCCCCGACGGCGCATCCACTTTATGGCGATGATGCATCTCGACGATCTCGATGTCGAAGCTGGCCGGATCGAGCACCGCGGCGACCTGCTCGACCAGCGACAGCAACAGGGTCACCCCGACGCTCATATTGGGCGCCCACACCACCGGAGTGCGGGCCGCCGCCTGGCGCAATTCCTCGGCTTCGGCGGCGGACAGGCCGGTGGTGCCGACCACGTAAGGGGTGTGCGTCTCGGCGGCCAGGCGGGCATGTTCGGCCGCCGCCGCCGGCGCCGTGAAGTCGATCACCGCGTCGGCCGCAGCAAACAACGCCATCGTATCGATACCGACACAAATCCCGTTGCGGCCGCGCCCGACCAGCTCGCCGAGGTCACGGCCCACCGCATCGCTGCCCGGCCGCTCGATGCCGCCGGCCAGGACGACCCCTTCGGTGTCCAGGACCTCGCGCACCAGCATCTGCCCCATCCGGCCGTTGCAGCCGACAATTCCGATCTTGGTGGTCAAGGTCGCACCCCCATCAGCGAGCCCGCAACGCGGCCGCTCATTCCTTCAGGTCTTCCCACAATTCCCGCACCTTGGCAAAGAAGCCGGCGGATTCGGGGCTGGTCTCCTTGCCGCCCGCCTTGTCGAATTCGCGTAGCATCTCTTCCTGGCGTTTGGTCAGGTTGACCGGGGTTTCCACCACCGCCTCGACGAACATGTCGCCACGCGCCGGGCTGCGCAGAACGCTCATGCCTTTGTTGCGCATCCGGAACTGATGGCCCGACTGGGTGCCGGCGGGGATGGTGATCTTCGCCCGGCTGCCGTCGATCGAAGGAACTTCGATGGCGCCGCCCAAGGCCGCGGTGACCATCGGGATCGGCACCCGGCAATGGATATTGGCGCCTTCGCGATGGAACAGGCGATGGGCCTGGATCGACAAGAAGATGTAGAGATCGCCGTTGGGCGCGCCGCGCATGCCGCTTTCGCCCTCGCCGGCCAAGCGGATCCGGGTGCCGTCCTCGACGCCGGGCGGCACCGTGACCGCCAGCGTCTTCTCCCGCTTGACCCGGCCGCTGCCGCCACAGCCGCGGCACGGATCCTTGATCACCTTGCCCATGCCGTGACAGGTCGGACAGGTCCGCTCGATGGTGAAGAAGCCCTGGGTCGCGCGCACCTTGCCGGCGCCGCGGCAGGTGGCGCAATCGATCGGCGGGGCGCCGCCGATGCCGCCGCTGCCCTTGCAGTCCTCGCAGGCCACCGAACTCGGCACCTTGATCTGCATGGCCTTGCCGGCGAAGGCCTCCTCCAGGGTGATTTCCATGTTGTAGCGCAGATCGGCACCGCGCTGGCCGGCGCCGAAGCCGCCGCGGCGGCCACCCATGAATTCGCCGAACATTTCGTCGAAGATATCGGCAAAGCCCGAGGCGAAATGGAAGTCACCGGCCGCGCCGCCGGCGCCGCGGCTCTGCTCGAAGGCGGCATGCCCATAACGGTCATAGGCAGCGCGCTTCTGTTCGTCCTTGAGGACGTCGTAAGCTTCGTTGACTTCGCGAAAATTCTGGTCGGCGGTGGGATCGTCGGGATTGCGGTCGGGATGCATCTGCATGGCCATCTTGCGGTAGGCCTTCTTCAAGTCCTCCGCACTGGCCCCCTTGGCAACCCCCAGAACTTCGTAGAAATCCCGCTTGCTCATGCCGATCCGATCGCCTCACACCTGGCGGACTACGCCCCGGAGACCTTCAAGTCCCCGGGGCGGGGTATTACCATAGCCACTCGTGGAAGGTATTACTTTTCCTTCTTGTCGCCGTCGACTTCCTCGAAATCGGCGTCGACCACCGACTCACCCCCCGCCGCGCCATGGGCCGCACCGGCCTCACCGGGCCCGGCGCCGGCGGCACCGCCGCCAGCCGCACCGGCGTCCTGCTGCGCCTTGTACATGGCCTCGCCCAGCTTCATCGCGGATTGCGTCAGGGCGTCGGTCTTGCTCTTGATCACCGCGGCATCCTCGGAGTCGAGGACATCTTTCAACGCCTTGACGTCGGCCTCGATCTTCGCCTTCTGATCGGCCGGCACCTTGTCGCCGAATTCGGTGAGGTTGCGTTCGGTGCTGTGCACCAGGGACTCGGCATGATTGCGCGCCTCGACCGATTCTTTGCGCTTCTTGTCGTCGGCGGCGTGCGCCTCGGCCTCCTTGACCATGCGCTGCACATCGGCATCGCTCAAGCCGCCCGAGGCCTGGATGCGGATCTGCTGCTCCTTGCTGGTGGCCTTGTCCTTCGCCGACACCGAGACGATGCCATTGGCATCGATATCGAAGGTCACCTCGATCTGCGGCATGCCGCGCGGCGCCGGGGGCAGACCGACCAGGTCGAACTGGCCCAACAGCTTGTTGTCCGCCGCCATTTCGCGTTCGCCCTGGAAGACCCGGATGGTGACCGCCGTCTGGTTGTCGTCGGCCGTCGAGAAGGTCTGGCTCTTCTTCGTCGGGATCGT
>CAIOJO010000126.1 GCA_903858635.1 uncultured Telmatospirillum sp. | reverse complement strand
TTGGCCGCATGGCGCAGCCTGCTTCCGAATTGGCCACCTGGGACTGGCTGCAAAATCAGAGCGCCCTGGGTGAACTGCTCGACGTGGATTTCGCGGGCCTGTCGCACATGCGCCTGTACCGCGCGTCCGACCTGCTGATGCGGCATCGTGAAGCAGGCCATATGTTCAGCGCGGTTCAAACCTTGTTCAAACTTGTCGCGGCCGACCTGAAAGTGGTTCAAATCTGACGGTGTGAAGTTGGATTTTCTTGGGTATTTTCTTCGGGGTTGGGGCTTATCCAGGCTGGTGTGTTCTTCGCGGTTGGGTGTGTTCTTTTGTCTTCTTTGGGTCTCGTGTAGTTGTCAGGGCTACGCCCTGGCAGGAGACACGACATGGGACGAGCGGAGAAGCGGATATGCCTGAACTGCGGCGAGGCTTTCACTGCGGATGCGCGTAACGCGCGGCACCAGCGGTATTGCGCCCTAGCGCCGTGCAAGGCGGCGAGCAAGCGCGAGAGCCAGGCGAAATGGCTGGCCAAGCCGGAGAACCAGGACTACCACCGTGGGCCGGAGGCCGTGGCTCGGGTCCAGGCCTGGCGTTGCGCCCATCCCGGCTATAGCCGGCGCAAGGCAGCGGCCACCTCAAGCACCACGATGCAAGACGTCTTGCCCGCCATGACACAGGAAGTCTTGCAGTCCATGCCAACACAGGACGCTTGCGCGGCGGCGGTGGCCACCCCCACGCTACAAGAGGCCTTGCCCAGTGCGGTACCCGAGGCCGTGCAGCCTGCATCGGCGCCAGATATCTCGCGCGTGCCGGCGCAGAACTCTTGTAACGCTCCGATCTCGCCGTTACAAGATTTCTTGAATGCACAACCCATTGTTTTGGTAGGACTAATCGCCCATATCTGGGGCAGTTCGTTACAAGAGGACATCGCCTCGGGCCTGAACCGATTGATACAGTCAGGACATTCGAGGAGGAAGCCATGAGTACGACCAAGCAGATATTGAACCCGGAACGCCTGCGCCGGGTGCCCGAGCATTTCAGCTGGCTCGATCACCGCCTGGTGCGGGAACACTTCATCGAGAGGGCTGACGTCTGCGCCTGGGCGCTTTACCTGTTCCTCATCACCGTCGCCGACGCTCAAGGTTTGAGTTATTACGCGGATTCGACCCTGTCCCGACGCTTGGGGCTGGAGTCCGCCCGTCTGGCGCTGGCTCGCCGTGATCTGATCGCAATCGGCCTGATCGCCTACGATCCACCGCTCTATTAGGTGTTGAACCTGCCCTAGTCGGTGCCCATCGCCACGCGCCTGTCACGTCTGCACGCCGTGCTGGGAGAACAGCCATGATCGAGTATTCAACCTGGTGCGCCATCCGCGATGGCGTTGCGAAACACCTCACCCCGGCCCAACTCGCCATGTCCCTGAGCCTGGACATCAAGACCGTGCGCCACTGGATCGGCCGCCCCTATGAACCCCGTGCCACCGTGGTGCGGCCGAGCAAGCTCGATCCGTTCAAGGGTCGCATCGTCGGCTGGCTCGACGCGCATCCGCTGTCCGCTCAACAGGTCTTCCAGCGTTTGCAGGAGGCCGGTTACAGAGGCGGCATCAGCATCGTCAAGGAGTATGTCCACAAGATTCGACCGCCCATGCGCGAGGATTTCCTCACACTCGCGTTCGCTCCGGGGGAAGTCGCACAAGTCGACTGGGGAGAATACGGCACCATCGCGGTCGGCAATACGCGTCGTCGCCTGTCCTTCTTCGTCATGGTGCTGGCCTGGAGTCGGCTGATGTATGTCGAATTCACCTGCTCGCAGACCATGGAGCAGTTTCTGGCGGCGCACATCAACGCCTTCAACGCGCTCGGCGTGCCGAAGAAGATCATGGTCGATAACCTGCGCTCGGCAGTGCTGAAGCATCCCAGAGGAGAACCCGCCCAGTTCAATCCACGCTACCTCGATTTCGCCCGTCACTATGGCTTCGAGATCGTCGCTTGTGCGCCGGCCAAGGGAAACGACCAGGAACCGGAGGTTCCGCAGGACACCGGCTACGCCGGTGGTCTCGCGTAGCGAGATGCGCGCGGCGCACAGAAAGGGCGCGTCGAACGGGGCGTGGGTTACGTCAAGGCCAATTTCCTGCACGGCATGGACTTGCCTGGGTTCGCCGCGATCAACCCCGCGGTTCAGGTCTGGCTGGAGTCGGTGGCGAATGTCCGCCTGCATCGGGACACCCATCGCCGGCCGGTGGACCTATGGGCGGAGGAACGCGTACACCTGCAAGCGGTAAATCCGCGCCTCTACGATGTGGGCCGGGTGCTAACGCTGCGCGCCGATCGCCAGTTTCGGGTGACCTTCGAGGGCAACCGCTATTCGGTGCCGGCGCGCTTCGCGGGAACACGGGTGACGGTGAAGGCCTATCCAGACCGCTTGTGCATCTACCGGGACGAGGAACTGATCGCACGCCATACCCGTTCCTTCGATCGCCGTCAGGACATCGAGGATACCGATCACGCCAAGGCACTGGTAGCACAACGCCGCCATGCCCAGGATGCTCAGACACTGAAGCGTTTCCTGGGCTTGTCGCCGCTGGCAGAAAGGTATCAGGCCGGCCTGCTGGAGCGCCGGGGAAATGCCATGGCGCATGTGCGCAAGATCGTGGCGTTGGCCCAGATCCACGGCGACGAGGCGGTGACGCGCGCGATGGCCGACGCCCTGGCGTTCGAGGCCTTCAGCAGCGAATACATCGCGCATCTGATCGATGCGCGCACCCGCCAGTTGCCAGAGGCCAGCCCCTTGCTGCTGATGCACCACCAGGACGTACTGGAGCTGGAACTGCCACCAGCAGACATGTCGGCCTATGCGGACCTCGCCACCCCCAAGGGAGAATCTCATGGATCTGTTTGAAGCCGTCCTGGCCAAACATCTGGGCCGTTTGCAGCTTCCCTATATCGCTGAACATTACGCAGAACTCATGGCACAGGCGGCACGGGAATCGTGGCCTCATGGCCGCTTTCTCGAACACCTGGTGGCGGGCGAAGTCGCGCGCCGCGACGAGGCCTTGATCGCCCGAAGGGTGAAGGCCGCAAGGCTACCGGGAATCAAGACCCTGGATGGCTTCGACTGGTCCTGGCCCAAGCAGATCAACCGGGCTCAGGTCCAGCATCTGTTTCGCCTGGACTTTCTCCCCAAGCACGGCAACGTGATTCTGTTGGGTGGCGTTGGTCTGGGCAAGACGCACCTGGCGATCGCGCTGGCGCACACGGCTTGTCAGCAAGGACACACCGCGCTCTTCACCAGCGCGGTCGACATCGTCAATTCCCTGGCCGCCGCGCAAGCCACCGGCGGCATCAAGCGGGAAATGGCGCGACTGCTCAAGCCCTCGCTCCTTGTAATTGACGAGTTGGGATATTTGCCGATCGACAAGTTCGGTGCCGATGGCCTGTTCCAGGTGATCAGCCAGCGCTACGAGCGCGGTTCCACCATCATCACCACCAATCGCGCCTTCAAGCAGTGGCCCGATATCTTCAACAACGACAGCACACTGACCTCGGCCATGCTCGACCGCCTACTCCACCACGCCGAGTCCATCGTCATCGAAGGTCGCAGCTATCGCATGCGCGATCAGCCCGATACCTGACTGCCTACCATCACACTGCCGCCTCCGGCCCCCAACCTTGGGGCGCCGGGGGCATTGTGTCTGACTACGATGCCGTCCTCACACCTCGCCATCGCACCAGTTTCTCGCCGGCCAATTCGCTCCACTTTCGAGCCGGCGCGGACACAAACTGGAAGAGACGGTCTGTTTGACCTGACCAATACTTACTTTGAAGGCGCTGCTGCTAGCAACCCGAAGGCTAAACACGGCCGTTCGAAGGAGAAGCGCACAG
>CAIOJO010000125.1 GCA_903858635.1 uncultured Telmatospirillum sp. | reverse complement strand
GTGCTTTATGACAGAATCACCTTCGTCACCCCCGCGAAGGCGGGGGTCCACGCCGACGCCAGAAATTCGGAGCCGTAATGGATTCCCGCTTCCGCGGGAATGACGAGAGGGGTGATCCGATCTAATCGCATACCGCTCTAACGCTTCGTTCCAGGTGCCGGCGCGTCGGGTCGCTAGGCAGCCCGGCGGGTGCCGCCGCCGCCCTGGCGGCCGCGGTGGCCGCCTTGGCCGGCGGGGCGGGCTTGCCCACCGCCTTGTTGCCGCTTCGGCGGGCGGGCCGAGGACGATCCGCGCATCCTGGCCGTCACGGCGCAGTGGAAGGGATGCGTCTCATCGGCCGGCACTTCCTGGCGGATGGTGGTTTCGATCGCCCGCAGATAGGCGATCTCTTCGGAATCGCAGAACGACAGGGCGATGCCGTCGGCGCCGGCGCGGGCGGTCCGCCCGATGCGATGCACATAGCTCTCCGGCTCGTTCGGCAGTTCGAAGTTGATGACGTGGCTGACGCCCTCGACGTCGATGCCGCGCGCCGCGATGTCGGTCGCCACCAGGGCTTGCACCCGGCCCGACTGGAATTCGCTGAGCGCCCTTTGGCGGGCTCCCTGCGACTTGTTGCCGTGGATCGCTTCCGACTTGATGCCGCTGCGGACCAATTGTTCGGCCAGGCGGTTGGCACCATGCTTGGTGCGGGCGAAGACGATGGCGCGGCTGACCGTGCCGCCTTGCAGCACGCTGACCAGCAGGTCGCGCTTCTTGTCCTTGGCGACGAACAGCACCCGTTGTTCGATGCGCTCGACGGTGGTGGCCGAGGGCGTGACTTCGATGCGCTTGTGATTCTTCAGCGTCCGCGCCGCCAGGGCGGCGACGGCCGGCGGCATGGTGGCCGAAAACAGCAGGTTCAAACGCTGCGCCGGCAGCATGGCGATAATCTTGGTGACGTCATGGATGAAGCCCATGTCGAGCATGCGGTCGGCCTCATCGAGGACGAAGCATTCCACCGCGTCGAGGGAGAGATGGCCCCGCACGATCAGATCGAGCAGGCGGCCGGGAGTGGCCACGACGATGTCGCAGCCGGCCTGCAGGGCGTTGATCTGCGGCTGCATGCCGACGCCGCCGTTGATGATACAGCGCTTCATGCGCAGGTTGATGCCATAGGTGGCGAAGGAGGCTCCGACCTGGTGGGCCAGTTCGCGAGTCGGCGTCAGGATCAGGGCGCGCGTCTTGCGCGGCGCCGCCGGACGCTTGCTGGCGGCCAGGCGTTGCAGGATGGGAAGGGAGAAGGCGGCCGTCTTGCCGGTGCCGGTCTGGGCCACCCCGAGGACGTCTTGGCCACTCAGGATGGTGGGAATGGCTTGGGTCTGGATCGGCGTCGCCTCTGTATAGCCTTCGGCGGCAACAGCCTTGCAAATCGGCTCAATCAAGCCGAGTTCGGAAAATAACGTCATGTAAACCTATTTCTTTCATGGGAGTAGCCGTCCGACCAACTCTATGCGGCGGCTGTAAGCTCCACTTAACGCGGGCGTCTCGGCGGCCCGGACCGGGTCGCAGGCTGGGGCGCCCGCTCGTCCTTGTGACGGAAGTTGATGCGGCCTTTGGTGAGGTCGTAGGTGGTCATTTCCACCGAGACCCGGTCGCCCGTCAGGATGCGGATGCGGTTCTTTTTCATACGGCCCGAGGTATAAGCAAGCACTTCGTGCCCACTTTCCAGGACCACGCGGAAACGGGCGTCGGGTAACACTTCGGTGACGACGCCCTCGAATTCAACTAAGTCTTCTTTAGCCAACGCCGAGCTCGTTAGAGTGGCTTCAGGTTGGTCGCTTCGGTCTTGCCGGTGCGGCCCTGCTGCAGGTCGAAGGACAGCTTCTGCCCTTCCGCCAGCGATGCCAGGCCGGAATGCTCGACAGCCGAGATATGGACGAATACGTCCTGCCCGCCTTCATCGGGGGTGATGAAGCCGTAACCCTTTGTTGCATTGAACCATTTAACGGTACCAGTCGACATCGGCATCTCCACAATCAGAAATCTTCACGCCGATTGCGCGACAGATCAAATCTCGTTCTGGGAGACGTCAGGACCGGCACAACAGGCAGCGGCAAAGCGAACCCAAAGCTCGTTTGGCTAGCAGTTGTATGGGCCTTTGTCGCAAAAAGAGCAAGCATTATTCGAGCATATCTCCCCTACGGTGAGGGTTGCGCACCCCATTGGCATGGCCTCGATCCGATCTCCCGTCGGCGCCTCATACCGGATGAACGCCATTCCCCGGATCCCGGGCCTTGGTGCGGGCCACTCGACGCATTCCGCCGCCACGTCGTAAAGGGGGCGGCCGCTGTCTTGGAAGGCGGTTCGACAATTGTTCCGCCGATAACGGCAACCTTGCTTTCATTGCGCGGCAAAAATATATATTCTCAATGTTTGGCTTGGCCTCTGGAGTGGGTGTGTATGGCTCGTGTAACGGTTGAAGATTGCGTCCTCAAGGTGCCGAATCGGTTCGAACTGGTGATGGTGGCCGGCCAGCGGGCGCGCGACATTTCGTCGGGCGGGCGGTTGACGGTGGAACGCGACAACGACAAGAATCCGGTGGTCGCGCTACGCGAGATCGCCGAGGAAACGGTCGACCTGTTGGCTCTGCGTAACTCATTGGTGCAGGGCCTGCAGAAGCATGTGGAAGTCGACGAGCCGGAGGATGACGAGATCGACGTCCTGGCGGCGCGTGACATGGTGATGGAAGCGGGCGACGCCGCGGTGGACGAGGAATTGGCCGAAGACGGTCTGTCGATCCACGACGACGGGACCGAGATCGACACCGAACTCGGTAGCTTCGACGAAGAATAATGGCTCGGGGGTGGCAGATGCTTGGTGACCATGCCGCCCCATTGCCTGTTGCCTTAGGGCGACCACGCCGCCGGCCGCCGGGTTCGCGGCCATGATGCGTCAATTCGAACTGGTCGAGCGGGTCAAGTCGTATGACCCGACCGCGGACGAGGACGCGATCAACCGCGCCTATGTCTTCACCATAAAGGCGCATGGTTCGCAGATGCGGGCCTCGGGGGATTCCTATTTCTCCCATCCCATCGAGGTTGCCGGG
>CAIOJO010000124.1 GCA_903858635.1 uncultured Telmatospirillum sp. | reverse complement strand
GTCCAGGTTCGCCACCTTCAGGGCGTTGGTCTGGATGAATTCGCGGCGCGGTTCGACCACGTCGCCCATCAGGGTGGAGAATACCTCCTCGGCCTCCTCCACATGGTTCACCCTGACCTGCAGCAACGCCCGGGCGTTGGGGTCGAGGGTGGTTTCCCACAGCTGTTCGGGGTTCATCTCGCCCAGCCCCTTGTAGCGCTGGATGGCGATGCCCTTGCGGCCGGCTTCCATGATGGCGTCCAGCAGGGAGACCGGGCCGGTGATCGGGGTCGAGCGGTCCTTGGCCACCAGCTCGCCATGGGTGTTGAAGATTTCCCGCAGACGCGGGCCCATCTCGTCCAGCTTGCGGGCTTCGGCGCTCTTGATCACCGAGGCGTCGAGGTGATGCCGTTCGGTGACACCGCGCAGCGTGCGGGTAAAGACCAGCCCGTCGCCTTCTGCCGCTTCGCCGTGCCAACCCCGCTCCAGCGGGTTCTCCAGGGCGTCGAGCCGCAGAGCGATTTCCTGGGCCAGAGCCTGCGACCGGGTCAGGTCGTTCAGCACGGCGGGTTTCAAGGCGCCGGCGATCGCCGCCTGTTCGACCACCGGAAGCGGCAGGCGCCGGGCGATGGTGCCCAGCATCGACTTCACCGAGCGGGCCAGGTCGGCCAGGGCACGCAGCTCGGCGCCGCCGATCTGGGCGCCGCTGGCGGTCAGCTTCAGCACCGCATCGGTCAGCCCGCCGTCGATCAGGTAGTTTTCCAAGGCCCGGTCGTCCTTCAGATAGACCTCGGAATTGCCGCGTTTGGCCCGGTAGAGCGGCGGCTGGGCGATGTACAGATAGCCCTTGTCGACCAGTTCGGCCATCTGCCGGTAGAAGAAGGTCAGCAGCAGGGTGCGGATATGGCTGCCGTCGACATCGGCGTCGGTCATGATGATGATCTTGTGATAGCGCGCCTTGCCGACGTTGAAGTCCTCGCGGCCGATGCCGGTGCCCAAGGCGGCGATCAGGGTGCCGATCTCGGCCGAGCCCAGCATCTTGTCGAAGCGGGCCCGTTCGACGTTGAGGATCTTGCCGCGCAACGGCAGGATGGCCTGGAAGGCCCGGTTGCGCCCCTGCTTGGCCGAGCCGCCGGCCGAATCACCCTCGACGATGAACAGTTCCGACAGGGCCGGGTCGCGTTCCTGGCAGTCGGCCAGCTTGCCGGGCAGGGTGGCAATGTCCAGCGCGCCCTTGCGCCGGGTCAGCTCGCGCGCCTTGCGCGCCGCTTCGCGGGCGGCGGCGGCCTCGACCACCTTCATGATGATCTTGCGGGCCTCGGTCGGGTGCTCCTCGAACCATTGGCTGAGCTTCTCGGCCACCACGTTCTCGACCACCGGACGGACCTCGGAAGAGACCAGCTTGTCCTTGGTCTGCGACGAGAATTTCGGATCCGGCACCTTGACCGAGAGGACGCAGGTCAGGCCTTCCCGCATGTCGTCGCCGGACAGGGCCACTTTCTCTTTCTTGGCGATGCCGGAGTCATTGGCGTAGTTGTTGACGGTCCGGGTCAGCGCCGCCCGGAAGGCCGCCAGATGGGTACCGCCATCGCGCTGCGGGATGTTGTTGGTGAAGCACAGGCAGGTCTCGTGATAGGCGTCGGTCCATTCCATCGACACCTCGACGGTGATCCCGTCGCGCTCGCCGGCCACGGCGATCGGCGGGCTGTGCAACGCCGTCTTCGACTTGTCGAGATAGGCCACATATGCCTCGATGCCGCCCTCGTAATGCAGGTCGACGCTGACCTGTTCGGCGTGGCGGGCGTCGACCAGCTTCAGATAGACCCCGGAATTGAGGAAGGCCAGTTCGCGCAGGCGGTGTTCCAGGGTGCCGAAATCGTACTCGGTGCGGGTGAAGGTTCCGGTGGACGGCTGGAAGGTCACCTCGGTGCCGGTCTGCAGCCCCTTCGCGGTCTGCGGTGCCGGGCCGACCATCGCCAGCGGCAGGACCGGCTCGCCATGGGCGAAGCGCATGTAGTACTCGTGGCCGCCGCGCCAGATGCGCAGGTCCAGCCATTCGGACAGGGCGTTGACCACCGATACGCCGACCCCGTGCAGACCGCCCGACACCTTGTAGGAGTTCTGGTCGAACTTCCCGCCGGCATGCAGCTGGGTCATGATCACCTCGGCCGCCGAAACCCCTTCTTCTTTGTGGATCTCGGTGGGAATGCCGCGGCCGTTGTCGCGCACGGTGACCGAACCATCGCCGTTCAGCAGCACCACGATCAGGTCGCAATGGCCGGCCAGGGACTCGTCGATGGCGTTGTCCACCACCTCATAGACCATGTGATGCAGGCCCGAACCGTCGTCGGTGTCGCCGATATACATGCCGGGGCGCTTGCGCACGGCTTCGAGGCCGCGCAGCACCTTGATGGAATCGGCGTCATAGACCTCGGACCCCGAGGCGGCAGGCGTATCGGACTGGGCAACCGGCGTCGTCGTCATCGACAAATCTTCCTCACCATTGCTTGTGCAGACCTCCCCGGCGGGACGCCTGCACGGGCGTCACCTTAAGCCCGCGTCACGACGGCGTCGTGCACGCGGAAGAACTGCCCCCGCTCGCCCATCTCGGCGAACAGGGACTCGTCGGTTCCCGTCAACCAGCTCTGCGCACCGAGCGCGCAAAGCTCGTCGAACAGGGCGGCGCGGCGGGCCTGGTCGAGATGCGCCGCGATCTCGTCCAGCAGCAGGATCGGCGGCATGCGGGCCGCCTGGATGCGGGCCTGGCCCAGCACGATGGCCACCAGCACCGCCTTCTGCTCGCCGGTCGAACAGTGTTCGGCCGGCAGGTCCTTGGTCGCGTGGCGCACCCAGACATCACTCCGGTGTGGCCCTTCGCCGGCGCCGCCGGCTTCGGCATCGCGCCGCCGCAGCTGGGCCAGGCTGTCCTTCAGCGCCGCCTCGACTTGCTCCGCCGGCATCGCCGCCAGGTTCGCCTCGACCCGGCCCGCCACGCCCAACGCGGCCGCTGGAAAGGGGCCGAGGCCGAGGCGGCAGGCCTCGTTGAGGCGGGCTACCGTGTCCCGGCGGGCCACCGCCATGGCGACGCCTTGGTGGGCCATGGTCTCTTCGAGGACGGACAGCCAGGCCGGGTCGAACCGATTCTCCTTCAACAAACGGGCCCGCTCGCGCAGGGCATGGTCATAGGCGGCGGCACGGGCCGCATGGGCGGGGTCGAGACCCAGCACCAGGCGGTCGAGGAAACGCCGCCGGCCGCCCGCTCCTTCGGTGAACAAGCGATCCATCGCCGGCGTCAGCCACAGCGCGCTCAAGACCTCGGACAAGGCGGCCTGCGAGCGCGCCGCCTGCCCATCGATGCGCACCACCCGGCGCTCCGACGCGGCCTCGCGGCCGGTTCCCAGTTCGATCGGGCCATCCGGCCGTTGCACCGTGGCCGCCACCGCCCACGGTGCCGTCGGCCCCGCCTGCCGACGGGTGACATCGGACAACTTGGCCCGCCGCAAGCCTCGGCCGGGTGCGAGGAAGGACAGCGCCTCGAGGATATTGGTCTTGCCGGCGCCGTTGGGACCGGTCAGCACCACCGGACGGGGGTCGGCCTCGAGCCTCAGAAAGGAATAGCAACGAAAGTCGCTGAGGGTCAGACGGACCACCGCCAGCGACGCTTGCCCCTCGCGTTCGGTCACACCGCAGTCCGTTACACCCGCATCGGCATCAGAACATAGACGGCGCTCGAATCGGTCACTTCCCGCACCACCGTCGGACTGGCCGCGTCGGCCATCGCGAAGCGGGCCGCATCGCCTTCGATCTGGGCCAGGATGTCCATCAGATAGCGCGAATTGAAGCCGATTTCGATGGGGCCGGCATCGTAGGCGGCCTCCAACTCCTCGACCGCGCTGCCGTTCTCGGGGCTCGAGGCGGACAGGGTGAGGCCGCCCTTTTCCACCGACAGCTTGATGGCGCGCGACTTCTCGGTGGAAATGGCCGAGACGCGGTCGACCGCCTGCGAGAAGGCGCGGCAGTCGACCTCGAGCACCTTGTCGTTGTCGGCCGGGATCACCCGTTCGTAATCGGGGAAGGTGCCGTCGATCAGCTTCGAGGTCATCACCGCATCGTCGAAGGCGAAGCGGATCTTCGTCTCCGACAGTGCCACCGTGACTTCCATCGTCGTCTCGTCCAACAACTTGCGCAGCTCGACCACCGTCTTGCGCGGCACGATCACGCCGGGCATGCCGGTCGCCCCTTCCGGCAGCGGCACCTCGACGCGCGCCAGGCGATGGCCGTCGGTGGCCACGGCACGCAGCACGGCGACGCCGCCGCTCGACGCGGCGTGCAGATAGATGCCGTTCAGGTAGTACCGCGTCTCCTCGCTCGAGATGGCGAAGCGGGTGCGGTCGATCAGCCCCTTCAGTTCGTCGGCGGCCAGGGTGAAGGTGAAGGGCAGGTCACCGCCCGACATCGCCGGATAATCCTCGACCGGCAGCGAGGCGAGAACGAATTTCGAGCGTCCCGAGCGCAGCGTGAGCTGGCTGTCCTCGCCGTGTTCCAACTCGACCTGCGAGCCTTCCGGCAGCTTGCGGACGATCTCGTAAAGGGTGTGGGCGGGCGCCGTGGTGGCGCCCGGACGGATCACCTCGGCCGGCACCGACTCGACGATGTCGAGATCCATATCGGTGGCATTCAGGCTGACCTGGGCGTTTCGACCTTCGATCTTCACATTGGACAGGATCGGGATCGTATTGCGCCTCTCGACGACACTCTGGACATGGTTCAGCGACCTCAGCAGGGCGGCGCGTTCGATGGTTAGTTTCATGGCGTTCCGTTGCTGTATTGCGGCAAACCGCGGTTCCTCAAGGCGCGTCGCCGCACCCCCTTTCTAAAGGGGCGACAGTATAACACAACCCTTTGGCATCAGAAGCGCTTTCAGGCCGCCGCAACGGGGCTTGAAACGGGCGGCGCGGGGCGATTTCCACGGTTCGCACCCGCGAGCTTGGTATCGGAGGGCGCCCATTTCGTATCCGCGCCATTGCGAGCGAAGTTGCACCACGCAGACACGGAGGCCACGGAGAAAGATTAATTCAATCTCCGTGTTCTCCGTGGTGAACTCCCATTTATCAGTGGGACCGGCGTCCCTGCCGGTCTTTCGCCGCGGAGCAGCGGAAATGCTCGCTTCCGGCTCCGCCGGAACGCCGGCACCACTAATTTTTTCGCTCCTCGCTATGACACCGGGACGCGAATTGCTCGCGTCAGCTTTCCAGCATGCGGCGCAGCAGTTCGACGTCTTCGGCGAAGCCGGAATCCAGGCTGCGCAACTCCTCGATCTTCTTCACCGCATGCATGACGGTGGTGTGGTCGCGGCCGCCGAACTTGCGGCCGATTTCCGGCAGCGAGCGCGAGGTGAGCTGCTTGGCCAGGTACATCGCCACCTGGCGGGGCCGCGCCACCTGGCGGGCGCGGCGGGCCGAATGCATGTCGGCGATGCGGATGTTGAAGTGCTCGGCCACCTTTTTCTGGATCTCCTCGATGGTGATCCGCCGGTCATTGGAGCGCAGCAGGTCGTGCAGGACCTCCTGGGTCGATTCCAGGGTGATGTCGCGGCCGACCAGTTGCGCATGGGCCACCACGCGGTTCAACGCCCCTTCCAGCTCACGGACATTCGAGAGGATCTTGTGGGCGAGGAACTCCGCCACTTTGCGTGGCACCTCGACCCCCATCTGTTCGGCCTTGGCTTCGAGGATGCCGAGGCGCAGCTCGTAGGTGGTGGCGTGGATATCGGCCACCAGCCCGCAACCGAGGCGCGAGCGCAGGCGTTCTTCCATGCCCTGCAGGTCGGACGGCGACTTGTCGGCCGAGATGATGATCTGACGGCCCTGATCGACCAGGGAATTGAAGGTGTGGAAGAACTCTTCCTGGGTCGAGTCCTTGCCGCCGATGAACTGCACGTCGTCGATCATCAGCACGTCCACCGAGCGGAACTGCTCCTTGAACGCCATGGTGTCCTGGTAGCGCAGGGCCCGCACGAACCGGTACATGAATTTCTCGGCCGATAGGTAGATCACCGAGCGTTTGGGGTCGCGCTCACGGATATGCCAGGCCACCGCATGCATCAGATGGGTCTTGCCGAGACCGACGCCGCCGTACAGGAACAGGGGATTGAACGAGACCACCTCGGACTCGGCGACGCGTCGCGCCGCCGCATAGGCGAATTCGTTGGGCTTGCCGACTACGAAATTGTCGAAGGTATAGCGCGGATCCAGGGGCGCGCCGATCTCGTCATTGGCATTGGCCGGGTCGGGGGTCGCGGCAACGGGAGCCGGCACCGATCGCGCGGCCACCATCGGCGCGGCCGCCGCGGTGGCGACGCCACCGCCATTGGCCTGCTTCAGCCCGGCGGTCGGCAGGACGACGATGTCGATCGCGTTGATCGAGGCGTCCTCCTTCGACCACAGGCTGCGGATGCGATCCCCGTAATGCGTTACCACCCAATCGCGCAGGAAGCGCGTCGGCACGCAGATGCGAACCTGCCCATTCCGCACCTCGGCCAGGGTCAGCGGGTTCAGCCAGCTTTTGAACGTGGCTTCGCCAAATTCATCGCGCAGTCGGCCTCTTACCCGGTTCCATTGCGCCCGGACAATATCGTCGCTCACGTTTCCACCCCAATCGAACGGCAAGTACCGGTCCTCCCGACGATAGCGCGCCCACCCAATTCCGGGATGTGACGCAAGTCTATGTCATGTGGCATCGGCATCGCGTTTCCGTCCGGCCAATGCCGGATTCGCCATCGTCATTCGCACTCGGCGGCGATTCTCGGTATCCCGAACGCAGTCCACCCCAAATGCAGTTCCAGCCCACCCTCAAGAGACGATGTCACGATTTTTATTTTAATTAAGCATTTACCAATTGCCCCGAAAAACAAAAATACCTCGGTCATTGTCATTTGGCAAAGAGAAGACTTGCGAAACGCACATCTTCTTTCCGCGATCACAAGACCGTGGCAAATAAATCTTCTTCTTCGGAAGGCGCCGCCCTTGGGTGGCGCGAAGGGGAGACTCTAACGACGCTTTTCCGTCTATGCAACGTGACCGAAAAGCGAACAGACGAATTTTTTTTGTCACAGGAGATTTGACTTGCAGAACGCAAAACGGCCGCCTCCGCGCCTGCCGGCGGAGGCGGCCGTCTCTAGCCGAGATCGGTCGAGTTAGAGCGCCTTGATGCGTGCAACCAGGCGCGAAACCTTGCGCGCCGCAGTGTTCTGGTGCAGGACGCCGCTTTGCACGCCACGCGCCAGAGCGGGCTCAGCCTGCTGCATCGCGGTGACGGCGGCCGCCTTGTCGCCGCTGGCCAGGGCCAACTCGACGCCCTTGACGAAGGTGCGCAGGCGGCTCACGCGGGAGCGATTGACCGCGGTGCGGCGTACGGTCTGACGGATACGCTTTTTTGCCGACTTATGGTGAGCCATGGAGAGAAAACCCGTTCACTTCGCAATAAGGTTTAAATGGGAAGCGGCGTTTATATGTCCGCCGGTTGCCGCCGTCAAGTGGAGAGGTGAGATCGGCCGATCGCCGGTGGGGCCGGCCGGGCGCCGTGCCCCGGAGCGGGCACGGCGCTTTCGGCGTCAACGGTTCTTGAAGTTCGGCTGGCGCTTCTCGGCGAAGGCCGCCATCCCTTCCTTTTGATCCTCGGTGCTGAACAGGGCGTGGAACATGCGGCGCTCGAAACGCACGCCCTCCGACAACGGCGACTCGAAGGCCCGATTGACCGCTTCCTTGGCGGCGTAGACCGCGAGGCGCCCCATGCCGGCGATGCGGTCGGCGACCTTGATGGCTTCGTTCAGCAGGTCGCTGGCCGGCACGATGCGGCTGACCAGCCCGGAGCGTTCGGCCTCCGTGGCGTCCATCATGCGGCCGGTGAGAATCATCTCCATGGCCTTGGCCTTGCCGACCGCCCGGGTCAGGCGCTGGCTGCCGCCGGCCCCGGGGATCACCCCCAGGGTGATTTCCGGCTGGCCGAATTTGGCGTTGTCGGCGGCCAGGATGAAGTCGCACATCATGGCCACTTCGCAGCCGCCGCCCAGGGCATAGCCGGCCACCGCCGCCACCACCGGCTTTCGCACCTTGGAGACCGCTTCCCAGCCCTTGGTGATGAAGTCCTCGATGTAGCAGCTGGCGAAGGTCTTGGTGCTCATTTCCTTGATGTCGGCGCCCGCGGCGAAGGCCTTTTCGCCGCCGGTCAGGACGATCGCACCGATCTCGTCATCCGCCTCGAAGGCGTCGAGCGCCTGACCCAGCTCGGCGATCAGCGGGCTGCACAAGGCGTTCATCGCCTTCGGCCGGTTCAGGGTGATCAGGCCGACCCGGCCCTTCGATTCGACGATAATGTTCTCATAGGCCATAAACTCATTCTCCCAATCTCTGGAGCGTCGTTTCAGGATACCGGCGGCCGCCTTATTGCGGCACCACCGAAAAATGCACCGACAGGGGGCGTTTCTTGTCCTCGATGTCGATGTGCAAGACTTCCTTGTCGCGGCGGAAGGCTGCGTCGTCCAGCCGTTCCCAGCCCAGTTGCGGCAACGTCGCCGCGTAGAAGGCCCGGACCTCGGCCGCGCCGAGATTGCCGGTGGCGACCGCCTCGACGATGCGCCCGGTGGGCGATTCGAACAGCATGCCGCCCGGTTGCTCGGTCAGTCCGGCGGGCAGGGAAAGGTCTTCCAGTTCGGCCAGGAATTCGCCGGCGGCCAATGCCGCCCCAGCTGCCAGCAGCAGGGCGCCGAGGCCGACCACCGAAAGGAACCGCGGACAATTCATGGCCGATGTCATAGCACCAGTGCGGCCGGGCCGCCTAGAGCGGAGTCGACGGAAGCGTGACACCGCTCGGGCTTCCAGCCCTCACCGCTGCCGTTTCGGACAGTAGAAGGTGGAGCGACCGCCTTGCACGATGCGCCGGATGCCGTCGCTGCAGCGACAGTCCGGGCAAGGCTGGCCTTCCCGGTCGTAGACGGCGAAGGAATGCTGGAAATAGCCGAGTTCGCCGTCCGTCCGACGATGATCGCGCAGGCTGCTGCCGCCCACGGCGATGGATTCGAGCAGCACCGCCTTGAGTGCCGGAACCAGCCGTTCGGCCCGCCGCCCGGCCACCGTCCGGGCCATCCGGGTGGGGGCGATGCCGGCCCGGAACAGGGCCTCGACGGCGTAGATATTGCCGATCCCGGCGACCAGCCGCTGATCCAGCAGCGCCGTCTTGATGGGGCCGCTGCGGCTGGCCAGCGCCGCCGACAGCACCGCCGGGGTGAAGGCGTCGTCGAGCGGTTCGGGGCCCAGGCCCTCGAGCAGGGGATGTTCGGCCAGCCGTTCGCCGGCCACCAGGTCCATCAGGCCGAAGCGCCGCGGATCCTGGTAGATCACCTGCTGCCCGTCGTCGGTCTCGAACCGGACATGGTCGTGTTTGCCCGGCGGGGCGTGGTCAGCCGGTCCGACCAGCATGCGGCCCGACATGCCGAGATGGCCGAGCAGCACCCAGCCGTCATCCAGCCATAGGGTCAGGTATTTCGCCCGCCGCGCCACCCGGACCACCAGGCGCCCCTGCAGCCGGGCGGCGAAATCGGCCGGGAAGGGCCGGCGCAGATCAGGCCGCCGCAGCTCGACGCGGGTCAGGCGGCGGCCTTCGAGGGCCATGGCGAGGCCACGGCAGACGATCTCGACCTCGGGAAGCTCAGGCATGAGGTGGAGCATTGCCCAGCCGTCGGGGCTTGGCAAGCCCTAGCCGGCCAGGGCAATTCTTTGAACCGCCAAGACGCCAAGACGCCAAGGGAAACAGGTCATCCGCAGATGGCGCGGATCTCCGCAGATGGTCGACCGCAGGCATTGATTTCCAAATCGGCGATCATCTGCGTCATCTGCGGATCAAATATCTTGGCGCCTTGGCGACTTGGCGGTTCCTTGATCAGGAAGCGCCGCATGCCGCGAGCGATGCCTCTGGTCCTCCCGCGATCACTCGGTTATCCTGCCGCGCGATGAAAAAGACTACCGAGCCTGCCCCGTCGGAGGGCACCACCCATTTCGGCTTCCGGACCGTGCGCGAGCAGGAAAAGGCTTCGCTGGTGCGTGACGTGTTCGACGACGTGGCGCCGCGCTACGACCTGATGAACGATGTGATGAGCCTCGGCATCCACCGCCTGTGGAAGGCGGCCATGCTCGACTGGCTGCGGCCGCGCCCCGACATGACCCTGTTGGACGTCGGCGGCGGCACCGGCGACATCGCCTTTCGCTTTCGCGCCCGTGGCGGCGGCCCGGTGGTGGTCTGCGACATCAACCGGGAAATGTTGTCGGTGGGCCGCGATCGCGCCATCGACCGCAATATCGAGGACGGTCTCGACTGGGTCTGCGGCGACGCCGAGGCCCTGCCCTTTCCCGACCGCTGCGTCGATGCCTACACCATCGCCTTCTGCCTGCGGAACGTCACCCATATCGATGCCGCCCTGGCCGAAGCGCGTCGCGTGCTGAAGCCGGGTGGCCGCTTCCTGTGCCTGGAGTTCAGTCAGGTGGTGCTGCCGCTGTTGCGTCAGCTCTACGACCAGTATTCGTTCCGCATCCTGCCGGTGATGGGCCAGCTGGTGGCCGGCAATCGCGAAGCCTATCAGTACCTGGTCGAGAGTATCCGCCGGTTCCCGCCGCAGGAGGGGCTGGCCGAGCGCATGCGGGCGGCCGGGCTCGAGCAGGTCAAATACCGCAACTTGACGGGCGGCATCGCCGCCCTTCATTCCGGCTGGCGTCTTTAGCGCATGATCGGAGCCACGCGCAATCTGCTGCGTCTGGCCGCCATCGGCAGCGCCCTGGCGCGCCACGATGCGCTGTTCCCGCTCCAGGCGCACGAAGTCGGGCGATTGCTGATCCGCCTGCTGCGCCCGATGGCCGATCCGGCGATGCGTCAGCTGCGTCCCGGGCAGCGTCTGGCCGCGGCGCTGGAATATTTGGGCCCCACCTTCATCAAATTCGGTCAGGCGCTGTCCACCAGGCCCGACCTGGTGGGTGACGAGGTGGCCGAGGACCTGTCCGGATTGCAGGACCGGCTGCCGCCGTTTCCCGCCGACCAGGCGCGCCAGATCATCGCCGCCGAACTGGACAAGCCGATCGAGCTCCTGTTCCAGAGTTTCGACGATCAGCCGATCGCCGCCGCCTCGATCGCCCAGGTCCATTTCGCCGTGACCAGCGAAGGCGAGGAGGTCGCCGTCAAGGTGCTGCGTCCCGGCGTCGAGGCGCGCTTCGCCCGCGACATCGCCTTGTTCTATTGGCTGGCCGGGTGGGCCGAGCGGCTGTTCCCCTCGTTGCATCGCCTGCGGCTGGTGGAATCGGTGCGGGCCTTCGAGGATTCGGTGACCATGGAAATGGATCTCCGCTTCGAGGCCGCCGCTGCCGCCGAAATGACCGACAACTTCGCCGGCGACGACAGTTTCACCATTCCCGGCATCGACTGGCAGCGCACGGCCCGCCGCGTCCTGACGCTGGAGCGCATCCAAGGCATTTCGATCGACGAAGTCGACAGCCTGCGGGCCGCCGGGCAGGACGTCGACCAAATCGTTCAGTCGGCCGCCAACGCCTTCTTCAACATGGTGTTCCGCGACGGTTTCTTTCACGCCGACATGCATCCCGGCAACCTGTTCGTCGGGGCCCGGGGCGAACTGATCGCCGTCGACTTCGGCATCACCGGCCGCCTCGACAAGCAGACCCGGCGCTTCCTGGGCGAAATGCTGCTGGGGTTCCTGAACGGCGACTATCGGCGGGTGGCCGAAGTGCATTTCGAAGCCGGCTATGTTCCCGCCGACAAGTCGGTGGACGCCTTTACCCAGGCCTGCCGGTCGATCGCCGAGCCGATCCTCGGCAAGCCGCTGCACGAGATCTCCATCGCCCGGTTGCTTGGCCAGTTGTTCCAGGTGACGCAGACCTTCGCCATGGTCAACCAGCCGCAGCTGCTGCTGCTGCAGAAGAGCATGCTGGTGGCCGAAGGCGTGGGGCGCCGGCTCGATCCGACGGTCAATATGTGGCAGCTGTCGCGGCCGCTGATCGAGCAGTGGATGGCCAGCAATCTCGGTCCGCAGGCCCGGGTGCGCGAATCGGTGGGGGCCCTGATGGCCTCGCTGGAAAGCCTGCCACGCCTGGTCGCCCATGCCGAAAAGACGGTGGAAGTGCTGCGCACCGGCGGTCTCAGGCTGCATCCCGACTCGCTGCGGGCGGTCGGCCAGTCGCGCAACGGCTCCGGCGGTCTCCTCATCTGGATCCCCTGGCTGTTGGTGGTCGCCCTCACGGTGCTCCTGCTGCGCCGCTGACCGTCGTATACGCTCTTGCCGGCGTGGTCACCGTCCTGCGCTTTTTTGGCGAAGGACGGCACTCACCCGCTCGACCACTTCATCCCAGTCGCCTGGGGCCCGCTGACGGAACAGCCGGGCGGTCGGATACCAGGGAGAATCATCGCGGTCCTGCAGCCAACGCCAGCAACCGTCGAAGCGCGACAGGATCCATACCGGCTTGGCCATCGCCCCGGCAAGATGCGCCACCGAAGTGTCGACCGAAATCACTAGGTCAAGATTGGCCACCAGACCCGCCGTATCGGCGAAGTCCTCGATCTCGGCCATCATGTCGAGGGGCCGTCGGGCAGGCGGAATGTCGGCGATCTGCGCGGCCGGGTCGCCCTTCTGCAGGCTGACGAAGGTCGCGCCGGGCATGGCCAGAAGCGGCGCCAGCTGGGCCAGCCGGATGCTGCGCCGGCGGTCGATGGCGTTGGCATCCGGGTCGTCCGGTCGCGGATTACCTGCCCACACCAGCCCCACTTTCAGGCCACGCAGCCCGGCCAGCCGCCCAGCCCAGGCGGCGGTTGCCGCGGGCTCAGCCTGCATATAGGGCACCGTGGCGGGAATAGAATCCACAGTCGTGCCGAAGACCAGCGGCGCGCTCATCAACGGCAGATGGACGTCAAAAGACGGCAGCGATTCGCCGCTCGACACGACCTCAGCAACGCCCGGTACGGTTCGGAGCAGCCGCACCAATGGCCGATAAGCCTCAAGGACGACCCGGCCGCCGCGGGCCGCGACCAGGGTTGCGTAGCGGGAGAATTGCAGAACGTCGCCATGGCCCTGCTCGGGATGAAGCAGGATGGTGCGTCCGCCAAGTGGCTGGCCATCCCATTGAGGCCGGTCGAAGCGTCGTGGCTTCAATCCTCGCACGCCACCGCGTCGGCGCCATTCATAGGCCGGCCAACCGGCGGCAAGGTCGCCAAGCAGCAGGAGGGCCAAAGACTTATTGAAATGGGCTTCAGGAAAATCGGGTTGAATCGCGATCGCTTGATCGTATTGGAACACCGCGTCCTGCGGCTTGCCCTGATCTTTCAGGACGTTGCCAAGGCTGTAGAGTGCCGAGGGGAAACCGGGCTGGATGGCGATGGCTCGGTGGAAGCAATGAGCCGCCTCCACCAGCCTGCACTTGTCGTACAGGACCGTGCCAAGGTTGGCATGCGCCTCCGCAGAGGCCGGGTCGAGGGCAAGCGCTTGTTCGCTCCGAACAACGGCTTCCTCCAATCGGCCCTGTTGCCGCAGGGCGTTGCCAAGACTAATCAGCGCTTCCGGGAACTTCGGCCGGATCGCCAGCGCTTTTTCGTAGCGGCGGACCGCTTCTTCGACTTTTCCCTGGTCGTAGAGCACGCTCCCGAGGTTGCAATGGAATTCCGCGACGCAGCCATCCACGGCGATCGCCTCGCCGATCATTTTGGCGGCGCGTTCCAACCGACGTGTCTGATAGGCGAGCACGCCCAGCAGATGAAGACTGGCGGCATGCCTTCCATCGATCGATAGGATACGACGGCAGACCCCCTCTGCTTCGCCCACTCGGCCGGCCTGGTGGTGGCGAACGGCCTGCGCCATGAGTTCGCCTGTCCTCGCGCCCTTCGTTCCACTGCCCCGCGGCGTGCCTTGCCGGCTTGCCGGAGAGGGCTTGGTACTGATCAAGAGCTCTGCGAGAGGGCCGTGTCGGATACCCTGATCGAGAATCGACTTCGCTTCCTCCGCCTTGCCGGCATGCATGAGCGTTTCGGCATAAGTCAGCCAGTATTGACGGTTTCCGGGACTGGCTTCGAGTGCAGACCGCAAATATGACAGGGCCGCTTCCTGCTTCCCGGCTTCGGTTGCCAGCAGGCCAAGATGGTAATTGGCCTCCGCATGCCGCGACTGGACGCGCAACACGGCCTGGTAAAGCCGCTCGGCGTCCGACCAACGCTTAGCGCGGTGATGGGCCTTCGCTTCTTGGAAAAGTTGGTCGAGGTGGGCGATGTCGTGAACCATCGGGGCAAAGATGCCGTTCCAGCCAACCCGCTGGCAAGCTGAAAACAGGAAAGCGCCGCTGGACGAATGCGTCGGCGGATTTTCGATTTGGTTGCGGAGACCGCCCAATTTCGGCCGTTTAGATTCAGCGGTTCGATGACGGCCGCGGCATCGGGCCGCATTTGCCATATGTCATTTCCCTTGCGCCACCGTGTATTGCTGGCTAAATTAACCACATCAATAACGCGTATTTTGCAGGTATTCTCCAGTGGCTCTTGTCGGAAGGCGTGTCCTGCTCATCGTAGCGGGTGGAATTGCCGCCTATAAATGCTTGGACCTGATCCGCCGCCTGCGCGAGCGGGGGGCGCGGCCGCGTTGCGTGCTGACGCGGGGCGGGGCGCAATTCGTGACCCCTTTGTCCCTGGCGGCGCTGACCGAAGACCGCGTCTATGACGATCTGTTCTCGCTGACCGAGGACAACGGGATGAGCCATATCCGTCTGTCGCGCGAGGCCGATCTGGTGGTGGTGGCCCCGGCCACCGCCGACCTGATGGCCAAGATGGCGACGGGGCTGGCCGACGACCTTGCCTCCACCGTGCTGCTGGCCTCGGACAAGCCGATCCTGCTGGCGCCGTCGATGAATCTGTTCATGTGGAACCATCCCGCCACCCAGGCCAACCTGGCCACGCTGCGCCGCCGCGGCGTGCTGCAGGTGGGGCCGGGCGCCGGCGATCTGGCCTGCGGCGAGGTGGGCGACGGCCGCATGGCCGAGGTGGGCGACATCGTCGCCGCCATCGAAGCCCATTTCGGGGCTGCCGGCCCGCTAGCCGGCCGTCGCGCCCTGGTCACCTCGGGCCCGACGCACGAGCCGATCGACCCGGTGCGGTTCATTGCCAACCGATCGTCGGGCAAGCAGGGCCACGCCATCGCCGCCGCGCTGGAGCGGCTGGGCGCCGCGGTAACCCTGGTCAGCGGACCGGTCGCCTTGCCCGACCCGCCGGGTGTCGCCGTGGTCAAGGTGGAGACCGCGGTCGAGATGAAGGAGGCCTGTTTCGCCGCGCTGCCGGCCGATGTGGCGGTCTGCGCCGCGGCGGTGGCCGACTGGCGGGTGGCCGAGCAGGCCCAAGAAAAGCGCAAGAAGGTGGAGGGCGCACCGCCGCCGACGCTGGCGCTGACGCCCAATCCGGACATCCTGGCCGGCCTGGCCGCGGCCGGCGGGCGGCGGCCGCGGCTGGTGGTCGGCTTCGCCGCCGAAACCGAGAACCTGATTGGCCACGCCCAGGCCAAACTGGCCCGGAAGGGCTGCGACCTGATCGTCGCCAATGACGTGTCGCCGGCGGCCGGCACCTTCGGCGGCGACTCCAACACGGTGCATCTGGTCGGCCCCGACGGGGTCGAATCCTGGCCGGCGCTGCCCAAGGAGGCGGTGGCGGCGCGACTGGCCGAATGGATCGCCGCCCGTCTGGCGGCCGTGGTGGAGGACCGATGACCGAGATCGCCGTGCATATCGAGCGCCTGCCGGGCGCCGCCGATCTACCGCTGCCGCGCTACGAGAGCGAGCATGCCGCCGGCCTCGACCTGCTGGCGGCGATCGACGGTGAGGCGGTGCTGCCGCCCGGTGGCTTCACCCTGGTGCCCACCGGTATTCGCATCGCCCTGCCGGCCGGCCACGAGGCGCAGGTAAGGCCGCGCTCCGGCTTGGCCGCCCGGCACGGGGTCACCGTTCTCAATAGCCCGGGCACCATCGATGCCGACTATCGGGGCGAGATCGGCGTCATCCTGATCAATCACGGCGTTCAGCCGTTCGTCATCACCCGGGGCATGCGGATCGCCCAGATGGTGGTGGCACCGGTGGCACGGGCGCTATGGCGGCAGGGCGAGCCTTTGCCGGACAGCGCGCGCGGTGCCGGCGGCTTCGGTTCGACCGGCGTCACCAGCCAGGCGGCGCCGCCGCACCCTCAGCGACAAGGGGAATAGACGAGACATGCTGCGACCTTCGAAAAAGATGCTGTTCGCCATCGAAGCGGTCCTCGATATCGCCTATCACGCCGGCGGCGAGCCGGTGCAGAGCCGCGAGATCACCCGCCGCCAAGGGATTCCGCGCCGCTATCTCGAGCAGACCCTGCAGCAGCTGGTCCGCGCCGGGATCCTGATGGGGGTGCGCGGCCCGCGCGGCGGCTATCGCCTGGCCCGCGAGCGGCGGCGCATCTCGGTGGGCGAGATCGTCCGGGTGGTGCGGGCCCTCGAAGCCGGCGAGGAAGCGCCGGAAGAGATCCCCAGCTCGGATCTCGGCAAGCAGGTGATCCGGCCCATGTGGTCGGTCCTGCAGGAGGAGATCATGGGCCGCCTCGATTCCATCTCGATCGACGATCTATGCCTACAGGCCCATCAGACTGGCATCGTCAGCGAGGTGACGCAGAAGATGGACTTTACTATTTGATTGATTGAATCCCGGAATGGATTAAACATCTGGGAAACGCATATCAACTCACGATGCACACTCCAAGAGAGGTAGATCATGACCGTCTCGACCGCCAGCGCCAAGCCCAGCTTTCGTGGCCGCGTCTATGACAGCATCCTCGATACCGTCGGCGCGACGCCCCTGGTGCGTTTCCAGCGCTTGGCCGCCGAGGCCGGGGTCAAGGCCGACATCGTCGGCAAGCTGGAATTCTTCAACCCGCTGGCCTCGGTCAAGGACCGCATCGGCCTGGCCATGGTCGAGGCCGCCGAAAAGGCCGGCAAGCTGGTGCCCGGCTCGGTGCTGATCGAGCCGACCTCCGGCAACACCGGCATTGCCCTGGCCTTCGTCGCCGCCGCCAAGGGCTACCGGCTGATCCTCACCATGCCGGAAAGCATGTCGCTGGAGCGCCGCAAGATGCTGGCCCTGCTGGGCGCCGAGATCGAACTGACGCCGGCCGCCAAGGGCATGACCGGGGCGGTGCGGCGGGCCGAGGAACTGGCCAAGGAAATTCCCCACGCGATCATCCTGCAGCAGTTCGAGAATCCGGCCAACCCGGCCATCCACGAGACCACCACCGCCGAGGAGATCTGGGCCGACAGCGACGGCAAGGTGGATTTTGTCATCTCCGGGGTCGGCACCGGCGGCACCATCACTGGCGTCGGCAAGTTGCTGAAGGCCAGGAAGCCGGGGGTCAAGATGATCGCGGTGGAACCCGAGGACAGCCCGGTGCTGTCGGGCGGCGCCCCCGGTCCGCACAAGATCCAGGGCATCGGCGCCGGTTTCGTTCCGGGCGTGCTCGATCGTGCGATGATCGACGAGGTCCTGCAGATCAGCAACGAGACCTCGTTCGCCACGGCCCGCAAGGCGGCCCGCCTGGAAGGCGTGCCGGTCGGCATTTCGTCGGGTGCGGCCTTGGCGGCCGCCCTCGAATTGGGGGCCCGGCCGGCCAATGCCGGCAAGATGATCGTGGTGATCATCCCCTCCTTCGCCGAACGCTATCTGTCGACCGCCCTGTTCGAAGGAATCGCGTAACGGAGAACAGCCTCTCGCCCCTTGCGGGAGAGGGGTCGAGCGAAGCGAGGGGGTGAGGGGACTTGCGCGCTGCCAGCGCGGAATAGGAGCGTTGGGCCAAGCATTTTTTTGTGGCGCGCCGACGCGCGCACCCCTCACCCGGCCGCTGCGCGGCCACCCTCTCCCGCAAGGGGAGAGGGTTTACCGGGCAACCCGTCTTGGCATAGAACAACCCATGGATTTTACCGAAGACCAGATCCGCCGCTATGCCCGCCATATCATCCTGCCCGAGGTTGGCGGGGTCGGTCAGGCCCGGCTGCTCGACGCCAAGGTTCTGGTGGTGGGGGCCGGCGGCCTCGGCTCGCCGCTGCTGCTTTATTTGGCGGCGGCCGGGGTCGGCACCATCGGCATCGTCGACGACGATGTGGTCGATCTGACCAATCTGCAGCGTCAGGTCATCCATCGCAGCGACCGCCTCGGCATGGCCAAGACCGAAAGCGCCCAGGCCGCCCTCGCCGCGGTCAATCCCGAGGTCAAGGTGGTGCAGCATCGGCTGCGCCTCGACGCCGCCAATGCGACGGCGGTGATCGCCGATTACCGGGTGGTGGCCGACGGCAGCGACAATTTCGCCACCCGTTTCCTGATCAACGATGCCTGCCGTCTGGCCGGCAAGACGCTGGTCTCGGCGGCGGTGCTGCGCTTCGACGGTCAGCTCGCCACCTTCAAGGCGCCCGGCCCGTGCTATCGCTGCCTCTATCCGGCGGCACCCGAGGCGGACGCGGTGCCCAGTTGCGCCCAGGCCGGGGTGCTGGGGGCGATGGCCGGGGTGATGGGATCCCTGCAGGCGACCGAGGTGCTGAAGGAGATCCTGGGCATCGGCGACAGCCTTGCCGGCGGGCTCTTGATCGTCGACGCCCTGTCGACCACCTTTCGCAAGGTGCGCCTGCGGCCCGATCCGGCCTGTCCGTTGTGCGGGCCCCAGGCGACCATCCGCGATCTCTCGGCCCATGGAAGCACCACCCATGCCTGCGGCTGAATCCGCCTCCGGCCAATCTTCGGTCCCTTCGGTCCAAGGACTGTCCGTCGTCGTCTTCTCCGGCGCCTATGACCGCGTCCATTACGCCCTGGCCATGGCGGCGGCGGCCGTGTCGATCAACCGTCCGGCCACCCTGTTCTTCACCATGGGCGGGGCGCGGGCCTTGTTGGCGCCCGACACCGCCGGGCCGGGCTGGTATCATCTGTATCCCACCGAGGATGGCAGGACCCCCCGCGAGGCCGACTTCGCCCTGACCGAGCGCGGGCTGGGCGCCTTCGACGAACTGCTCGGCGCCTGCGTGGCGCTGGGCGCCGACGTGATGGTCTGCGAGATGGGTCTGCGGGCGCTCGGCCTCGAATTGGCCGATTTGCGTTCCGATGTTCCGGTCAAGCCGGGCGGGCTGGTGACCTTCCTGACCGAAGCCCCGCGCGGCACCGCGGTGGTCTTCGTCTGATGCGACCAGGCCGGCGGCAAGCGCGTCGGCCGACCGATGCCGATCAGGTGGTGCGGCTGTGGTCGCCGCATCCCCGCGATCTCTACCACTGGCTGCTGACCACCTCGCGCGGGCGCTTCGGTGCTTTGCTGGTCGGCGCCTATCTTGGCCTCAACGGGCTGTTCGCCCTGGCCTACATGGCCTGTGGCGACGGCATCGAGAATGCCCGGCCGGGTTCGTTCGGCGATGCCTTCTTCTTCTCGGTGCAGACCATGGCGACCATCGGCTATGGCCGCATGGTGCCGATCAGCCTGCTGGCCAATAGTCTGGTCACCGCCGAGGCCGGAGTCGGGCTGTTCGGGGTGGCGGTGGCGGCGGCCCTGATGTTCGCCCGCTTCACCCGCCCCAGCGCCGGCGTCAGGTTCAGCCAAAGCGCCGTGGTCACCCAACTCGACGGCAAGCCGACGCTGATGTTTCGCCTGGCCAACGAGCGGACCGATCTGATTCATGAGGCGCGAGTCCATGTGGTTCTGCTGCGGGACGAGGTGACCGACGAAGGGCACGGTTACCGCCGCCTGCGCGACATGGCCCTGATCCGCTCGTTCACCCCGGTGTTCGGCCTGTCATGGACGGTCATGCATGTGATCGACCAGGAAAGCCCGTTGTTCGGACAGGATCGGGACTCGTGGGAGCGCAGCCGGGCCGTCATCAACGTGCTGTTTTCCGGGCATCACGACGGCTTCCAGGCCGAGGTCCATGCGCGCCACGCCTATCGTCCCGAGGACGTCGCCTGGAACGCGCGTTTCGCCGACCTCTTCCGCACCCTGGCCGACGGCCGGCGGGCCCTCGACTATTCCACCTTCGACACCGTGGTGATGGAACCGGAGGGGGGCGCCATCAGCTCACCGCCGCTTTCAGGCGGGCCGTGATGCTGCCCTCGCGGCCGTTGCCGATCGCCTTGCCGTCCACCGCCAGCAAGGCGCGGATGCCGAGGGCATTGGTCAGAAACGCCTCCGACGCGCTGGCCAGATCGGCCGGATTGAGCTGGGCGGTGGCGGCGCCGAGGCGGTCGATCACCTCGGCCCGCATGACGCCGGGCAGGGCCCCCTCGGCAACCGGTGGGGTCAGCACGTCGCCGTCGATCACCAGGAACAGATTGGCCCCGCTGGCTTCCGCCAGGCGGCCTTGACTGTTCAGCAGCAGGGCCTCGTCGGTCTTGTGCCGTGCCGCCTCGCGTCGGGCCAGAAGATTGTCCAACGTGTTCAGCGTCTTGAAACGGGCGGTCGGCGAGAACTCGTTGCGCCGCGTGACGGTGGCGATGATTGCCTTGGCCGTCGACGGCTCCGGGCCGGCCGGGCCGGCGGTGATCAGTAAGGTCGGGGGGATCGGTTTGGGGGCGGACCAGTCCGGTCCCTGCGGACCACGGATCAAGATCAGGCGCAATAGGCCATGGGCCAATCCGTTGGCGGCCAGGACGGCCGACATGGCCTCGCCGATATCCTTGTCGGCAAAGGGGATGGTCATGCCGAGCGCTCTGGCCCCGGCATGCAGCCTCGCCAGATGGGCCGCCAGGCGCAGCGCCTTGCCGCTGCGGGCCCGCAGGCATTCGTACAGTCCGTCGCCAAGGGCCAGGCCGGGATCGGTCGGGTCGATCCGCGCCTGTCTTGCCTCCACCACGGTCCCATCCAGCCAGATATTCATTCGGTATCCTCCCGACTGGGTCGGCAAGGGCGGTTTTGCCGAATGGACCGCCGCGGAATCATGCGACCGCCCGCTGACACCAGATGGTGTATCTGCGGCTGGCGTTCTAGCCCGCATTTCTCGCGGCAATGCGACAGAAGAGGAGGGACGCCGAAAGGGGGAGTGTCGGGTCGGCCGAGAGGCGATGCCTTGGCCGGATGGCGAGCCCCGCCTGCCCCTAGTGCACTGACACATTCAAATGTGTCAGTGCACTAGGTCTATAATAGCCCTCTGCCTTAGCGGGGACACCGGTTAAAGCATGCTGGCGAGCACCCGGTCGGGCGGGTTATGCCCGTCGACGTGGGTCTTGATATTGATCAGCACTTTTTCGCCCATGTCGATGCGGCCCTCCAGCGTTGCCGACCCGAGATGTGGCAGCAGCACCACATTGTCGAGCTCGAGCAGCTTGGGGTTGATGGCCGGTTCGTGCTCGAACACGTCGAGTCCGGCGCCGGCCAGCTCGCGCTTCTGCAGCATGCGGGTCAGCGAGTTCTCGTCGATCACCTCGCCGCGCGCCGTGTTGACCACATAGGCATGGGCCTGCAGCAGCTTCAGCCGTCGCGCCGACAGCAGATGATAGGTGGCCGGGGTATGCGGACAATGCACCGAAATGACGTCCATGCGGGCCAGCATCTGGTCGAGGCTTTCCCAGTAGGTTGCTTCCAGTTCCCCTTCGATGTCGGGATGGACTCGGCGCCGGTTGTGATAATGGATCGACAGGCCGAAACCCTTGGCCCGGCGCGCCACGGCCTGGCCGATGCGGCCCATGCCGATGATGCCGAGGCGCTTGCCCCAGATGCGATGGCCCAGCATGAAGGTGGGGCCCCAGCCAGACCAGCCGCCCGAGCGGACCAGCCGCTCGCCTTCGGCAAGGCGCCGCGGCACCGCCAGAATGAGCGCCATGGTCATGTCGGCGGTGTCTTCGGTCAGCACATCGGGGGTATTGGTCACGGTGACGCCGCGCTGCCGCGCCGTCGCCAGGTCGATGTGGTCGACGCCGGCGCCGAAATTGGCGATCAGGCGCAGATCAGGGCCGGCCTGGGCCAGCACCGCGGCGTCGATGCGATCGGTGACCGTAGGCACCAGGACGTCGGCATGCCTGACCGCTTCGATCAGGTCGGCCTTGCTCATCTGGTGGTCGTCGACATTGAGTCGGGTGTCGAACAGCTCCATCAGCCGCGTTTCGATGGCGTCGGGGAGCTTTCGGGTGACGATGACCAGCGGCTTCTTCGCCATCGGGCGTTCTCCCTGTGGACGGGGCAGCTTGCTTGATTGAGGCTGTAGCAAGACGGGCCCCTCTTGTCCAGAGGATGATCGCAGTCCGGCCGCTTGACCGGGGGGTCGCGGACTGGCAAATATTCAAGGTTCGAAATGAAAGGTCCAAATAGTCCGGCCATGGTGCGACTGGTCCGTTGCCTCTGCCTCATCGGCGCAATGTTGGCGGCGGCTGCGATGCCGGGCGGCGGGCTGTTGAGTCAGCCGGCTCACGCGGCGGAAACCAGCGGCTTGCCTCTGCCCCGTTTCGTTTCATTGCGTTCCGATGAAGTCAATTTGCGGACCGGCCCCGGCGTTCGCTACCCTGTCGACTGGATCTACACCCGTGGCGACATGCCGGTCGAGGTCATCGCCGAGTTCGAGACCTGGCGCAAGATCCGGGATTGGCAGGGCACCGAGGGCTGGGTTCACCAGAGCATGCTGTCGGCGCGGCGCATGGTCGTGGTGACCGGCGGGCAGCGCCGCCTGCGGGCCGATCCCGACGAAAAGGCGCCGGCGATGGCCGTGCTCGACGCCAATGTCATGGGCCGCCTGCTCGGTTGTCCGCGCGGCAAAGGCTATTGCCGCATCGACATCGACAATGTCCAGGGTTGGCTGAAACGCGACGAGTTCTGGGGCGTCTACCAGGGTGAATATATAGAATAGCATTCGCCCCTCAGGCGCCGGGCCTAGTTCCAGTGGCACCGGCGTCCCTGCCGGTGGCAATAGCATCCGCCGCATTGCGGCGGCGGCGGGCGGGACGCCCACCCCACTGCGAACACTACAGATGCCGTTCTAACGCTCGCTCGGCAGCTGGGCCTTTTCCTCGCCGGGGCCCCGTTGCACCTGCTGGGCCAGTTGCAGATGCTCCTGCAGCGTCGGCAGGAGGGTCCTGGCCAGGGTCTTGATCTGGGCATTCTGCCCCTGATCGGCTTCCTTGCCAAAATCGGCGACGTCGTGTTGGTGGTCCTCGACCATCAGATCCATATAGGCGCGGTCGAAGGCGCTCCCCGACAGACCACCAAGCCGCTTGATGTTTGCCGCGTCCTCGCCCTCGGCGACGCGCGGCAACAACAGATGCTGGGACTGGGCCAGTTCCGACAGTTCGAGATTGGCCCGCGTATGGTCCTTGACCATGCGTTGCGCGAATTGTCGGACCTCCACGTTGGTCGACTTGCCCAGTGCCATCCGGCCCAGTTCGACCTCGGCATGGCCGCCGCTGGCGGCCTTGCGGGCGAATTCGACATCCGGCGTCGAGGGGGTGGCGATCTGGGCCTCGACCGTAGCGACGCCGACAAAGCCAGCCAAAGCGACCAGCGGCAGGACGAGCTTGGACATGGGCGGGACCCCCAGCTGCGGAAGGGTGCGAGTCGTCGGGCCAACAGGGGGCGAAGACCTTTGTTCCGCCGCCCCTTTGGCGGTTTCTGCCGCAGATCGTGGTGTTATCGGTTGATGACCGACGGTGCAGCCTGGCCTATCATGCGAGGTCTAAGACTAATTTCCTTTGCATTGGTCCGAGCCCTTGGGGATTGGCGGAGCGACCCAATGAACCAGCAAGACCGCTCCGTCCATAACGAATCCGAGGCCGGCGCGGCGCCTGGCCTGTTGTCGACCAATGCGGCAATTGCCGCGTCCTATACGGTCACCGGCTGGTTGGGGCTGGCCCTGGCCATGTCCCCCGGCTTCGCGACGGTGGTCTGGCCGCCCTCGGGCATTGCCCTGGCCGCCGTATTGCTGCGCGGGCCCCTGGTATGGCCCGGCATCGCCCTCGGGTCCCTTGCCATCACCCTGGGGGCCCATGCGGCGGCCCATACCCCGCCGACCCTGACGGATGTCCTCGGTCAGCCCATTCTGGCCTGTCTCCAGGCGCTGCTGGGCGGCTTTCTGGTCCGCCGCTTCGGCCGATTCCCTAATCCGCTGGACACGCCGGGGCGAGTCGGTCGCCTGATGTTGTTCGGGGCGATCCTGCCCGCCCTGCCTTATGCCCTGTGCCGTGCCGGCATCCTCACGCTGGTGGACCGCATTCCCGCCTCCGACCTGGCCTTCGCGGTCGGCAGCCTATGGGCCGGCCGAACCATCGGTGTCCTGATCTTTGCGCCGCTGGTGCTGGCCTGGTGGGCGCCCTCGCCGGAGCAGTGGCGGGCGCGGCGGGGACCGATCACCCTTTGGCTGGCGGTGAGCTTCATCGTCACCGGACTGGCGGCCGGTTATGTGGCCTCGCTGGATCGCGCCAATCTGCGGTCGCAGTTCGACGAACTGGCCGCCTCGATGGCCGCCCAGCTGGGGAAGACGACGGCCCTCTACATCGACGCCACCGTCTCGCTCGAGGCGCTGCAATCCAGTGCTCATGAGCGGAGTAGCGAGGAATTCCTGCTGTTCGCCCGCCTACTGAAGATTCTCAAGGACATCGCCGAAGCGGCGGCGGGACAACCGCTGAGCAACGAGCTGTTCGCCAAACTGGCGCAACGCAAGGGCCAGTATGATCCGCAGCTGTTTGCCAGGGTGGTCAGCTGTCTCAAGGCCATCGCCGAGGGTGCGGCCCCCCAGGTCATCGAATTGCCGGTGGCCTCCCTCACCGCCGGGCAGGTTGTGCTGTCGGATGTTCGCCTGACCAACGGCCACCTGATCATTCCCGGCCACACCGAACTGTCGCAGGCGCAGATTGCCCGCCTGCACAATCTGCGTAAGATCTTCGAATTCGTCGAGCCGGTGCGGGTGAGGGCCTAAATGAGTGGCTGGGTTACCGGAATGGCCGCCGGGGCGGTGCTGCTGGTGTTCCTGCTGTGCCTGCGCCAGGAACACAAACCCCGCGTCCTGGGCCAGGTCAACCTGCTGCCCACGGTACCGATCATGATTCTCTGTGTGGTCCTGCTGCTGGGCCTGCTGGCCCATGCCATCAGCTTGCTGACCGGTCAAACTTTGACCGGCCAATTGGCCCCGCCGGCAACGATCAGTCGTTGACGGCGCGCAGCACCGGGCGCTCTTCCTCGCCGCTTTCCAGCTCGGCGGACGGTGCGCATGTAGTCTTCCCAGTTGTCCATGAACTCGGAAAGCGCCAGCTGGCCACATTCTTCGACACTCTTGCCGAGTTTGATGGCCAGGGCTTCCAGGCGTTCCCGCACTTCCGGGATAAGGGTCAGGACCAGATCAGGCACGGTCGAATAACCTTGGGTTAGGGAATTGCGATGAACTATGGGCGCTCATCGGTCGTATTCTAGCCGCAAATCAGGCCTATGGCTATGTTCTCAGCGCAAACCACTTCGTGATATAAGCCGCCCCATGTCTTCCAAACCGCCTGGTGACGCCGCTTCCGGCCTTTGGGTCTCGCCCGAAGACCGCATGCAGATTTCCTCAGACAAGTCGGCCCGCGCCGTCACGGCAGCCGGCCCGTCCAAGCGCCAACCGCGTTTCGGCGGCGGCCGGCGCGGCGAGAAACGTCCTCTGCTGCCGCAGCGCAGCGAGCGGGCCGAGACACCGCCGCCGCCCAAGCCGCCGCGGCGCGGCGGCGGCTGGTGGCGGCGTGGCGGCAGTGGGCGGAGCTGGGCCCGCCGGCTGCTGTCCTGGGGCGTTACCGCCGGAATTTGGCTGGTCATCGCCGCCGGCGCCGTGGTGACCTATTACGGCTACGACCTGCCCGACCTGGACAGCCTCACCGCCACCTTGCGCAAGCCCAGCGTCACCTTGCTGGCGGCCGATGGCGAGACCATCGCCGCCTATGGCGACGTCTACGGCGAGCCGGTCATCCTGAAGGACATCCCGCCCAGCCTGCCGCAAGCGGTGATCGCCACCGAGGACCGCCACTTCTACAGCCATTTCGGCCTCGATCCGCTGGGTCTGGCGCGGGCCGCCCTGGCCAATCTGCGGGCCGGCCATGTGGTCCAGGGTGGGTCGACCATCACCCAGCAGCTGGCCAAGAATCTGTTTCTGACCCCCGAACGAAGCCTCAAGCGGAAGGTCCAGGAACTACTGATGGCCTTGTGGCTGGAGCGCAAGTTCAGCAAGGACCAGATCATGACCCTTTATCTCAACCGGGTCTATCTGGGCTCCGGGACCTGGGGGGTCGGTGCCGCGGCGCGCCGCTATTTCGATCTGCCGGCATCACAACTCAACTTGTACCAGTCGGCCCTCCTGGCCGGGCTGTTGAAGGCGCCGTCGCGCTACAATCCGCAGAACGACCGCATCCTGTCGACCAAACGGACGGCCCAGGTGCTGGCCAATATGGTGGCCGCCGGGGCGATTTCGCAGCCCCAGGCCGATGCCGCCCTGGGCAGCGGGCCGGCGACGGTCAAGCAGGTCTCGCATATCGGCCGCTATTTCGCCGATTGGGTGCGCGACCAGGTGATGCCCTATGCCGGCGACGACCGCGACATCGTGGTCCGCACCACCCTCGACATGGCTCTGCAGCGCAAGGCCGAGGCCGAGCTGGCGGCGATGCTGGCCGGTCCCGGCGCCAAGGCCGGGGTCAGCCAGGGGGCGATGGTGGTGCTGTCGCCCGATGGGGCGGTGCGCGCCATGGTCGGCGGCGGCGACTATGGCAGCAGTCAGTTCAATCGGGCGGTCCAAAGCTTCCGCCAACCCGGCTCCTCGTTCAAGGCGTTCCTTTATCTGGCAGCGGTCGAGGCGGGGTGGAGCGAGAACAGTCCGATCGAGGACGCGCCGATCCGCACCGGCAAGTATCAGCCCGAGAACTACACCAACAAATACGAGGGGACCATCACGCTGCGCCACGCCCTGGCCAAGTCGAGCAATGTCGCCGCGGTGCGCCTGATCGAAGCGGTCGGTCCGCGGCGGGTGGCGGCGGTGGCGAAGCGGCTCGGCATCGCCTCGGAGCTGCGGCCCGAGGCCTCCCTCGCCCTGGGCACCAGCGAAGTCGACCTGCTGGAAATGACCGCCGCTTACGCCACCTTCGCCAATGACGGCAACGGGGTGTTCGCCTACGGCTTCTCCGAGGTGAAGGACAATCAGGGGGCGCCGATCTACCGGCGGGAAGGCGGCGGCAGCGGACGGGTGATCGAGCCGCACGCGCTGCGCGAGATGGACGACATGCTCACCGCGGTGGTGGCTGAAGGGACCGGCAAGGCCGCCGCCATCGACCGGCCGATGGGCGGCAAGACCGGCACCACCCAGGACTATCGTGATGCCTGGTTCATCGGCTTTACCGCCGATTATGTGGGGGGCGTGTGGTTCGGCAACGACGACGGTACGCCGATGCACAAGATCACCGGCAGCGGCCTGCCCACCCAGTTGTGGCACAACGTCATGCTGGCCGCCCATCGCGGCCTGCCGCCACGTCCGCTGCCGGGGACGGAACCGGAAGAGGCGCCGACGGCGGAAGGCGAGGGCGGTTCCGGGATCAACCCGGCCAAGGCCGTCGACAGCATCTGGCGGGGCCTGGTCAAGATGCTGGGCGGCTGAGCAGCCGCCAATGGACCACCGCGGCGGCCAACTGCATGGCGCAGATGACCCCGGCCATGGCCAGGGTGGTGCCGTTATGCAGGTGACCGACCAGCCAGCCGGCCGCCGCGCCGGTGGCCATCTGCAGGCAGCCGACCAGGGCCGAGGCGCTGCCGGCTATGTTGGGATGGGGTGACAGGGCGGCCGCAGTGCCGTTGGGCAGGACCAGTCCGGTCGAGAAGAATACGACGCAGATCGGGGCCATCACCGCCACCACCGTCTGCACCCCGCCCACGGCCAACCCGGCGAGGACCAGGCCGCCGGCCAGGCCGAGCCCGACTCCCAGCCGGACCAGTCGCTCCAGCCCGACCCGCTGAGTCAGCCGCGAGCCGGCGAAGCTGCCGGCCATGAAGCCGAGGGCGGCCGGGACGAAGCTGAAGCCGAACAGCCTTGGCGTCACCCCCAGCACGTCGATCAGCACGAAGGCCCCCCCCGAAATGAAGGCGAACAACCCGCCGAAGGCGAACGACAAGGTCAGGCTGTAGCCGAGGAACAGGCGGTCGCCCAGCAGGCGACAATAATTGTCGAGGATGGTGGCCGGATCGAGGGCGCGCGGATCGCGATGCCGATTGGTCTCGGCCAGCAGGCCCCAGCCGGCGACCAGGGTAGCGGCGCCCAGCAGCACCAGCACCACGAAATTGGCCCGCCAGCCGAACCAGGCCTGCAGGTTGCCGCCGAGGAATGGGGCGATGGCCGGCCCCAGCGCCATCGCCGAGGCCATGGTCGACAGAACGCGGGCGGCCTGGTTGCGCGGGTACAGGTCGCGCACGATGGCGCGCGCCAGCACCGGGCCGGCACAGCCGCCGAGGGCCTGCAGGAAGCGCCCCAGGATCAGCGCCTCGATGCTGGGGGCGGCCAGGCAGAACAGGCTGGCGGCCAGGTAGACGGCCATCCCGCCCAGCAGCACCGGCCGGCGGCCGAAGCGGTCGGACAGCGGTCCATAGATCGGCTGGGCGACGGCGAAGCCGCCGATGAACACCGACAGGATCAACTGCACCTGGGACACCTGGGCGCCGAACACCCGGGTCATTTCGGGCAGCGACGGCAGGCACAGATCGATCGACATCGGGGCGACCGCGGTCAGGGCCACCAGCAACAGGGTGGGCGGCGGCGCCGAAGGCCCGGTGGGGCGTGCGAGGGGCGGAGCCTCCATTGGTGCTCAGCCGTAGCGGTGCAGGTCGGCGCCGTGGCGTTTCAGCCAGTGACGGGCGGTGGCGGAATCCGGCGTCAGAGTCTCGACCAGGCGCCAGAAGGCTGGCGAATGGTTCATCTCGACCAGATGGCAGACTTCATGGGCCACCACATAGCCCAGCACTTCGGGGGGCGCCAGCACCAGCCGCCACGAGAAGGCCAGATGGCCGCGGGCGTTGCAACTGCCCCAGCGTGAGCGGGTGTCGCGCAAGCGGATCTGGGCGATCCGGCCGCCCACCGCCGCCGCCAGCGGCGGCGCCTGTCGGGTGATGTCGGCCCGGGCCCGGGTCTTCAGCCAATCGGCCACCCGTCGGGCGAAATGCTCGGACCGGCCGCTCACATGGATCAGCCCGTCCGCCGCCCACACCCCGCACCGGCCCTGTGGATCGTGCCGCAGCAGATGGGGCTGGCCCGCGACCGGCACCGTGGCGCCGTCGGCGAAGGCGATACGGTGCGGCAAGGCGGCCAGTCGGCTGGCCAGCCAGGCGCTATGGTCATGGGCGAAGGCGATGGCCTGGCCGAGCGGCACCCGGTGCGGCAGGACCAGCACCACCGCTCCGTCGCGCGGATCGAGCCGCAGCGACATCTTGGCCGCTCGGGGATGACGGCGCACCCTGAGCGGCACCCTGGTTCCGTCGATCAGCAGATGGTCGGCCGGATTCACGGCGCACGGCGCTCCGAAGATGGGGTGTGGCCGGCAAGACTTAGCACGAAGCTCGGAACGCCAGAAGGGGTTGGCGGTCACATGGGCCAGTCGACGATATGGTGCTCCAAGGTCCAGGCCCGCTTCTCCGGAACCACCCGGCCCAGCACCGAGATCCCCGCGTCATGCACCGAATTGGGGTCGCCGGTGACCAGCGGATGCCAGTGCGGCAGATCCTTGCCTTCGGCCAGCAGGCGATAGGCGCAGGTCGACGGCATCCAGGTCAATTCGGCGATATTGCCGGGTTCGAGGCGGACGCAATCGGGGACGAAGCGTTCGCGCTGCTGGTATTTGCTGCAGCGGCAGGTATCGAGGTCGAGCAGGCGGCAGGCCACGTTGGTGTAGCAGAGCTCGCCGGTGTCCTCGAATTGCAGCTTATGCAGGCAGCATTTGCCGCAGCCGTCGCACAAGGATTCCCATTCCGAAGGGGTCATGTCGTTCAACCGTTTTGTGCGCCAGAAGGGTTGCGTCATGGTGGCGGATGAACTCACTGACATTGGGAAGGATCTCCTGGCGCCAGCGGCGCCCATGGAAGATGCCGTAATGGCCAACCTTCGGCTGGAGATGGTGGCGGCGCATGCCGGGGGGAAGGCCCGTACAAAGATTATGGGCGGCCAGGCATTGGCCGGGGCCGGTGATGTCGTCTTTTTCGCCTTCGACGGTCATCAAGGCGGTCCGCCGGATCAATGACGGATCGATGGGGCTGCCGCGACAGGTCATCAGGCCCTGTGGCAACAGATGATCCTGGAACACCTGACCGATCGTCTGCAGATAGAATTCCGCCGGCAGATCCATCACCGACAGGTACTCGTCATAGAAATCCCGATGCTGTTCGGCCGAATCGCCGTCGCCCCGGACCAGATGCTGAAACAGCTTCATATGGGCGTCGACATGGCGGTCGGCGTTCATCGCCATGAAGCCGGTCAGCTGGATGAAGCCGGGATAGACCTCGCGGCCGCGGCCCGGACAATTCAGCGGGACGCCGTGGATGACATGATCGGCGAACCAGCTGAACGGCCGCGTGGTGGCGAATTCATTGACCTTGGTCGGATTGATGCGGGTATCGATCGGCCCGCCCATCAGCACCATTGACGCCGGCTGGCAGGGATCGTCATCGGCCGCCATCAGCGAGATCGCCGCCAGTACCGGCACGCTCGGCTGGCAGACCGCCACCACATGGGTGTTGGGGCCGAGATGGCGCAGGAAGCGGGCCATCAGGTCGACATAGTCGTCGAGATCGAAGCTGCCCCGCTCGATCGGCACCTCGCGGGCATCCACCCAGTCGGTGATGTAGAGGTCGTAGTCGGGCAGCATGGCCTCGACCGTGCCCCGCAACAGGGTGGCATAATGGCCCGACATCGGCGCCACCAGCAGCACGCGCGGCTGCCCATGGACGCCCTCGCGGGCGAAATGCAGAAGGGTGCAGAAACCGGTGCACAGGGCCTGTTCCTCGGTGACGGCGACGGTCTCGCCGTGGATCACCGTGGTCGGCAGCCCGAACTCCGGCTTCCTGTACTTGCGGGTGGTGCGCTCGAGCAGCTCGCAGCTGGCCGCCACGGTGCGGCCGAACCCGGTATAGGCCGCCGGGACCCAGGGGTTGGTGTAGAAATGCTGCAGCGCCTCCGCGGCAAAGCGAACCGGCGTCAGCGCCGCGTGCTGCATCTCATGCATGTTGTAGAGCATATGACCCTCTGCACCTTCGCCGTACGACCAATGTCGGGGATTAGGGCCGAAGTGCCAGCACGGTTGCAACGCAATAATTTTGCGTGAACGTCACAAAAAATTCTTGATTGTTTCCTGAATGGCCGTTCAGTCCGCTTCGGCATCCACCAGATGCATGAAGGAGCCCATGACCCGTCCGTCAATCCGCCCCGCCGCCGCGGCCGGCCGGCCGGCCGCGTCACTGACCAGAAATAATGGGTTGCCCGCGGCCTCGGCGGTGATGCTGGAGTAATGGAACTCGTGTCCGCGGAAGGACGCGGTGGCCTGCCCCAGCGGGGTATCGGCGGCCAGGCACAGCCGGCGATAGCCGAGATGCAGCCGGCGCTGGGCGAAACTGGTGGTCACCGGGAGCAACCCAGCCATGCGGTGCGACAGGCCGTCGGCATCCTCGATGGCGTCGCCCAGAACCATGTAGCCGCCGCATTCGCCGTAGATCCAGGCGCCTCGAGCCGCCGCCGCCCGCAGGCCACCCAGGAAGGCGTCGGCGGCGGCCAGCCGGCCGCCATGCAGTTCGGGATAGCCGCCGGGCAGGAATACGGCGTCGGCCGTGGCGTCCGGCGCCTGGTCGGCCAGCGGCGAGAACCAGGAGAGGGTGGTGCCGGCCTGCCGCCAGCCGTCGAGCACCGCCGGATAGGCGAAGGCGAAGGCGGCGTCGCGGGCCACCGCGATATGCCGGCCGAGCGGTGCCAGCGGCGGCTGGGCGGCCCCGGGAGCCAGGCCGGAGGGCCGCGCCAGGTCGATCAGCCGGTGCAGATCGACATGCTGGGCGATCAGCGCCGCCGCCGCCTCCAGCCGGCTTTCGAGATGGCCGGTTTCGCCGGCCGGGACCAGGCCGAGATGGCGGTCCGGCAGGGCCAAGGCCGGGCTGGTCGGCAGCCAGCCGAGCAGGGCCAGATCGGGGCAGGCGGCCCGGCAGGCCCGCTCGACCATGATCCGGTGATTGGTGCTGCCGACCCGGTTGAACAGCACACCGGCGATGCGGATATCGCTACGATGCCGGCGAAATCCCTCCACCAGGGCGGCCGCCGAGGCCGCCTGACCCTTCAGGTCGACCAGCAGGATGACCGGCCAGCCGAGCAGCGCCGCCATATCCGCCGTCGAGCCGGCGTTCTGGCCCTCCGCCACCAGGGCGCCGTCGAACAGGCCCATCACGCCTTCGCACAGGATCAGCTCGGCCTGATCCGCCAGGGCGCCCAAATGGCCGGCGATGGTTGCCGGCCGCATCGCCCAGCCATCCAGGTTGAGGCAGGGGCGGCCGCTGGCGGCGGCATGGAAGGCCGGATCGATATAATCCGGCCCGACCTTGGCCGAGGCGACGGCCAGGCCGCGCTGCCGCAACGCGCGCAACAGGGCGAGGGTGACGATGGTCTTGCCGCTGCCCGAGGCGGGCGCCGCGATGCCCAGCCCGGCGGCCGGGCTCATCCCGCCGCCAGCAGCTTCTTGACGCCCTCGGCGATCTGCGGGGGCGAGGCATTGCCGTCGAAATGGGTGGAGAACTTGCCGTTCTTGTCCATCAGATAGATGATCGAGCTGTGATCGACGCTGTAATTGGGGCCGTTGCCCTCGGCCTTGGCGGCATAGACGCGGTATTCCTGCAGCACCGGTTTGACCTCGTCGGGACTGCCGGTCAAGCCGACCAGGGCCGGCGAGAAATTGGCCACGTAGCTGGCCATCTGGTCCACCGTGTCGCGCTCCGGGTCGACGGTGATGAAGATCGGCACCACCTGGTCCCGTTGCGCCGGCGACAGCTGGTCGTAGGCCTGGGCCATGGCGCCCAGGGTGGTCGGACAGACATCCGGGCAGAACGTATAGCCGAAATAGACCAGCATCAGCTTGCCGCGGTAATCGGCATCGGTGACCGTCTTGCCGGTCTGATCGATCAGCCGGAACGGCCCGCCGATGGCGGGACCCTGGCCGCTGCTTTCCAGCAGGCGCGGCAGGACGGCCAACAGGGCCACCACCAGCAAGGCGGCAATGCCGGTGAAGACCGCGGCAATCAGCTTGGTCGGCCGGTTGCCGGCAGGAGGTTTGTTGTCAACCATGGACGTCACGCCGCAAGAGGATCACGCCAGATGGCGCCAGGCCAGAAGGGTCAGGATGCCGGCATTGACCAGCAGCAGCAAGGGCGCATAACGCAGGATGTGGGTGCGCCAGCGTTGTCCGGCCAGATGGCCGACCAGCCCGATGGCGACCAGGCTGGGCAGGGTGCCGGCGGTGAAGGCCAGCATGGCGACCGCCCCGGCCAGGCCGCTGCCGGTGGCCGCTGCGGCGGCCACGGCGCCGTAGACCAGGCCGCAGGGCAGGAAGCCGAGCAGCAGGCCAAGGCCATAGCCGCGCCAGCCGGTCGGCTGGGCGAACAGTGGCCGGGCCAGACCGCCCAGGCCACGGCTCCACCATCCGTCGTCCGCGGTGGAAACGGATCGCAGGCGCTGCAGAGCCGGCACCGCCATCGCCAGCATGAACAGCGCGGCGAACAACAGGAGGCCGGCCGACAGCCAGTGCAGACCGGCCCGTTGCACCAGCGAGCCGGCCAACAGGGCACCGGCGGCGCCCAGGCCGGCATAGGTGGTGGCGCGGCCCAGATGGTAGGGCAGCAAGGCGGCGCCGGCCAGGCGATGCCATTCGCGCATGCTCCCGGCCGGGGTGCCTTCCAGGCGGGCGGCGACCTGCGACAGGACGAACGGGCCGCACATGCCGGCGCAATGGCTGACCCCGCCGACCAGGCCGGCCAGGGCCAGGCTGGCCAGCAGGCCGCCCTCGCCCGACAGGGCGACATGGCACAGCTGCAGGGTGGTCAGCACAGCGGCGTGATAGTCCAACGCGGCGAACCTCGGTTAGCGATCAAACCCAGTGGCGCCGGCTTCCAGCCGGCGTGCCGGCGAAGCCGGCATAAGGCATTCCGCCGCTCCGCGGCGCAGGCCGGCGGGGACGCCGGCCCCCCTAAACAGCGGGATCTTCCGGCAGCCAAGCCAGGCGTGGGCGTAGATCGACCACCTTGCCGACCACCACCAGGGCCGGCGGCTCGATGGCTTCACGTCGCGCCACGGCGGCGATTTCGCCGAGGGTTGCGGTGATCACCTTCTGCGCCGGCGTGGATGCCCGCGACACCACCGCCACCGGTTCGTCCGGCGAGCGGCCGGCCGCGATCAACTGGCCGGCGATGCGGTCGAGATGCTTGAGCGCCATGTAGAACACCAGCACTGGCACCGCCTTGGCCAGGCTGTGCCAGTCCAGGCTGTCCGGCACGTCGCCCGATGCATCGTGGCCGGTGACGAAGGCGATGGCCGAATTGGTCTCCCGCGAGGTGGCCGGAATCCCGGCATAGGCCAGGCCGCCGATACCCGAGGTGATGCCCGGTACCACGCGGAAGGTGATCCCGGCTTCGACCAGGGCCAAGGCTTCCTCGGCGCCACGGCCGAACACGAAGGGATCCCCGCCTTTCAGGCGCAGCACGCGCCGGCCCAAGCGGGCCAGGGCGATCAATCGTTCCGAGATGTCGGGCTGGCGGGCCGACGGCTTGCCGCCCCGTTTGCCGGCATATTCGCGGACCGCGGCGGGGTTGGCCAGGTCGAGCACGCGCGGATCGACCAGCGCGTCGTAAACCACCACATCGGCCTGGCGCAGGGCCTGCAGGGCCAGCAGCGACAACAGGCCGGGGTCGCCCGGTCCGGCGCCGACCAGCCAGACCTGGCCAGGCTCCATGTCGGGAAGGGAAAAAGGGAGGCGTTCCATGGCCCGGACTATACCGATTTCACCGTCGGCGAAAACCGCTTTTCGCTGCCGGGGCGATGCCACCGTGGTAAGTAGACTAGGTCTATGATGGACGGATGAGGGTCGTTGGACAAACCCCTGCGCAAAGGCTGGACCACCGGCGCCTGTGCCGCGGCGGCCGCCAAGGCGGCCTGGGGAGCGCTGCTGACCGGCGTCTTCGCCGACCCGGTGGCGATCCGGCGGCCGCGCGGCGACACCCCCAGTTTTGCCTTGAGCCGGACCGAACGGGGCGACGATTGGGCCCGGACCGGCATCATCAAGGATGCCGGCGATGATCCCGACGTGACCCATGGAGCCGAGATCGTCGTCACCGTGACCGCCCTGGCGGCCGGCAGCGGCCTGGTCTTCGAGGCGGGCGACGGGGTGGGCCGGGTGACCTTGCCCGGACTGCCGCTGGCGGTGGGCGAGCCCGCCATCAATCCCGGTCCGCGGGCGCAGATCGCCGCGGCCATGGGCAGCCTCGGGGCACCGGTCGACGCCCTGGTCAGCATCGCCATTCCGGGCGGCGCGGCCTTGGCGGCGCAGACCATGAACGGCCGCCTCGGTATCCTCGGCGGACTGTCGATCCTGGGCACCACCGGGGTGGTCATCCCCTATAGCTGCGCCGCCTGGATCCATTCCATCCAGCGCGGCGTCGACGTCGCCCGCGCCTGTGGCCTCGACCATGTCGCCGGCTGCACCGGCAAGACCTCGGAAAGCGCCGTGCGCCGCCTGCATGGCCTCGACGAGCGGGCGATGATCGACATGGGCGGATTCGCCGGAGCCCTGCTGAAATATCTGCGCCGGCACCCGGTGGCGCGCCTCACCCTGGGCGGCGGATTTGCCAAGATGACCAAACTGGCGGCCGGCGCCATGGACCTCCATTCCAAGGCGACGGCGGTGGATTTCGCCTTTCTGCGGCGACTGCTGGCCGAGCAGGGGGGCGACGCCGAACAGCTACGGCTGGCCGATAGTGCGGTGTCGGCGGCGCAGATTCTGACCATCGCCGCCGCTCTGCCGCTGGCCGAGGCGGTGGCGCGGCGGGCCCGCGAAACGGCCCTGGCCACCCTGTCCGGCGGGGTGTCGGTGGACGTCGCGGTGTTCGACCGCCAGGGACGGTTGATCGGTCATGCCGGATAAGATTCTCATCCTGGGCGGCACCGCCGAGGCGGCGGCCGCGGCTCACCGTCTGACGGCCGAAGGCACGCAGGTGGTCACTTCGCTGGCCGGGCGGCTGCGCCACCATGCGGTGCTGCCGGGCGAGACGCGGAGCGGCGGGTTCGGCGGCATCGACGGGCTGGCCGCCTATCTCGAGGCAGCGGCGATCACCCGGGTGATCGATGCCACCCATCCCTTCGCCACCACCATTTCGGCCCATGCCAGGGCCGCCTGCGCCCGCCTCGGCCTGCCCCTCGAACGATTGGTGCGGCCGTCCTGGCAGAAGCACCCCGGCGATCGCTGGCATTGGGCCGCGGATATGGCGATGGCGGCGCGGATGGCGGCGGCCACCGGCCGCCGCATCCTGCTGACGGTGGGAGCCGGCGAAATGGCCGCCTTCGCCCGCTTCGGCGGCCCGCTCTATGTCGTGCGGCTGATCGAGCCCCGGGGACGCTTGGCCTTCCCCCGGCACCGGCTGGTGCTCGGCCGCGGGCCGTTCGGCCTGGCCGATGAACTGGCCCTGATGCGGGCCTTCGCCATCGACCTGGTGGTGACCAAGGCCAGCGGCGGTGTGGCCACCGAAGCCAAGCTGACGGCCGCCCGCCGCCTCAAGATTCCGGTGATCCTGGTGCGCCGCCCGTCCCGAGGGTGATGACGGGATCGACGGGTTTGGGGAACCGCCTAACCGCGGCCCTGCTGGGCCAACTGTTCCGATTCCATGTCGGCCATTGCGGGAGGAGTCCCACAACCGTTCTGCGCCGCACGTTCACGGCCGAAAATCCGCCCTTCGAAACGGCCTTGCAGGCGCAGCCAGTAATCTCTCCGGTGGCCGGTGATCTTTTCCAGCCGACAGGCCAACCCCAGTTCGACGGGCCGGCGGCCGACCAGGATCTCCGCGACAAAATTGATCGGCATGCACAAGGCTTCCGCCAGGTCCGCGGTGGTCAATCCCAAACGGCTCATCTCCTCGGCCAGATATGTTCCTGGGTGACCGACGGCAGGGGATTCCGAGGTCATCTGTGCCCGCACTCCATTTATTAAGATCAACAAGGACCGCCGAGGTCACCGCGGCATCAGTCATCTTGGATCATCTGGGTCTCCAGGTTGGGTCGACTGTCGCTCCGCACAATAATCGGCTTTCGACGCAGTCAATTTGTATGACAGGCATCCCCGCCAATCGTCGGGGGGTGGGATCGGCGAGGGGGCGACGAGCCCTTGCGCCGCGGACGGCCCTGTGCCGTCGGCGACGGTCGCTGGCGCGTCGCCTTTGCACCTCGTTTTTGCAGGTCGCTAACCATTCTGGTATACCACTAGGGACTGCCGCGATTACGGGGCGCGGCAAGACGAAGGTGGTCTGCCAGAATGCTGACGCGGAGAATGGTGCTTGCCGGATTGATGAGCTTGGCTGCGGCGCCGATGGCGCCAGCGGCGGCCAAGCCCGGCGGCCGGCTGGATGCGGTGATCGACATCAGTCACATGACCACCGTCAGCGACTTCAACCTGGCCCGCAAACGCAGCAATATCCTCGGCGTCATCCATAAGGCCAGCGAAGGCGGCGATTGGCGTGATCCCCTATACGCCGAACGCCGCGCCCAGGCCGAAGCGGCGGGCTTGCTATGGGGCGCCTATCATTTTGGCACCCATCAGTTTTCCGGTGCCGATCAGGCGCATATGTTCCTGGCCTCGGCGCGACCGGGACCGGCGACCCTGTTGGCCCTCGACCTCGAATTCAACGACCAGAATCCGTCGAACACCATGCAGCTGCGGCAGGCCGAAGCGTTCGTTCAGACCGTCCTCGCCGCCACCGGCCGCTATCCGCTGATCTACACCAGCGCGGCCTGGGCCGACGGCAAACGGATGGGCGCCGGCCGGCATTCCCTGGGCGGCGGCATCACCCCCCGATCGATCCTGGCGCGATGCCCTCTGTGGCTGGCCGACTACCGCGGCGATCCGCAATTGCCGCACGCCTGGCGGGGCAAAGGATGGCATTTCTGGCAGTATGCCGGCGACGGCGAACAGGGCGGACCGCGCCGCGCGCGGGTCGGCGGGGTGGCTGGGATCGAGAGTTGCGACCGTAACCTGTTCCGCGGCACCGCCGAAATGCTGCGCCATTTCTGGAAAGAGGCGGGCCGCGCGCTCGGCACCTGACCGGCCATCATTCGGGGGCGGGAGCCGTCCCGCCCGGCCGCAGGACATGGGTGTGGTCGGCGGCATAGAGGCGGCTGTCGGGGAAGGCGGCCTTGCCGAGGACGCGGCCGACCAGCACCAGGGCGGTGCGGGTAAAGCCGGCCGCCTTCACCTTGCCGCGAATATCGGCCAGGGTGCCGGTGACGAAGGCCTGGTCGGGCCAACTCACCCGATAGGCGACCACCACCGGGCAATCGGCGCCATAGCGGGGTGTCAGGTCGCGCACCACCTGCGCCAGATTGTTGATCGACAGATGGATCGCCAGGGTGGCGCCGGTGGCGCCGATGGTGGCCAGATCCTCGCCGGGCGGCATCGGCGACGAGCGGGTCGAGGTGCGGGTCAGCACCACGGTCTGGCACAGCTCGGGCAAGGTCAGTTCGGTGGCCAGCGCCGCCGCGGCGGCGGCGAAGGAGGGGACACCCGGGACCACCTGATAGGCGATGCCGACCTGGTCCAGCCGCCGCATCTGCTCGGCGATGGCGCCGTAGAGCGACGGATCGCCGGAATGCAGGCGGGCGACATCCTGGCCGGCCGCCTCGGCCGCCTCCATCTCGGCGATGATCTGGTCGAGATGCAGGGGCGCGGTGTCGACCACGCGGGCCCCTGCCGGCGCTTCGGCCAGGATGGCCGGCGGCACCAGCGAGCCGGCATACAGCACCACCGGACAACGGCGCAGCAGGTTCAACCCGCGGACGGTAATGAGGTCGGGTGCGCCCGGCCCGGCGCCGATGAAATGAACGGTCATCCTGTCCCCTTCGAGGAAAGGGGGAGGATAGACGCCATTTCCGGCGGCGCCAAGGGCCGGCCGCGCCGCCTTCGCCGATCGCCGGCGCAGGCTGTTAGTTGAAAATCGCCGCTATCGTATTGAATTTTACGTTGAGGTTGGTGCCGACGCTGGTAACCCCGCCGATGATGACGACGGCGATCAACGCCGCGATCAAACCGTATTCGATGGCGGTCGCCCCTTTCTCGCTCTGGCGGAACGCTTGCAGCCACTGGCTAATACGGACGAGCATGGAAATCTCCTGGTGCCGTTGCTTGAGTGTTTCTGCAGCCTAAACCATAAACCTTGAGAAATTCTGTGACCCCTGTCACATAGGCTAGCCATATGACTTCGCGCCAGGGTTGCGGTCAGGTTACGGTTGCCATCTAATGAGCGGTCTCCGGACATCGAGGAGGTCCCGTGATCGTTGCACCGCAAGGATCGCCGTCGGCGAACGATGTGCCTGCCGCGTGGCAAGCCTATGCCGGCCTGCTCGGCCGAATGCGCACGCCGTTCGCGGTTTGCCTGGGTTCCGACATCGCCCATGCCAATGCCGCGGCGGCGCGTCTGTTGGGCTTGGCGGCGCCGCAAGCGGCGATCGGGCGGTCCATCTTCTCGTTCGTGCACCGCGACTACGCCGCCCTGGCCGAACTGGGACTGGCGGTGTTCGCCGAGGAACATTCCGCCGTCTCGATCAAGCTGGCCCGTTGCGACGGCGCAGCCCTCGATGTCGAATTGTCGGTGACTTCGGTCGGCCAGAATGACGTCTTCCTGTTGGAGATCCACGACATCACCGAGCATCTGCGCGCCGCCCGCGCCCTCAGGCTGCGCGAGCAGCGCCTGGAAGGAATCATCAACACGGTGGCCGACGGCATCATCACGGTGGACGATCGCGGCCTCATCCAGAGTTTCAATCCCGCTGCCGAATCGATCTTCGGCTTTCACCAGGACGAGGTGATCGGCCGCAATATCCGCACGCTCATCCCTAATGCGCCGCTGAACGCCGGTGCCGACTCGGCGATGGCGCCGATGGTGGTCGCCGCGGCGGAAATCCTCGGCAAGCGCAAGGACGGCGAGGAGCTGACGCTGGAAATGGCGGTGCGCCAACTGCAGCAGGGCGAGCATCTGTCGTTCACCAGCATCGTCCGCGACATTTCGGCCCGCAAGGCGGCGGAACAACGGGTGTTCCGCAAGGCCTATTACGATGCCTTGACCGGATTGCCCAACCGCCATCTGTTCAGCGACCGGGTCGAAGAGGCCTTCAAGCGGGCGCGCCGCCATGGGGCGAGGCTGGCCCTTTTGTTCGTCGATCTCGACCGCTTCAAGGCGATCAACGACACCTTCGGCCATGTCGCCGGCGATGCCGTCCTGCGCAGCGTCGCCCTGCGGCTGAGGGCCGGGGTCCGTGCCACCGATACCGTGGCCCGGGCCGGCGGCGACGAGTTCATGGTGCTGTTGGAAGAGCTGTCCGACGATTCCGAGGCCGAGGAGGTGCGTCGCAAGCTGCACCAATTGCTGGCCGAGCCGATCGACCTGGGGAGGGCCGAGGTGACCATCGGCGCCAGCATCGGCGTCGCCATCTATCCCGATCACGCCGAGGATTTCCTGCACCTGATGGACCACGCCGATCGCGACATGTACGGCCTGAAACGAGCCAATGCGCGGGCCAGCTGAGGGTCGGCGCACCTATTCCCTTTAAAGTGGGGTGGGCGTCCCGCCCGCCACGCCGCAGAGCGGCGTTCTACCAATAGACTGGCGCAGAAATCCGCCGCTTCGCGGCGGTGGCGGGCGGGACGCCCACCCCACTAAAAAGAATTGGGTCAAGCCGCTCGGATGGTGGCGAAGAACTTGGCGATCTCGGCGCGCAGGCTTTCGGCATTGTGGTTGAGCTGACCGGAAGAGGCGAGCACCTGGGAGGCAGACGACCCGGTCTCGGCGACCGCCTGGTGGACCTGGGCGACATTGCGCGACACCTCGCCGGTGCCGTGCGCCGCCGATTGCGTGCTGCGCGAGATCTCGTGCGTCGCCGCCGATTGTTCCTCGACCGCCGCGGCGATCTTGATCGAGACGTCGTTGATATCGGTGATGGTGTGGTTGATGCGCTCGATGGCCGCCACCGCGTCGGTGGTCGCGCTCTGCATCGAGGCGATCTGCACCGAGATCTCCTCGGTGGCCCGGGCCGTCTGGTTGGCCAACGACTTCACTTCGGTGGCCACGACGGCGAAGCCTTTGCCGGCGTCGCCGGCGCGCGCCGCCTCGATGGTGGCGTTCAGGGCCAGGAGATTGGTCTGGCTGGCGATGTCCTGGATCAGCTGCACCACCGTGCCGATCTTCTGGGCGCAGGCGCTGAGACCTTGCACCGCCTGGTTGGTCCGGGTGGATTCGTCGACCGCCTTGGCGGCAACCTGGCTCGACTGGGTCGCCTGGCGGCCGATCTCGCCGATCGACGCGGACATCTCTTCGATCGCCGCGGCGACCGTTTGCACGCTGGACGAGGTCTGCTCGGCCGCCGCCGCCGCGGCGGTCGCCTGGCGGTTGGCCCCCTCGGTGGCCGAGGCCATGCTCTCGGCCGTGGTTCGCAGACCGGTCGCGGCCGAGGACACCGTTCCCAGAAGGTCCTGCACGACCCGGTCGAATTGGGCGATATTGGCTTCGACCGCGTGCTGCCGCGCCTCCTTCCCGGATTGCTCGGCCCGTTGCGCCTCGGCCAGCCGGTCCGTCTCGATCATATGCCCGCGGAACACCTCCATCGCCTTGGCCATCTCGGCCAATTCGTCCTGGCCGTCCCGCCCCGGGATCTCGACGGATTTGTCGCCGCCCGCCAATTTCCGCATGACGCCGGTCATTAGGGTGAGGGGCTTGGTGATGCCGCGCCCGATGAAGAAGGCCAGCCCGATGCCCAGCACCAGCTCGCCCAGGGCAAACAACGTCTGCGCGGTCGAGGTCGAGGACAGTTTGCGATGGGTGGCCTGCTTCTGGTCGTCGAATTGGGTGACCAGAGCCGTGCTGGCGTCGTCCAGCCGTTTCAGCATCTCCAGGATCTGCGGCACCATGGTCTTTTCATAGAGGTCGTCGCTCTTGAGGACGGCCGCCGCCCGCTCTTCGAAGAACTTGGCGTAGTCCTCCAACGCGACCTTGAAGACGGACAGCTGCGTGGCGAATTCGCCCGCGGGTGCCGATTGGGCGATGCCCTCGATCATCTTGCCGGTCTTGTCCAAGGCTTCGCGAAATTCCGCCAGGTTCTTGGGCTCGCGGTAGGTGGTGAAGCGCAGCGTGGCCAGCCGCATGCCCATCACCGCCACCTCGAGATCGCGCGCCCCGTCCAGGGCTGCCGCATCATGGCTCGTCCTGGCCACCGCGATCAGCCGGGTCGTCGCGGCGAGCAGGGCGGTGCCTTTGGTAACGATGGTCGGGCCGCCCGCCTTCAACTGGTTGCCCATCTGCTGCAGCTGGCCGAACTCGGTCTGCAGTGTGCCAAGCGACGCCTGGACGCTCTGATAGACGCCATTGCGTCCGGCGGTCGGGTCGGCCGCGATCAGTTCCTTGAGCAGGGCGCTGGCTTGCGTCTGGGCGCTGGTGAACTCGTCGGCCGCCGCCTGGTCGCTGACGGTCTTGTAATGCAAGGCGGCGCCGCGCACCGTCTGCAGCAGGCGATCCATCTGCAGGATGCGCGCCGTGTCATCGGACACGACGACCAACTGCCCGACATTGCCGCGAACACTGGCCAGCTGCCACACGCCGAAGCCGGCCAATACGAAAGCCAGCACGATCAGCATGCCGAAGCCCGCATAGATCCGTGTGACCACCCTGAAATTCGCCATGAATTGGCCGACCAACATTCCTGCCTCCTGCCGCATGGCGGGCTCAACGGGTGGATCTGATGATTTTTAACTAAAATCCAACAATCTGATTCCTTGGCGTCTCGCGCCGGGGGAGAACCACAGATGGAGCCTAGTACTCGGTCGATCTCGCGATAGGCCAGCAAACGAAGTATGGCTGAGCCAATGACGACCTTTGAATAAATACTGTGCTATGTGGATCCTATATGATATTGGATTTTGTCTGTCAAGCCGGAAGCCTGGAGCCTTATCGCGCCAAGTGGCATCACTTGGTGCGATAAGGCGAGAAGCCCGAGAGCCCGCCCGCCTTGACACCCAAGATTCAATATAATATAGGATTTGCCGTCGGGCTGAGTCGTTTCGTTGTTTCCCGTCCACGGGCAGAAACGGTGCCGCCCTTGCTCAGTCCCGGTATCCGGCGTTCCTTGTCGCGGTGACGTCGCGCGCGGTTTTGCCGCGCTCTCTTGGCGGAACCCGCTGCAGCCGGCGATCGGCTCATCGGGGAATCCACCGGCACCAGGCGAACGGAGAATCATGGAAAAGACTCTATCGCAGTTCATCGAACAGCTGGCGGCCGAGCGGCCCGGCAGCGTGGTGAGAATCAGCAAGGAAGTCGGCCCGGAGTTCGAGATTCCGGCGATCGTCGCCAGCATGGAAAGCCGGAGAAAGCATGCCGTTCTGATTTTCGACCGGGTGCGCAATCTGAAAGGCGAAATCTCCAAGCTGCCGGTGATGGTCAACTTGTTCGGGGCGCGGGAAAGACTGGCCGACGCCATCGGGTCGACCGTCCCCGATCTCGCCCTGGATTACATCAGGAAAGAGGTGCCGATCCCTCCGGTGGTGGTGGGCAAGGCCGAAGCCGAGGTCAAACAGGTCATCCAGATCGGCGGCGAAGCCGACTTGCTGGACTACCCCATCATCACCCACAACGAAATGGACCTGGGTCCCTATCTGACGGCGGCCAGCGCCTGGGTCAAAGACCCCGATACGGGATGGGTCAACTGTTCGATCTGCCGGGTCTATGTCGACGGCCGCGCCGCCTGGTGGTCAATTTCAACGCGGCGCGCCACATGGCCTACATCTTCCACAAATACAAGGAGAGAGGCATCGCGTCGGTGCCGATGCTGCTGGTCAATGGTCATCATCCGGCCTTCTACATGGGGGCGCAGACCAAGCTGCTGGTGGACGAACCCCGGATCATCGGCGGTGTCATGGGGCAGGGATTGCAGGTGACCGCCTCGGAGACCTGGGGGGCGGAGGTGATGGTCCCGGCCAATGCCGAGATGGTCATCGAGACGGAGCTTTCCACCGTCGACTACGCCATCGAAGCGCCGTTCGGCGAGTACACGCAATACTATGCCGGCCAGAAGATTAGCCCGGTCGCCACGGTGACCGCCATAACCCGCAGGGCGCAGGCCTATTACCTGGATATCATCCCGGGCCGGGCCGATCACCTGTTGCTCGATGCGCCGATGATCGAGGCCTATCTCTATAACCGGATCAAGGACGTGGTGCCGGGGGTGACCGGCGTCCATGTGCCGATCTCCGGGACGGCCCGTCTGCACGCCTATATTCAAGTCAGGAAAAGCAACGACTCCGAGCCCAAGACGGTCATCGCCACGGCGTTGAGCTCCGACTACCGGATCAAGCACGTCATCGTCGTCGATGAAGATGTCGACATCTACAGCGATGAAGAGGTCCTGTGGGCGGTCGCCACGCGCTCGCAATGGGACAAGGATCTGGTCGTCATCGCGGGAATGTTGGGAACCAGGCTGGATCCCTCGGCCGACGACACCACCACCGCCAAGGGCGGCATCGACGCCACCAAGCCCAAGGATGATTCCGGCTTCCCGCAGCGGATCAAGCCTGCCGAGGCTTATCGGCGGCTCCGTCTGGAAGACTATTTCGAGCCGGCGGCGGCGGTATAGCCGCCCCGATGCCTATGAAGGATCAATGACATGTCAAGCGTGTACTACGTCACCTGTCCCGCTTGCTCGAAGAGGTATTACCTGGACAGGATGCTGCACGCAATTGTCATCCGCGATCCGGAGCAGCAGGTAAAATGCCCATTTTGCAAGACTGAGTTCGTGCCGGAAATGACGTCGCCAAAGAAGGCGTGAGTCCTTTGTCGGTTCGTCTGGCCTTTGGCGTCAGATCACTGCTGTCCGGTTAACTGAAGGAACAAAGCTCTGAAAGCCACGGATTGCGCGGGTTTCCGGCCGAAAATGGTCGGTGTCGACTTGAACTGGTTGTGGGCGCAGTCTCGCAGATTTTC
>CAIOJO010000123.1 GCA_903858635.1 uncultured Telmatospirillum sp. | reverse complement strand
TCGTCGGCGTGGGCGCGAGCCGCGTCCGCGACATGTTCGAACAGGCGAAGAAGAACGCGCCCTGCATTATCTTCGTCGACGAAATCGACGCGGTCGGTCGCCATCGCGGCGCCGGCCTCGGCGGCGGCAATGACGAGCGCGAGCAGACTCTCAACCAGTTGCTGGTCGAGATGGACGGCTTCGAATCGAACGAAGGTGTCATCCTGATCGCCGCCACCAACCGCCCCGACGTGTTGGATCCGGCCTTGCTGCGGCCGGGCCGTTTCGACCGCCAGGTGGTGGTGCCGAATCCCGACGTGCTCGGCCGCGAGAAGATCCTCAAGGTGCATATGCGCAAGGTGCCGCTTGCTCCCGACGTCGAGCCGCGCATCATCGCCCGTGGCACGCCCGGTTTTTCCGGCGCCGACCTGGCCAATCTGGTCAACGAGGCGGCGCTGCTGGCGGCGCGGGCCGGCAAACGGGTCGTTACCATGCACGAATTCGAGGAGGCCAAGGACAAGGTGATGATGGGGGCGGAACGCCGCTCGATGGTGATGACGGAAGAGGAAAAGCGGCTGACCGCCTATCACGAGGCCGGACACGCCATCGTCGCCATGCACGAGCAGGAATCCGATCCCATCCACAAGGCCACCATTATCCCGCGCGGGCGGGCTCTCGGCATGGTCATGCGTCTGCCGGAGGGCGACCGCATCTCGATCTCGCGGGCCAAGATCAAGGCCGATCTGGCGGTCGCCATGGGGGGTCGCCTGGCCGAAGAGATCGTCTTCGGCCCCGACAAGGTGACCACCGGCGCCTCGTCCGACATCAAGATGGCCACCGATATGGCGCGGCGCATGGTCACCGAATGGGGCATGAGCGACAAGCTGGGACCATTGACCTATGGCGAGAACGACCAGGAAGTCTTCCTCGGCCATTCGGTGACGACCCATAAGAACATCTCGGAAGCCACCTCCAAAGCCATCGACGAGGAAGTTCGCGGCATCATCGACACCGCCTATGCCCAGGCCCGCAAGACGCTGACCGACAATCTCGACCAGCTGCACGGCTTGGCCCGCGGCCTGCTCGAATACGAGACGCTGTCCGGCGACGAGATCCGCCAGTTGCTGCGCGGCGAGCCGGTGATTCGCGACAACGGTCCGGAAGAGCCGCCCGGCACCAAGCCGCGGGAACCGGCGCGGCGCTCCTCGGTTCCGACCACCGGCGTCAAGGGACAGCCGGGCTTCGGTCCGGGAGCGGAGCCGCAACCGGGGGCATGAGCCCGATGTCGGTTGCCGAAACAGGCCCCGCTCTTCCGCGGGGCTTGTCGTCTGAGGATCTGACCGGCCACCTCTACCTCGGCCCGGCCGGGATCGTCGCCGGTACCGTCAGCGCGCTCGCCGCCCTGCCGCTGGCCGGCGGGCCGCTGGCATTCGCCGATTGCCGGTTGTGGTGGCGCCACGACGGGGCGGTCCGGGAATGGCTGCTGCCGCTCCCCGAACTGCGCGCCTGGAATGCGGCGGAAGGCGCGGCGGCGCCGGTGGTCGAAACCCTGTTGCAGCGCCTGGTCCGGCCCCGTGCCGCCTTCGCCGGATTGTCGCTCGACCGGCCCCGGCTGATGGGCGTCCTCAACGTCACGCCCGACAGCTTTTCCGATGGCGGACGCTTCTTTGGGCCGGATGCCGCCATCGCGCAGGGGCAGGCCCTTCTCGCGGTGGGGGCCGACATCCTCGACATCGGCGGCGAATCGACCCGCCCCGGCGCCGAGGCGGTCGAACCGGCCGAGGAAATGCGCCGTATCCTGCCGGTCATCCGGGCCCTGGCGGAAAAGGGCGCGGTGATCTCGGTCGATACCCGCCATGCCGCGGTGATGGGCGCCGCGGTCGAAGCCGGCGCCGCCATCATCAACGATATCACCGCCCTGACCGGCGACGCGGCGGCACTCGGTGTCGCCGCGGCGAGCGGCGCCTCGATCCTGCTGATGCATATGCAGGGCGAGCCGGCCAGCATGCAGCACGAGCCGCGTTACGATTGCGCCCCGCTCGACGTCTACGACATCCTGGCGGCACGCCTCGCCGCCTGCCAGTCGGCCGGCATTCCCCTCGACAAACTCTGCGTCGACCCCGGCATCGGCTTCGGCAAGACGCTCGACCACAATCTGCAGATCCTGGCCCGGCTCGCCCTTTACCACGGCCTTGGCGTGCCGATCTGCCTCGGCGTCTCGCGCAAGAGCTTCATCGCCAAGCTGTTGCCGGGAACCTCGACCGAGCATCGCCTGGCCGGCTCGCTGGCGGCGGCCCTGGTGGGGCTGCAACAGGGCGTGCAGCTGCTGCGCGTTCACGACGTCGCCGAAACCGCCCAGGCCGTCACCGTATGGCGGGCGGCCTCGGCCGGACAGATTTAACCACAAAGCGCCCACCTTTGGCGGGCTAAACCAAGCCATCCTTCGAATGGGCACAAAGACACAGAGAAACAATCGCTAGGTGTTCTTCGTGCAGTCCGCCTTTGGCGGAGCTTCGTGTCTTCGTGGTTAATGGCTGCGGCGGTGGCGCCAAGGCGTCTCCAAAAGGGTATGGCTGAAACGCAAAAGGGCAAAGAACTTCCCTCAGGGTCCGGCATGCGGTAATCAGGTTCCCGACCTCACCCGTCACGCGGTGAGCGGAATTGCTCAAACGGGAACCAGGCATGGTACGCAAACTGTTCGGCACCGACGGCGTGCGGGGAACCGCCAATCGCGAGCCGATGACCGCCGAGACGGCGATGAAGCTGGGGATGGCGGCCGGGCATTTCTTCACCCGCGGCGCGCATCGCCACACCGTGGTGATCGGCAAGGACACCCGTCTGTCCGGCTATCTGCTGGAGCCGGCGCTGACCTCGGGCTTCGTCTCGGTCGGCATGGACGTGGTGCAGCTGGGGCCGTTGCCCACTCCCGCGGTCGCCATGCTGACCCGCAGCATGCGGGCCGATCTCGGGGTGATGATCTCGGCCTCGCACAATCCCTACGAAGACAACGGCATCAAACTGTTCGGTCCGGACGGCTACAAGCTGTCGGACGACGCCGAGAGCGTGATCGAGGACCACATGGCCAACGGCCTGTCGGCCCATCTGGTGTCGCCATCGGCACTGGGCCGGGCGCGCCGGTTGGACGATGCGGTCGGCCGTTACATCGAATACACCAAGAACACCTTTCCCAGGGGGCTGCGGCTGGACGGCCTGAAGATCGTCGTCGATTGCGCCAACGGCGCCGCCTACAAGGTGGCGCCGACCATCCTGTGGGAACTGGGCGCCGAGGTGGTGCCGGTCGGCGTCGCGCCCGACGGTTTCAACATCAACAAGGACTGCGGATCGCTGTCGACCGACGCCTTGCGCAGCCAGGTGGTGGCGCATAGCGCCGATCTCGGCCTGGCGCTCGATGGCGACGCCGATCGCCTGGTCCTGTGCGACGAGCAGGGGGCGCTGATCGATGGCGACCAGGTGATGGGGCTGATCGGCCGCTCCTGGCGCCGCAACGGCAGCCTCAAGGGGGACGGCGTCGTCGCCACCGTTATGTCCAATCTGGGGCTGGAGCGGTTCCTCGAAGGCGAAGGGCTGCGGCTGCATCGGACCGCCGTCGGCGACCGCTACGTCCTGGAGAAGATGCGCCGCGACGGCTTCAACATCGGCGGCGAGCAATCCGGCCACATCATCCTCGCCGACCATTCGACCACCGGCGACGGCATCGTTGCCGCCTTGCAGGTGCTGGCCGCCTTGGTCGAGGCGGCGCGCCCGGCCAGCCAGGTGCTGCGCCTGTTCGAGCCGCTGCCGCAGACCCTGAAGAACATCCGTGTCCCGGCGGCGTTGAACGGCACGGTGCTCGACGATGCCGGCGTCTGTTCGGCCATCGCCGCCGGCGAAGGCCGCTTGTCGGGGAATGGCCGCCTGCTGATCCGCCGTTCGGGCACCGAGCCGTTGATTCGGGTGATGGCCGAAGGCGAGGATGCCCAGCTGATCGGCCAGGTGGTCGACGACATCATCGGGGCCATTCAAGCGGCGGCCGCGCGATGAGTGCCAGCGCGGAATTGCGCGGCCGGGTCCTGATCATCGCCGGCTCGGATTCGGGCGGCGGGGCCGGCATTCAGGCCGATATCAAGACGGTGACGGCGCTCGGCGGCTATGCGGCGACCGCCATCACCGCCTTGACCGCCCAGAACACCCAAGGCGTGTTCGGGGTGATCGACGTGCCCGGCGATTTCATTGCCCAACAGATCGCCTTGGTGCTCGACGACATCGGCGCCGATGCCATCAAGACCGGAATGCTGAGCAAACTCGAGGCGATCGAGGCGATCGCCCGGATGCTGCAAGAAAAGGCGGCCGGCCTGCCGCTGGTGGTCGATCCGGTGATGGTCGCCAAGGGCGGTCACAAGCTGCTCGATGATGCGGCCCATCAGGCGCTGGTGGGGCGGCTGTTTCCCCTGGCCGCGGTGGTAACCCCGAACATCCCCGAGGCCGAGGCGCTGACCGGGCTTGCCATCGCCGACGAGGCCGGCATGGCCGAGGCCGGCCGGCACCTGCTGGCGATGGGCCCGGGCGCCGTCCTGGTGAAGGGCGGGCATCTGGAAGGCCCGCGGGTGATCGATCTTTTGGTCAGCGCCGAGGGCGTGCTGCGCTTCGAGGGCTCGCGCCTGAACAGCACCAACACCCATGGCACCGGTTGCACCCTGGCCTCGGCCATCGCCACCGGGCTGGCCCGCGGCATGCCGCTCAAGCTTGCGGTGGCGCGGGCTCGCGACTATGTCCGCCAGGCCATTGCCACGGCTCCCGGCTTCGGCCACGGCCACGGTCCGCTCAACCATGGCCACACCATGCGGCCGTTCGAAGTGTGATGCACCACGGAGACACGGGGTCCTCGGAGAAGGGAACGATCCAAGTCACTAAGACGTGACGATCCCTTATATTTCCGCGCGTAGCGCTATAATTTTTCTCCGTGCCCTCCGTGTCTCCGTGGTGAATTTATCTGCCCGCCGCTATAGCGGTGCCCTCCAATCTCGCGATTGACGGGCTCGGGGCGGGCTGCCACACTCCCGCCGGGCCACGATCCCCCACCGGGTCGCGTCCCTTCTGTGAGGGAGGGTTTTTCCGATGACAGCATCCGAGCGGCCGACTGTTCGGCCGACAGTATCGCATTTTTCTTCAGGTCCCTGTGCCAAGCGTCCCGGTTGGACGGTGCAAGCGCTCGCCGATGCAGCGATTGGCCGTTCGCACCGCGCCAAGGTCGGCAAGAACAAGCTGGCCGAGCTGCTCGATAAGAGCCGCGCCATTCTGGGACTGCCCGACGATTATCTGATCGGCATCGTGCCTGCCTCTGACACCGGGGCCGTCGAGATGGCGTTGTGGTCGCTTCTGGGCGAGCGCGGCGTCGACATGCTGGCCTGGGAAAGCTTCGGCGAAGGCTGGGTGACCGACGTCGCCAAGCAGCTCAAGCTGTCCGATGTGCGGGTGTTCAAGGCCGATTACGGCAAGCTGCCCGATCTCTCGCAGGTCGATTTCGACCGCGACGTGGTGTTCACCTGGAACGGTACCACTTCGGGCGTGCGGGTTCCCGACGGCGACTGGATCAAGGACGACCGCAAGGGGCTGGTCATCGCCGATTCCACTTCGGCCGTCTTCGCCATGGACATTCCGTGGAAGAAGACCGACGTCGTCACCTGGTCGTGGCAGAAGGTCCTGGGCGGCGAGGGCGGGCACGGCATGCTGGTGCTGTCGCCGCGCGCCGTCGCTCGGCTCGAGAGCTACAAGCCGGCCTGGCCGCTGCCGAAGATCTTCCGCATGACCAAGGGCGGCAAGCTGATCGACGGTATCTTCAAGGGCGAGACCATCAACACCCCCTCGATGCTGGCTGTCGAAGACCAGATCGATGCGCTCCGCTGGGCCGAGCAGATCGGCGGACTGAAGGCCTTGAAGGCGCGGTCGGAAGCCAATCTCAAGGCATTGGAGGCCTGGGTCGGCAAGTCGTCCTGGGCCGGCTTCCTGGCCGAAGATGCCAAGGTCCGGTCCTGCACCTCGATCTGTCTCAAGGTGAAGGCACCATTCTTCGCCAAGCTGTCGGCCGATGATCAGGCCGCGGCAGCCAAGAAGCTGGCCTCGCTCCTCGAAAAGGAAGGGGTGGCCATGGATATCGGCGCCTATCGCGACGCCCCTCCCGGTCTCAGGATCTGGGGCGGTGCCACCGTCGAGACATCCGACATCGAGAAGCTGACACCGTGGCTCGACTGGGCTTTCACCCAGGTCGAGGCCGAGTTCGCAGCAAAAGTCTAATCGACGGCCGAAGACCGGGGGCAGGGGGCGGCAGCATGTCTGCCTCCTGTTCGCCCGTCCTGGTTGCCGTCCAGGGGGAAATAGTCTCATGCCCAAGGTTCTGATCAGTGACAAGCTGAGCCCGGCCGCCGTTCAGATCTTCAAGGATCGCGGCATCGAAACCGACGTCAAGACCGGCTTGGCACCCGACGAGTTGAAGGCCATCATCGGCGGCTACGACGGTTTGGCCATCCGTTCGAACACCAAGGTGACCACCGATATCCTGGCTGCCGCGACCAACCTCAAGGTGGTCGGTCGGGCCGGCATCGGCGTCGACAATGTCGACGTCCCGGCCGCCACGGCGCGGGGCGTCGTGGTGATGAACACGCCGTTCGGCAATTCCATCACCACCGCCGAACACGCCATCGCCCTGATGTTCGCCCTGGCCCGCGACATTCCGCAGGCCAATGCCTCGACCCATGCCGGGAAATGGGAAAAGTCGAAGTTCATGGGGGTCGAGCTGACGGCAAAGACCCTGGGCATCATCGGCTGCGGCAATATCGGTTCGATCGTCGCCGACCGCGCCATCGGTCTCAGGATGCGGGTGGTCGCCTTTGATCCGTTCCTGTCGCAGGAGCGGGCCAAGGACCTCGGCGTCGAGAAGGTCGAGTTGGACGAGCTGCTGGCCCGCGCCGACTTCATCACCCTGCACACGCCGCTCACCGACGCCACCCGCAACATCGTCGACGCCAAGGCGCTGGCCAAGGCCAAGAAGGGCGTCCGCATCATCAACTGCGCCCGCGGCGGATTGGTGGTCGAGGCCGATCTGAAGGCTGCCATCGAATCCGGCCAGGTCGCTGGCGCCGCCTTCGACGTGTTCGTCGAAGAGCCCGCCAAGACGAACATCCTGTTCGGCATGGAAAAGGTCATTTGCACGCCGCATCTCGGTGCCTCGACCAGCGAGGCGCAGGAGAACGTGGCCCTGCAGGTGGCCGAGCAGATGTCCGACTACCTGCTGACCGGGGCGGTGACCAATGCGCTGAACATCCCGTCGGTCTCCGCCGAGGATGCGCCGAAGCTGCGCCCCTACATGGTGTTGGCCAATCAGTTGGGCAGTTTCGCCGGGCAACTGACCGAGCACGGCCTCAAGGCGATCTCCATCGCCTATGAAGGCCATGTGGCCGAACTCAACACCAAGCCGCTGACCGCCATCCTGCTGGAAGGCCTGCTCAAGCCCTTCGTCGAGACGGTCAACATGGTCAATGCGCCGGTCATCGCCAAGGAGCGGGACATCGCGGTGACCGAGACCAAGAACGAGAAGTCGTCGGACTACCACACCCTGATCACCGTGACGGTGACCACCGATCAGCGCACCCGCAACGTCGCCGGCACCCTGTTCGGCGGCGACAAGCCGCGCATCGTGGCCATCAAGACCATCCCGGTCGAGGCCGAACTTGGCCCGAACATGCTCTACGTCACCAACAACGACAAGCCGGGCTTCATCGGCCGGCTGGGCACCGCTTTGGGCGAGGCGGGGGTGAACATCGCCACCTTCCATCTCGGCCGCAGCGAGGCGGGCGGGGACGCCATCGCCTTGATCCGCGTCGACCAACCGGTCAACGAGGCGCTGCTCGACAAGGTGCGGGCCATTCCCAACGTGGTGCAGGCCAAGGCCCTGCACTTTTAGCGGCGGAATTCCTCTCCCCTCGTGGGAGAGGCTAGGTGAGGGGGCTTGCCGCCGAAGGCGGGATACGAATCCGCGGGATTACTTTGCGGGTCGGACACACCCCCTCACTCTCCCGCTGGCGCGGGCCCCTCCCTCTCCCGCGAGGGGCAAGGGAGAAGAAGCCCCTCCATTTCCAATTGCCGCGCACCGGCAAACGGGGTAAACGGGAAGGCCCCGCGCGGCGGACCCTTACCGTCGATGCAAGGCTGGACCAGACGGCTTTCAATATGACCGATTTCGCCGATCGCGCGCTGCTTCCGGCAGGCCTGCGCGACATCCTGCCGCCCCAAGCCGAGCACGAGGCCGACGTCATCGTCCGGCTGATGAGCTGCTTTGCCGGAGAGGGCTATGAACGGGTCAAGCCGCCGCTGATCGAATTCGAGGAAAGCCTGCTTGAGGGCAGCGGCGCCGCCATGGCCAAGCACACCTTCCGGGTGATGGATCCGGTGACGCAGCGGATGATGGGCGTGCGCGCCGACATGACCCTGCAGGTGGCCCGCATCGCCACCACCCGGCTGCTGAATGCGCCACGTCCGTTGCGCCTGTCCTATGCCGGTCAGGTGTTGCGGGTGAAGGGCGGGCAACTGCGGCCGGAGCGGCAATTCGCCCAGGCCGGCATTGAACTGATCGGCGCCTCCAGCGCCGCCGCCGATGCCGAGGTGGTGGTCTCGTCGGCCCGCGCCCTGCTCGAACTGGGCCTGACCGATATTACCGTCGATCTTGGCCTGCCGACCTTGATTCCGCTGATCATCGGCGACAATGGCGAGGGTCTGCGCGATGCCCTCGACCACAAGGACGTGGCCACCGTCGCCGCCATCGGCGGCCCGGCGGCGGCCACCCTGGTGGCGTTGATCGAAGCGGTGGGGCCGGCAGCGAGCGCGCTGACCAAGCTGGCCACTCTCGACCTGCCGCCGGCGGCGGCGGCCGAACGGCAACGCCTGGCCGAGGTGGTGCAACTGATCAGCCGGGCCGAGCCGGACCTGACCTTGACCGTCGATCCGGTGGAAAACCGCGGCTTCGAGTATCACACCGGGATCGCCTTCACCATTTTCACCCGGCATTCCTCGAGTGAACTGGGGCGTGGCGGACGCTATTCGGCGCATGGCGAAACGGCGACGGGGGCGACCCTGTTCCTCGACACGGTGCTCGACGTCCTGCCCGGTCCACAACCGCTGCGCCGCGTGTTCCTGCCGCTGGGGACTCCATATACGGTGCGCCGTCGCCTGCGTGGCGAAGGCTGGGTGACGGTGGCCGGGCTGGATCCGGTCAGTGATGCAGCGGTCGAGGCGCGCCGGCTGGCCTGTGGCCATTTGTGGCAGGGCGACAAGATTATCGCAGCCGGCCAATAGGCCGGGCGAGGGAAGAGAGGCATCATGGCGAATGTTGCGGTTGTCGGGGCGCAATGGGGTGACGAGGGCAAGGGCAAGGTCGTCGACTGGCTGAGCGAACGGGCCGATGTCATCGTGCGCTTCCAGGGCGGCCACAACGCCGGTCATACCCTGGTGGTCGACGGTGTCACCTATAAGCTGTCCCTGCTGCCTTCGGGTGTGGTGCGTGGCAAGCTGTCGATCATCGGCAACGGCGTGGTGGTCGACCCTTGGGCGCTGTTGGCCGAGATCGCCCGCATCGGCGAGCAAGGCGTGACGATTACCCCGAAGCTGCTCAGGCTGGCCGAAAACGCATCGCTGATTCTGCCGCTGCACGGCCATATCGACCGGGCCCGCGAGGAGGCCAGCGGCGCCGCCAAGATCGGTACCACCGGGCGCGGGATCGGTCCGGCCTACGAGGACAAGGTGGCGCGCCGCGCCATCCGCGTCTGCGACCTGGCCGATGACGCCGTTCTCGAGATGAAGATCGAACGCCTGCTGGCCCATCACAATGCCCTGTTGCGGGGTCTCGGCATGGCCGAGGTGGAAGGCAGCGACCTGTTGCGGCAATTGCAAGAGGTGGCGCCGCGCGTGCTGCCCTATGCCGATGTGGTCTGGCAGCGCCTGGACGAGGCGCGCCGCGCCGGCCGCCGCATCCTGTACGAGGGTGCGCAGGGGGCCATGCTGGACGTCGACCACGGCACCTATCCCTTCGTCACCTCGTCCAACACGGTATCGGGGCAGGCCGCTTGCGGTTCCGGCGTCGGGCCGGGGCAGGTGGGCTACGTGCTCGGCATCTGCAAGGCCTACACCACCCGCGTCGGCTCGGGGCCATTCCCCACCGAGCTGTGCGACGACATCGGCAATCTGATCGGCGATCGCGGCCGCGAATTCGGCACCGTGACCGGCCGGCGGCGGCGCTGCGGCTGGTTCGACGCGGTGCTGGTGCGCCAAGCCATCAAGGTCGGTGGGATCAATGGCATCGCCCTGACCAAGCTGGACGTCCTGGACGGGCTGGACGAGTTGAAGATCTGTACCGGTTACCGCTGCGACGGCGAGGTGTTGAACCATCTGCCGGCCTCGATGGCCCGACAGGCCAAGGTCGAGCCGATCTACGAATCGCTGCCGGGATGGCCCGACAGCACGCAAGGGGCGCGCTCCTGGGTGCAACTGCCCGCCGCGGCGATCAAATATGTGCGCCGGATCGAGGAACTGATCGAGGCGCCGGTGGCCCTGCTGTCCACCAGCCCCGAACGCGAGGACACCATCCTCGTCCGCGACCCCTTCGCCAATTAGATTAGGCATCACCCGCTTACCACCCCTTTGTGGCGCACAGGCTTGAGTCCGCTTCCGCCGCCGCGTAAAGTCGGTTTCGAGGGGCGTGGTTAGGACGGGAACGGGATGGCGAATGAGCAGAAAGCGGCGGCCAGTCCCGTCGTCTTGCGGGATCGCTTCGCGATCCTGCCGGGCTCGCCGCTTCCCGAATTCGCCACTCCGACCGCCCAGGCGTATATCGTCGAGGACCGGCGCGACCCCAGCAAGCCTTACTTCGCCCTGATCGTTCGCCCCGGATTCCCGGCGCGCATCAATGCCATGCGGGCCCTCAAGGGGGTCGAATGCCCGGGGATGATGCTGCTGGTGGAATGGGGGGTGGTCGATTGGCCGCCGGCCGGCCGCAGGGTGATGGCGGTGGTCTATCAGCGCCCCGGCGGCGGTCGCGTCGCGGCCAGCCTGACCAACGAGTTCAGGCGGCTGGAAGATGCCGACGCGGTGAAGAAGGTGGTCAATCCGATGATCGCCGCGCTCAAGGAACTGCGCTCGCATGGGGTGACGCACCGGGCGATCCGGCCGACCAACATGTTCTGGGCCACCGCCGAGAAGGATCGGGTGGTCCTGGGCGACTGTACCACGGCCCCTCCCGCGATGGATCAGCCGGTGCTGGTGGAACCGGTCGAATCGGCACTGGCGCAGCCGGCCGGGCGGGGCAATGGGATCCCCGCCGACGATGTCTATGCGGTGGGCGCCTCGCTGGCCATCCTGCTGCTTGGCCGCAATCCGGTAGCGCATTTGGACGATGCGACCATCATCCGCAATAAGATCGTCCAAGGCAGCTATGGCGTGCTGGTGGGCGACGAAAGGCTGCCGCTGGCCATGGTCGAGGTGCTGCGCGGCACCCTGTGCGACGACAGCCACGAGCGCTGGAACAACGAATCGCTCGACCTGTGGCTGAGCGGACGCCGCCTGACGCCGTTGCTGGGGAAGATGGAAAAGCGCGCCGGGCGCGCCTTCGTGGTGAACGAAAAGGAGTATTATTCAGCCCGCGAATTGGCCATCGGCCTGGCGACCGGTTGGGACACGGCATCGGCGGCGATCAGCGACGGGAAGGTCGAACTGTGGTTGCGCCGCGCCCTCGACAACAAGGAACGGGCCAATGCGGTGGCGATGGCCACCGGCAATGCCGGCTCGGCCGTCGACAAGCGCATGGCCAACGACGTCCTGGTGGCCAAGATCTGCATGATCCTCGATGGCGGCGCGCCGATTCGCTACAAGGGGTTGGCGGCGATGCCCGATGGTTTCGGCTGGCTGCTGGGGATGCGGATGGCCGAAGGCGGCGATGTCCGCCTGATCGCCGAGGCGTTGATGCGGGAAGTCCCGAAGGCCTGGTTCGAGACCCGCGAGGCCTACAGCCCCGACAATTCCATGCTCGACAGTCTGTTCCGCGCACAGAAGGGGTTTCTCGACAAGGCCACCATCGGCAACGGCATCGAACGGGTCCTCTATGAATTGCTCGACGCGATGCCCTGCTTGAGCCCGGGTACCGCCGAGGACTATGTCCTCGAACTGCGTGACCTGTTGCCGGCTCTGAACAACGCCGCCAAGAAGGCAGATGGCAAGGGCTGGCCGGTCGACCGTCACGTGGCCGCCTTCATCGGCGCCAGGGCCAATTTCGACATCGACCGGCAGATGGCCGATCTGACCATGCCGAGTCCCGAACGGTCCGTCATGGGCATGCTCAATCTGCTGGCGGTGATCCAGTGGCGTCTTGGCCAGGGCGGCCTTTACGGCTTGGCGGCCTGGGCCGGTGGGCTGGTGCAGCCGGCGCTGGACAGTTTTTACAATCGCGACCGCCGTCGCTCCCTGGAAAAGGAGATCCCCCGCATGGCCCGCGAGGGGAGTCTGGTCGAACTGTCCCGGCTGCTCGACAATCCCGAGGAGCGCACCGCCGACCGCATGGGGTATGATCAGGCACGGGCCGAGTGGGCGCATGCGCAGAAGGAGATCCTCGACATCCAGGCCGGTCGCCTCAACAATAAGGACGAGGCAGTGGAAACCGCCCAGCAGGTGGCGGCGCTGATCTCGGTGACGGTGTCGTTCATCACTGTCGTCCTGCTGCTCATTTCGAAGGTGTTCTGATGGCGAAGACGCGCCCGGGACGGGCCGCGGCACCGGCGAGGCGGGGCGGCTCCGCACCGGCGGCCAATCGCCTGCTGATCATGCTGACCGGAATCGCCCTGATCCCGTTTTCCTTGCCGACCGTGCTGTTGCTGTTCTGCGGCATGCTGCCGACCCTGGGGGCAGCGGTCGGCGACCGCGGCCCGCGCCGCTGCGCCTGGCTATGCGTCGGCGGGCTCAATTTCGCCGGGTTGTCGCCGTGGCTGTTCGCCCTGTGGTTCGGCCACCATACCCTCGACTATGCGTTCCAGCAGCTGATGACCATCAATCTCTATCTGACCTCGTTCGGCGCGGCCGCCGTCGGCTGGCTGCTCTATCTGGCGACGCCACCGGTGGTCAGCACCATCCTGGCCGCCAACTCGCAGCGCCACGCCCTGCAGCTGGCGAGCCAACAGCGCAAGCTGATCGAACAATGGGGCCCGGAAGTGGCGGCCAAGGACGAGCCGGATCTGGATTAGACCTGGGCGTGCTGCTCGATGAGGGCGTTCTTCATCGACTTCTGCAGCTTCTCGAAGGCCCGCACCTCGATCTGGCGTACCCGCTCGCGCGAGATGCCGTACTGCTGGCTCAGGTCCTCGAGGGTCACCGGGTTTTCCATCAGCCGGCGCTGGGTAAGGATGTGCCGTTCCCGTTCGTTGAGGCCGGTCAGGGCATGGGCCAGCATATGGCGCCGGTTGCCCAGCTCCTCGCGCTCGGCCAGTTCGGTCTCCTGGTCGTCGCGGTCGTCGACCAGCCAGTCCTGCCATTCCCCTTCGCCATCGAGCCGGACCGGCGCGTTCAGCGAATGGTCGGGGCTGGCCAGGCGGCGGTTCATGCTGACCACGTCGGCTTCGGAAACTTCCAACTCCTCGGCGATCTTGCGCACATTCTCGGGCGACAGGTCGCCGTCGTCGATGGCCTGCATCTGGCCCTTCAGCTTGCGCAGATTGAAGAACAGCTTCTTCTGCGCGGCGGTCGTGCCCATCTTTACCAACGACCAGGAATGCAGGATGTATTCCTGGATGGCGGCGCGGATCCACCACATGGCATAGGTCGCCAGGCGGAACCCGCGGTCGGGATCGAAGCGGCGGACCGCCTGCATCATGCCGACATTGCCTTCGCTGATCAGCTCGCCCAGCGGCAGTCCGTAACCGCGGTAGCCCATGGCGATCTTGGCCACCAGACGCAGATGGCTGGTGACCAGCCGATGCGCCGCCTCGACCTCCTCGGAGTCACGATAGCGCTTGGCCAGCATGTATTCTTCCTGCGGGCCGAGCATGGGGAATTTGCGAATTTCCTGCAGATAGCGCGATAGGTTTCCTTCGGGAGCGATGCTCACACCAGCCGACAAGACCGACATGTTTTTCTCCTTCCTCTGGTCGCCTCTGAGCGCCGTCTTGAAGCTGTCCGAAGCACCCTTCGAGGCACCCTTGCGGGACGCCAACCTCTCAACGAAAAACACAATATCGTAGTTAGACGGTCGAGTATAGTTTTTTTTAAATAGCCTCTAACGAATTAGTCAAAGCATTGAAATCAGTAGGTATCGGGCTTCTGAAGCTTAAACGTTGGTGGGTAACCGGGTGTATAAACCCCAGTTTATATGCGTGTAACGCCTGCCTCGGAAAACCGGCCAATACCGCCTTCAGTTCGGGGCTCAGGCCCTTCGTCATATGCGGTCCCCGGCCATAAAGCGGGTCGCCGATGAGCGGATGGCCGATCGACGCCATATGGACCCTGATCTGGTGGGTGCGGCCGGTGGCCAACCGGCACTGGACAAGGGCCGCCACCGTACCGTAGGCCTGCTCCACCCGGTAACGGGTCAGGGCATGCCTGCCACCGTGTTTGACCACCGCCATCTTCTTGCGGTCGGCTGGGCTGCGCCCCAGATTGCCGCTGATCTCGCCCTCTCTTGGCACAGGTACCCCCCAACAGACGGCCCGATAGGCCCGTATGATGCTGTGTTTGGCGAATTGTTCGGCCAATCCCCGATGCGCCAGGTCGGTTTTTGCGGCGACCAGCGCTCCGCTGGTATCTTTATCCAGACGGTGCACGATTCCGGGGCGCTTGACTCCCCCTATTCCGCTCAAGGAGCCGACGCAATGGTGTAAGAGGGCGTTCACTAAAGTAGAGGTTGCATTTCCCGGCGCCGGATGGATCACCATGCCGGCCGGCTTGTCGATCACCACCAGATGGTCATCCTCGTACAGGATGGTCAACGCGATGGCCTCGGCTTTGGGTTCCGCCGGTTCGGCTTCCGGGATGGTTACGACATAGGATTCTCCCGGCCGTACCTTGCGGTTCGGGTCGGTTGCCGGGCCATCCGGTGCCGTCACCAGCCCGGCTTCGATCAGCGCCTTGAGCCGTGACCGCGACTGGGCGGGCAAAGCCTCGGCCAGCCACTTGTCGAGGCGATTGCCGGCTTGTGGGGCCTCTACCGAAAGCGTATGTACAGTTTCGGCTTCGGCGACGGCGTCAGGGGTGGTATCCGTCATCGGTTGGCGTTCGTCATCGGATTTTCCCGGCTGGGGTTACAAAAGGGGCAGGCTGACGCAAGGCATGAAGGCGCTCAAGGTATTAGTCGCCGGAATGGGCGTGGTGATCGTCCTCGGTCTCGCCCTGGTCGGTTACGGGCTGTATCGCAACAACCATCTCAAGGCGCCGGCCGAGTCGGTGCAAACGGTGCCGGCCGGGCCATCCGGGGCGGCCAGCCCCGTCGCTCCCTTCTACGCCAGCGAGCTACCCATTCCAACCGGCAGCCGGCTCGAGCAGGTGCTGAGCGCCGGCGACCGGGTGGTCTTGCGCTTCACCGGGGATGACGGTGATCGGCTGGTCGTGCTCGACCCGCGCAACGGGCAGGTCGGCGGGACCATCCAACTGATTCCGGCGCATCGCTGAGGCCGGCGCCGTGGCTTCGCCCGCGGGGCCCGTCCTGTCCCTCGGCCAGCCGCTGCTGGACCAGCTGCGGGCCGCCGCCGAAGCGGCCTATCCCGAGGAATGCTGCGGGCTGGTCATCGGCCGGCCGGTTCCGCAGGCGGCCGGGGCAGGCCCCCCCTCTTATGTGGCAACCCGCCTGGTGGCGGCCAACAATCGGCATGCCGAGCCCCGCATCGCCTTCGAACTGGACCCCGCCACCCATCTCGGGGTGCTGCGCCAATTGCGCCAATCGGCCGGCCAGGTCCCGGCGGAATGCCTGCTCGGGCACTACCATTCCCATCCCGAGGGGCCCGCCGCCCCATCGCCGCGCGATCGCCGGCAGGCCACCGAACCCGATCACATCTGGGTGATCATCGGCCTGGCGCAAGGCCGCGCCCAGGCGATTTCCGCCTGGCAGGCCCCGGCCGCCGCCGATGCGGACTTCACCGCCGTGACCCTGGTGGCCGATCCAGCCTAGCCCCGCCAAAAAAGGCTTGATCCCCACCCCGTCGGGCGGTACATAGGCGCCTCTTCGCCTCATTAGTCCCCATCGTCTAGAGGCCTAGGACACCGCCCTCTCACGGCGGTAACAGGGGTTCGAATCCCCTTGGGGACGCCAATTAAATCAATGACTTAGGGGTTTATCCCCGCATCCAGTATCCAGTTTGTGTCCAGTTCGGGCATGGATTGGTATGGATGCATGTGGATTGATCACCCGCCATTTTTCTGACTTCGGTTGAGCACCGAAGCCATGTCAAGGGGCGAAAAGTGGCGCGGAATGCCATGATCTTTCCCTCCTACTCTGTCTAAGCGGGAAGTAGTCTATAGGAGGTCGCAGCAGTCTGGAGCGACCTACATGAGTACAGAATGCAAGAGAGATGTGGAAAAATTCGGCTGGCGCGTAAGCGAATGGGGTCCAGCCGTTGGCATTAGTAGAGCCAGAGTCTTTGAGTTAATTCAGCAAGGCGTTATTGAATCCGTCAAGGACGGTGCGGCACGAATAATTACGACACATCCTCGTGATTATCTCTCTACACTCGCGAATCGATAATCGCGATGCGCCGACTGCTCTCTGAGGCCAAACCTGCCCTCGGATCTGCGGACCAACCTGCAGAGCAACTGGCTCTTTTTGAGCCGATCAAAGAACAACGTGCGGCGTTGGAACGACCGCTTGGGCTGACCATGCGGACGGCTCACGAGGCCGCCAAGTCGGACCTCGGCGAGATCATTGTGCCGCGCGAACTCGTCGAACATCTCGAACATCATCCAGACCAATCCCCGAGTCTTGCAGCGCGGCGGACGATCGCTCTACTGATCATGGCGTCTGCCGGCGATGCCTGGGCGCAAATGACTCATCGGATTACCAAGGCCGAGCTGAGCGGTGGACATAAGGGCGACGAACGCTTGCCGGCGCTACTCTCAGAGATCAAGGGCATCGTTTATATTGTGCCGGCTCTCTCGACGAGGAACCGGCCGGCGCGGAATTACGTGTCGCTCTTTGAGCGTCTCAAAGAAGAGATCGATGACAGAGGCGACGCGTGGGTGGAATGGCGGTGGAGTGCTGAAATTCGGAAGGTCTTTGCCGAATCAGAGGTCTTTGCTCGTCTCGGGAGGGAGCGACTGCTGGCCCTCGAATCCAAATACAGCGTCACCCTTTATCTGATCGGTTGCTTGCTGATCTGCCGCCGCGAGCCGCGCTGGCGGGCGCGAGTAGATGAGCTTCGTCGTGTTCTCGGCGTCCATGACGACAGCTACTCAACCTGGACTAAGTTGGACAGATTGGTCCTCTTGCCGGCGCGTCAAGAATTGGCCGCCATCGCCGACATAACGATGAGCTACCAGCCGACGCCGCGGCGCGGCCGGCGTGTCACGCACGTTGAAATTTATTTCACGGGGGTTGAGCACGCGGTTCGCCAGGCCGACGGTGCCGCTCCAGCGAAAAGGGCAGAGCGGCGAAAATATCTCAAAAATCAGCGATTAACTGAGGCCGCGCGCCAAGCGCAGCAGGTGGCCAGGCTAAAGGAGGCGCTGGAAACGGCGGCGGCAGACGAACTGAGGCAGGAGCTTAACGATGCCCTTCCGTTCTGACTTCCCCCAGGACCTGTCCTTAACCACCGGTAACGCATTGTTTTCACGTCAATGTGCATCGTTGCGCTCCGTCGTTGCGGGATTCCCCCAGGACCTGTCGATAATTCCCCCAGGACCTGTCGTTACGCCCCCAGGACCTGTCCTTAAATGCGACAGGGCACTGAAATGGCTGCGGGAAATCTCCGGAATCCTGAATCCATTTTTGAATCCCCCCTTTAGTCCCCAGTCACCCACAGGAGTGTCAAAAAAATGTTTACATCAATTTGGATTTTGAACGAAAAAGGCGGCACCGGGAAAACGACTGTAGCCGCCGCGTTTGTCGACCATCTCATCGCCAGCGGTGCCGGCCATCGCATCATCGATGCCGATACACAGCCGGACCGAAAAGCGAAATCTTCTCTTTCCGCGTTTTTCCCGACAGCCGAACGGATCGATATCGGAGTCGCGCCAGACCAGTTGATGGCAAAGCCGTCGTTGGCCGTGGCCCACTGGGACGGACTGTTCGAGCTGGCACGGTCTGGCAATACGCTAGCGGATTTTGGCGCGAATGTTGCCGAGTCGCTGGTTTATTGGCTCGATGAAAGCGATATCGGTTCACGGCTGGCGAAGGCCGACATTTCACTCGACTTGGTGATCGTCACGACGGCGCACCCTGACGCAGTCGGCGACGCTCTGTCCATCGTCAACCGCCTCCGCGAAGCCTTGCCGCCCGGTTCCCGCCGCCTCTTCGTCGCACTGAACGCGGCTGTGGGAGATTTCGACTCCTACGCCGACAGTGCCGAAATGACCGCCTTCGCCGACCTGGTCGACGCCGGGGAACTGACCTTGGTTGTCGTGCCGAAGTGCGGAAGCGAGATCTGGAGGGATGTCGAGCGCCACAGAATCACACCGCTCGCTGCAGCGGCCATGTCCGCCGAAGATTTGGCCAACAGGCTTGGAACGCCCGAGTTGGAAACGATTCGCGGACGAAAAGCGTTGGCGAAGTGGCACAAGGCGGTTGTCGATGGATTCCAGGAAGCCGGTCTGCTGCCTGCCGATCGAGCGTCAGCATGACCGACCACGCTGATTTTTTTTCGATGCTTGGTCAGGCGGCCCGGGATGTTCGGTCACTCGCTCCCGAGGCTCTCGATGACCGACGCCGCGCTCTTCTCGATGCCGGCAAACCGCGTCCGCCAGCCAAGGGAATAATGGACTGGCGGGCGGTTGTCGACGCGGCGATCAAGCAGGGTGACGTCGCCGAAGAAAAAATCAGCGAGCGCGACCGAGAAGCCCTGCTTTGCTTGGAGATCGAACCTCGCCGTGAGGCGATGGGCAATCCGGAGGATCCTCGCGTCAAGAACTTGTCGCGTGCCGACGCCGATCTCGTGCGGGAGTCGTTGGGTGGTCCAGGAAAAAAGCCTAAGCGAGCAAAAATCGACCCGATCAAGGCGGCGGCCGAGAGACGGGAGCGCGAGCGGGAGACGCTACGAGATTTCCAAGCTGCTTTCCGCGACCGGATCGCCGTTGCCCGGCAGACGTTGGAGGCGGCCCTTCGCCGCTCCCACCGCCAGCCCGAAGCCGTGGCGACGGCAGTTCTTCAGGCGCTGCTGGTCACCCCGCCGCCGATCTTGCTGCACAGGCTGGACGTGGCGCGACTTGGCCGAACAACTCGCAATCGACGGCCAGGAAATGGAGCAATATCTCGAAAAACACTACCCGGAGGCCATGTACTACACGGCGACCGACGAAAATGGCAATTACACGAAAACCTCTTTGTCTTTCATAGTCAATGTGTTGTCGGCTATGCGTGAGCTTGTATCGCCGTTGGCTGCTGCCTGGGGCGCCGTTCCCGTGTCGCGGCGGATCTCGCTGCGGCAGTGGGCGTTGGCGCGGAAAGAAGGTCAAGCCCGGACCTTAATCGTACAGTGGTCGGGCGAATTCGCCAGCATGGGCACCGCTTGGATTTCCGCCGCCTTGCGCTTCCTGAACTCAATTACCACCCATTCGCCGATGTATGGCGAGAGCGCCACCCGGCGCCTGTTTTTTGTGTTGGACGAACTACCACGCATAGCTCGTGAAGGCGACGGTTTAGCCGAGTTGCTCGACGTCGGCCGCAGCAAAGGCATTTGCCTGCTCGCGGGCGTGCAGAACATAGAGCAGCTCACGAAGCGGTGGGGTGAAGAAGTAACTGACGCCGTGCTCGGCAACTGCGGAACCGTAATTTTCGGTCAACTCGGAAATGTCGGTAAATCTGATGTCGGCGCGGGGCGGGCAGCTGAGATGGTGGGAAAGGTCATTTGGTCGGAAAAAGACGAGACTACTAACCCCAAGACCGGCCGCATCAAAATCCGCTGGCGGCCACAGAATCCCAAATTGCTAGTCGAGGCTAATTTTTTCGAGACCCTCGGTCCAACGTCGCGCGGCGTGGTCATGGCTCTGCGCAAGGGCACGGATTTGTGCATGCTGACTTGGCCTTACGACAACTGGACAACTCGACGTCCAGCTGTTGTGCCTGCAGCTTGGATAAAGGGCTGGACCAAGGACGTCGACACGGAAGAATGGGCGAAGCGCCGGAAATTGGCGCGGTCGGTGGCGATGAGGGAGTTGGCAGGGTACGAAGCGGCGGAACGTGCGATTGCAGTCTGCCGCCGGCAAGCACGTGGCCGGAAACTCTTTGCCACGACAGCCGCCGGGGCAACGTCCTTCGCCGCCGGACTTGGCGTGGTTGCCGCGCTTTATCTAGCCAATCCGCCAGCCGTCAATGACTGGGCAACCGTGTCGGTCGGCGCTGTCCTGTTCGATGCTCGCACCGGACAGCAGATGCGGCAGGTGATCACGCCTGGCGCGCGGGTGCAACTTCAGGTCAGGACACGAAGTGGCGGCGCGTGGGTGGTTGCCGTGCCGAATTACGGTCAAGTGATGATCCAGAGCCAATTTTTGCGCCGGGCGTTGCCCCTTGCCATGCCATGGGAAGGGGCTTGAAAATGACCCTCTTCCTCGATACCGAGACCACTGGCCTTTCCCCAAGTAGCGGTGCAGATTTGGTCGAGGTGGCCATCGTCAACGATGATGGCGACGTGATCCTAAATACCCTGGTCGATCCAGGCAGCCAGATACCGCCAGAGGTGGCGGCGATCCACGGCATCACCGATTCGATGGTATCTGGCGCGCCCCCCGTAGCGGAAGTTCGGCAACAGGTCCTCAAGCTGGTGCGAGGCGTCGAATTGGTCATTTATAATGCTCCATTCGACACGGCTTTTTTCCCTGGCATCGAACAGACAGCCGCGGCGACCCGTTGTTGTATGCGGCGATTTTCGGACGAGTGGCCGTGCCGCGTGTGGTCGGCCGAGCAGGACGGGTGGAAGCGGCAAAAGTTATCGACTGCCGCCGCCCATGTCGGGCACGATTGGCAGGGGGCTGGCGCCCATCGCGCCCTTGCGGACGCACTGGCGTGCCGCACCGTATGGCGGTGGCTTGAGGTGCAGAATGAAGGTGTAGGCAAGCGGGAAGAATTTGACTTTCTGCCGCGAAAGTCCATCATGTAGCGATGATGGATAATGATTTCGACATTGTCGCAGCGTTTGGCGGAATCGCCCGTGGTGAGCGAATTGCGATTTATATCCCGAATAAGGACAAGGACGGCCAGCCGGTAAATCAAGGGCCGTGGGTTGATGAAGCGATAAATCTTCTATCGGACGTTGGCGGGGGCGCTACGGCCATGCCGCCCGTTACAGGGGCATGGCGGAACCCAGAAACCAAGCTCTTGGTCATAGAAGAACCGATTGTCGTCTATTGCTATATTGAGCCAGACATTCTGATCGAGAAGGTCGAGGAACTGGTGGCATTCGTGCGGAGGCTGGGGCGAAACACCAATCAAGGCGCCGTCGCGCTAGAGTACGGCGGAACGTTTTTCACAGTCGAAAATTTTGACTGAGGAGGCAAAAATGAAGGTTGTCGCAAAGAAGGCTCAGGGATCACGGAAGATCATTGCACCTCGACCGGCGGCGGCTATGACGGCCCAGGCTTTTGCGTCAGCGTTCGATGCAAGGCCGCTCGGAAGCCTCGGTGCCGATTCTAATCCGTTCACGCTGTTGCAACTCCGTGGTGAGATCGAGAAACGGCTGCGGTCAACTGGCGGCCGCCCATCTTTGGGCGACGCTCAAGAGAAATGGCGGGTGGGCGTTTTGCAAGACGATGTGCCGAAGATCAGGCTGCTTTCTCGGAAATCGGAAGTTGGCCAGTACAAGCCGTCTGAGGCACAGGTGGCCACCGTGCTTATTCACATGGCCATCAGTCGCTTTTCACCGGAAGAAATCAGCGACGCGGTAAAACGCTCCACTGGACGGTAAATTTGTGGACACGACGAACACCGAGCCCGGCAAGCTCTAAGGGATAAAGAGGCGGACCTGGGGGAGATTCACGGATGGCGACCGAATTTTTAACAATGCCGATTTGGTTCTGGATGGTCATCGCGGCCGTGGCGTTCTTCATCTGGTCGAGCCGGGAGGAACGCTATGGCGATTGGGTCGGAGTGTTCAGTATGCCAATCTATCACAGAGCCTACTGGCTGCGCCGGATCGGATTTTCGCTAATCTGTGGTGCATTACTGCTGGTCGGATGGGAGACATTTCACTCCGGGCTCTTTCCGTTCCTGACCAGCCCCAGGCTGCGGCTGGGCTTTCTTGGGATGGTCGCAGTGATCGCGGCAGGTTTCGAATATCAAAATAGAGAATGGTATCGAGGCAAGGTACATGTCGCCATGACGCGACAAGCCCAGTATGACCGTGCAATGTTCATCTGAACGGACGACGGTGTTGACAGGATGAGTATGTGTATTTCACCGCTTCGGCGGAATGATCCGATAAACGGTTGTGAGTGGCGGCGGTGATAAATCTTAAGATCGCAAAAAAAAGCGCCGAAGATTTTCTACGGCATGTTGCTCCTCGCTTTGAATTGCGCTTCGGGGGGACGATCAAGTCAGTTGAACAAATGGATTCCGATATTTTGCGTGCATTTGACAGGGCCGGCATCGATGCTTTCCGCTTCCACAGCAATGGCATTCAAGGGATCGCAAGCCGTGTCGTGTCAACGAATTATGGCCCTTCCTTCACGGTGCGTCACACCTACTATGATGGAAACGACGAAAAGACCGACTGCGAATACGCCAAGAAGCTTTACGCAATCAAAAATCCGGGCGACCATGACTTTTTTCCACACTTCTCTGTTCAGTCATTTATAACTGACAGTCAATGTCATTGGTCGATCGTGGTCGACACAAAAGACCTTCTTTTGTTTATAGAAAAGAACAAGAATAAATCTATAGTCGGCAACCATTTTAATCGCCATGGCGGAACAAGATTTTATTCAGTTGACTGCGAAATCCTCGCAGAAAGTGGTGTCGTTGTGCATAAGCTTTGACGCAAGCCTCGCTTTCCACCGGTGGCCAAGTCCCGTCTTTCCCCCACAATCCACACCACTCCGGGGCTAGGCTCGCGAGCGCACACCTTACCGGTGCTTCTCGCCTGGCCCCTCCGGGTGCTGACGGCCGGCGAAGACGCCGGCTGGATAGCGGGGAAAAGCCCTGAGAATGCCTTCTATCGGACTATTGTTTTGGCTTCCGCCCCGCCAGAGACTCCAAGCCCCGTCCGCGCCGGGATGTCGACGCCAATAACGGACGGGATTGTTCCTCAAGTGTTGGGGCCGCTGCAGGCCGCGGTTTGATGGAAGGCGGAGCGGCGGATGGGTCGGGTGGTGGTTGAACCGGTGGCGCCACCGGCGCCGCACGCAACATCCGACCGATCAAACGACCGGCAACAGGCTTTCCCGTTTTGCCACCTTTGACGCCGGCTTGTTCCAGCGCTTCAGCAATTCGACCAAGCGACACCCCGAGACCGACCAAGTGACGCAGCTCTGCTCGGCCACGAACAGTTCGACATCGTCGCGCAGACTGCCCTGATTGCCCTTGAGCGCGAGAACGTAATCCGCCTTCTTGTCGATGACCTTCTTGGCGATCTCGCGCTGGCACCCCATCGCGTCGATGGTCACGACGG
>CAIOJO010000122.1 GCA_903858635.1 uncultured Telmatospirillum sp. | reverse complement strand
TGGATGGAGGTGGCCAGACCGGCCGCTTTCGCCCAGTTCGGCCTGGTCGCCATCGCCTTCGCCGCCTTGACCTATTGCTACGTGACTAGCGACTTCTCGGTGCTCAACGTCGCCGAGAATTCGCACACCGACAAGCCGATGCTCTACAAGGTGTCCGGGGTCTGGGGCAACCATGAGGGGTCGATGCTCTTGTGGGTGTTCATCCTCAGCATCTACGGCATGGCGGTGGCGGCGGCCGGCCGCAACCTGCCGCCGGGATTGCGGGCGCGGGCCCTGGCTATCCAGGCGATGATCGCCATCGGCTTCATCCTGTTCATCCTGCTGACCTCCAATCCGTTCGCCCGGCTGAGCCCGGCGCCGATGAACGGCAACGGCCTCAATCCGCTGTTGCAGGATCCCGGGTTGGCCTTCCATCCGCCCTTCCTCTATCTGGGCTATGTCGGATTCTCGATGGCCTTCTCCTTCGCCATCGCCGCCTTGATCGAGGGTCGGGTCGACGCCGCCTGGGCCCGCTGGGTGCGCCCGTGGAGCCTGGTCGCCTGGTGCTTCCTCACCCTGGGCATCGCCATGGGTTCGTGGTGGGCCTATTACACCCTGGGCTGGGGCGGTTGGTGGTACTGGGATCCGGTAGAAAACGCTTCGTTCATGCCGTGGTTGGCGGGAACCGCGCTGCTGCATTCGTCGATCGTGGTGGAAAAGCGGGACACCTTGAAGGCCTGGACCATCCTCTTGGCGATCATCGCCTTTTCGCTGTCGCTGCTGGGCACGTTCCTGGTTCGGTCCGGGGTTCTGACCTCGGTCCACAGCTTTGCCTCCGATCCGGCCCGCGGCGTTTTCGTGCTCTGTCTCTTGGTGCTGGTCACCGGCGGGTCGCTGACCCTGTTCGCCATTCGCGCTCCGGGTCTGAAAGGCGGCGGGCTGTTCGCGCCGATGTCCCGCGAGGGCAGCCTGCTGCTCAACAACGTCCTCATGAGCACCGGCGCCGGTACCGTGCTGCTGGGTACCCTCTATCCGCTGTTCGCCGATGCCCTCAACCTGGGCAAGGTGTCGGTCGGCCCGCCCTTCTTCAACGCGGTGTTCCTGCCCCTGATGGTGCCGATGGTGGTGACCATGGGGATCGGGCCGCTGCTGTCGTGGAAGCGCGGCGATCTGGCCGGTGCACTGGGCCGCCTCAAATTCGCCTTCGCCGCGGCCATTGTCGTGGCGGGGATCACCTGGCTGGTGGCCGGTGGCACCGCGGGCCCGCTGTGGGCTGCCGGCGGGCTTGGGCTGGCGGCCTGGCTGTTCGTCGCCACGCTGTACGAGTTCGCCGAGCGGATCCGGCTGGGCCGTTGCTCGCTGGGCGAGACCCTGTCGCGCCTGGCCCATATGCCGCGTTCCGTCTATGGCATGACGATTACCCATGCCGGCTTGGCCGTGGTGATCGCCGGCATCACCGGCTCATGCGCCTGGAAGACCGAGCATATTCAGGTGATGCATCCCGGCGAGACGGTCACCGTGGCCGGTTACGAGTTGACCTTGCAGGGCACCGAAGACAACATTCCCGGCCCCAATTACACCGCCCTGCGGGCCACCTTCATCGCCAAGAAGGACGGCCAGCTGGTGGCCGTGTTGAAACCGGAAAAGCGGATGTATACGCAGCCGCCGCGGCCCACCACCGACGCCGCGATTCACACCAATTTCCTCGGTGACCTGTACGCCGTGATCGGCGATGCCGATGGCCGCGACGGCTACGTCACTCGCATCTATTACAATCCGCTGGTGCCGTGGATCTTCATCGGGGCGGTGATCATGGTGCTGGGCGGCGTGGTTTCGCTGACCGACCGGCGCTATCGGGTTGGGGCGCCATTGCGGACCAGCCGCGCCGCTGCCGCTGCGGCACGGGCCTGAACGATGATGCGTCGTTGGCCCCTGCTGCTGCCGGTCCTGGTCTTCTTCGTGCTGGTCGGCTTCTTCATCTGGCGTCTGGTCCTGATGGGCCAGGGCGACATGCCGAATATGATTCCCTCGGTGATGATCGACAAGCCGGCCCCGGACTTCGAACTGCCGCCGCTGCTGCTCAACAAGCCCGGGCTGAAGACCGGCGATCTGCAAGGGCGGGTCACCCTGGTCAATTTCTTCGCCTCGTGGTGCGTGCCCTGTCGGGTCGAGCATCCTCTGCTCAGCCAATTGGCCGAGCGGGTGAACCTCGTCGGTATCGTCTACAAGGACAAGCCGGAAGCGGCGCGGGCCTGGCTGGCCCAATTGGGCGATCCTTATCAGGCCTTGGCCCAGGACAGCGATGGCCATACCGGCATCGATTTCGGGGTCTACGGCGTCCCGGAGAGCTACCTGATCGATAAGCACGGCCGCATCCGCTACAAGCAGGTCGGCCCATTCACGCCGGAGGACATCAGCGGCAAGCTCGTGCCGCTGTTGGCGGAGCTCAATAAATGATGTGGATCAAGGCCCCCGTGCGCGGCCTCGCCGTCCTGGCATTCCTGCTGGTCCTGCAGGGAACGGCTGTTGCCGTTCAGCCGAACGAAATGCTGCAGGACCCCAAGCTCGAGGCGCGCGCCCGCGAGCTCAGCAAGGATCTGCGCTGCCTGGTCTGCCAAAACCAGTCGATCGACGATTCCGATGCCGACCTGGCCAAGGACCTGCGCATTCTGCTGCGCAAACGCCTGGTGGCCGGCGACAGCGATGCGCAAGCCAAGCAATATCTGGTCGACCGCTACGGCGACTATGTGTTGCTCGATCCGCCGTTCAAGGCGAGCACGGTGGTCCTGTGGGTTGGGCCGTTGCTGCTGCTGTTGGTGGCGGTGTGGTTGGCGCTGTCCTATGCGCGACGGCGGGCCCTCGGGACCGTTGCCGACGCCCAGGCGGCGCCATTGAACGAAGGTGAGAGCCGTCGTCTGGCGGCGCTTTTGAAAAGCGAAGATAAGTGAGCATGCCCGACATGACGCTGTGGATGATTTTTGCCGCCTTGACCCTGGGCGTGCTCGCCATCTTGGTGGTGCCTCTGCTGCGCAAGCCGGCGGCTGCGCCGCCTCGCGTCGACTACGACATCGTGGTCTACCGGGACCAATTGGCGGAAGTCGACAAGGACGTGGAACGTGGCCTGTTGACGGCCGACCAGGCCGCCGCCGCACGGACCGAAATTCACCGGCGGATGCTGGCGGCCGAGGACGCCGAGTTGGTGGTGCCGGCGGTGGGCGACTATCGCGAGGCACGGGGGCGCCGTCTGCGCCAAGTGGCCGCGGTGGTCATCGTGCTCGGGCTCCCGGTCGGTGCCGTCACCCTTTACGGCCGTATCGGCTCGCCGAATTTGCAGGGCCAGCCCTTCGCCGATCGCCAAGCGGATCCCGAATTCAAGATGACCTCGATGGCCGAACGCCTGGCCAACGATCTGAAGAACAAGCCGGAGCCCGACGGCTACGCCACTCTGGCCGAGACTTATACGGCGCTGCATCGGTATCCCGAGGCAGTCGAGGCGTTCCGCCAGGCGATCGCGCTGGGAGCGGTGGATTCGGAAATGCTCTCGTCGATGGCCGAAGCGATGGTGCTGGGCAATGACGGTTCGGTGGTGCCGGAGGCGCGGCAGACCTTCCAGCAGGCTCTGACTCTCGACAAGGACGATCCGCGCGCCCGCTTCTATCTGGGCCTGGCCAAGGCGCAGATCGGCAAGTTCGCCGAGGCGGTGTCGATCTGGCGTGATCTGGAAAAGGGCAGCCCGCAAGGCGCTCCTTGGCTGGGTATGCTGAAGGAACATATCGAGCAATACGCCAAGCTCGGCGGCTTCGACCCCGCCTCGATCGATCCGGTGCCGCCGGTTCCGGCCGGCGTGGCGAGCGCCAAGGGCCCCAATCCACATGCGGCGGCCACCAATGACGGCCCGCCGGCCGCGGCGTTGCCGGGGATGCCGAGCGGCGAAGCGGCGGCCGCGGTGATGGCGCAGTCGCCGGAAGAACGCGAGCAGACGATCCGCTCGATGGTTGCCGGCCTGGCTGCTCGCCTCGAGCAGTCGCCCGACGATCGCGACGGCTGGCTTCGCCTGAGCCGTGCCTATGAGGTCCTCGGCGAGCCGGACAAGGCGCGCGAGGCAGCCAACCGGGCCGCCAAAGCGAAGCCCGCTCCTTCGCGCGCTTAGTTCACAGAAAGGGCCGGTCCGGCCATCAGCTTCAGGAATTCGCCGGGGGGCAACGGGCGGCTGAAGAAGAAGCCCTGCGCCCGATCGCATTGGTTCTGCCGCAGGAAGTCGTATTGGTCGGTGGTCTCCACCGCCTTGGCCACCACCTCGATGTGCAGCGAATGGGCGATCTCGGTGGCGGCCCGTACCAGCTTGGCTTCCTGGCCGCCGCTGGCGACGTCGCGGATGTACTCCGGCGACACCTTCAGAACATTGACCGGCAGCTGCCGGAAGCTGGCGAAATCGGGGCGGCCGGTGCCGAAATCGTCGAGCGCGATGCGGCAGCCCAGCCGGTGCAGTTCCTCCATCGCCCGGATGACCGGTTCCTTGCCCTCCAAGCCGACCGAGGCGGGAATCTCGAAGTCGACGCTGGAACCGGGCAGCCCGGTTTCCTGCAGGAGCCGCTCCACCAATCCGTGAAAATTGGGATCCTTGAGCTCGCTGGCGCTGACGTTGATGCATAGGCGGAGATCGCCATGGCCGGCGGCGCGCCAGGCGGCGCCCTGGTCGAAGGCGGATTTCAGCACCCACTGGCTGATTGCCGGCATCAGCCCACTATGCTGGGCAAGCGGCAGGAACTGGCCGGGGACCATCAGGCCGATCTCTGGATGGCGCCAGCGCAGCAGGGCCTCGGCGCCGGTGATGCGGCCGCTGGCGACCTCGATGATCGGCTGGTAATGCACCTCGAGACCACCATCCACCACGGCCTGGCGCAAGGCGGACTCCAGGGCCTCGCGCTCGAAGGCCTGCTGCGACAGGTCGGCCGAGGCGAAGCGGAACGAATCCCGACCCTGTTTCTTGGCGGTGTACATCGCCTCGTCGGCCTGCTGCAGCAAGCTGGGCACATCCTGGCCATCGGTGGGATAAAGGCTGATGCCGATGCTGATGGTGACCTTGCGGGGCCGTCCGTCCAGGTCGAAGGGTTCGGAAAAACGGCGCAGGATCTTCTTGGCCACGGTGGCCGCGTCGCGGAAGTCGTTGATGTCGGTGAGGATCAGGGTGAACTCGTCGCCGGCCAGGCGGGCCACCGTATCCACCTTGCGCACCGTGCTGTTGAGCCGCTCTGCCACCTGGATCAGCAGCGTATCGCCGGCGGAATGGCCCAGGCTGTCGTTGATTTCTTGCCTATCCGCCTTTTACCCACACCTACTAGATATTGAATCTCTCGGATGGGCCGCATTATCCGCTTGACACCCACAGGTGGCGGGCGTAATGTGTGGGTGTGAAGCGGATAATGGAGATGGAAATGCAGATGCAACG
>CAIOJO010000121.1 GCA_903858635.1 uncultured Telmatospirillum sp. | reverse complement strand
GAGGGCGCGGCCAAGGGGCCGGAGGCCCCGCCCGGCGAGGGCTACGATAGACCTAGCGCACCGACACATCTGAATGTGTCGGTGCGCTAGTTCAGCAGATGCCACTCGCCCTTTTGCACGTCGCTCAAGACGACGGCACGCTGGTCGAGGCCGTAATGGTCCTTGGCCGTCTGCGTGTAGACGCCATGCGTCCCGACAATGCTGTTTCCCATCTCCAGAGCGTCGCGTAGCGCTTGCCGGAACTCCGGCGTGCCAGGCTTGGCTTTCTTCAGTGCCGTCGGTATGGCGGCGTTGAGCAGGAGGAAAGCGTCGTAGCTGTATCCGGCGAAGGCGTTGCGGCTGCCCGCACCGAATTCCGCTTCGTAGCGGTGGTCAAATTCGATCGCCACGGCCTTGACCGGATGACTGTCGGGCAGTTCCTCGGCGACGATCAGCGGTCCGGTCGGCGCGATGGCGCCATCCACGGCGGCGCCACCAACCTTGATGAACTCGCGGTTGACGGCACCATGGTTGTGGTACATCGGCCCCTTGTAGCCCTTTTCGCGCAGGGCGATCTGCGGCAGCGCGCCGCCGGTGCCCGAGCCACCGACCACCACCGCGTCGGGATTGGCGGCGAGGATCTTGATGATCTGGCCGGTGACGCTGGTATCGGCGCGGGCGTAGCGCTCCTCGTCGACGATCTTGATGCCGGCGGGCTCGGCATTCTGCTTCAGCGCCGACAACACCAGATCGCCCCAGGAATCGGAAAAGCCGATATAGCCGACGGTCTTGATCTTCCTTTTTTTCATGTCGTCGACCACGGCCCCCATCATCAATGGGACCGGCTGCGGCACGATGAAGATCCATTCGAGCTTCTCGGGCGGCAGCGCCACCGGCGACACGGCGATCATCGGGGTCTTGGTTTCCGTGGCGATCAGCGCAACCTGCGTGGTCGATGGCACCGAGACCGCACCGATCAGGGCGTCGACATGCCCCTCGGACACCAGTTGGCGGGCGTTCTTGGCCGCCTGTGTCGGGTCCGAACCATCCTCGAGAATGGTGTACTTGACCGGTACGCCGGCAATGGTGGTCGGCATCAGCCGGAAGGCGTTCTTGTAATTGATCCCCAGCGAGGCGCCCGGACCGGTGGTCCCCATGGTGACGCCGATGTTGATCTCCTGGGCATGGGCAGCCGCGCCGAAAACGAGTGCCGCCAGCCAGAAAGCCCCAATCAGTCTTCCTCTCATCGCTTCCTCCCTATTGACCATAACGCACTGCCCGAAGCCGGGCCGAGGTCTCTTGGCGTTGTCGGTTCGCCCTCTTGTTGCCGCACGGTGACACCGCGCTGGTGGGGCTGCCGACATTTATTACTTATTCGAACAGAGTATCTGCACAGTTTGTCGGCGAACACTTAATTCTTGACTCCCATTCGCCGCCGCGATTCCCGTCATTACGGGCCGTAATTCACCCCGTCCTTTCAAAATCAGGCGGCCGCTTCTGCTGAAACGCGTCGATGCCCTCGCGCGCCGCGGCGGTACAGGCACTGGCCCCGAAGGCGTCATAGCCCACCTCGAGAGCGGCCTCTAGGGTCGGCGCCGCCGCGGCGTCGCGAACCGCTGCGGCCAGGATGCCGAGCACTTCGCGACTGAGCCTTTGGCCGCTGGCGGCAAGCGGATCGGCCGACGGCCAGGCCGCGATGGGCACGGGGCCGTCCAGCGCGTTTTGCACCTTCCCGGAAAGCGCCTCGACCCGGGCCACGGCGAGCCCGATCAAGCCGGCATAGTCGTCCGCCAGGCTTGAGATGACGCCGAGTTCGGCCGCCTTGGCCGCCGACATCTTTTCCGCCCGGCGCAACACGTCGTGGAACACCGGTGCGGCAGCCGGCCAACGGCGGTACGGGATCACCATCGCACCGATGCCGGGCACGATGCCGAGGGTGATCTCCGGCAGTTGCAGCCACGCGTCGCGAACGGCGACGATCTCGTGGCAGCGCAAGGCCAGTTCCACCCCGCCACCCAGCGCCATGCCGTTCAGAGCGGCCACTACCGGCTTCCTCATCCGGTCGAGATGCACCAGGAGCCGCGAACAATCGCGGGCATATCGGGCGGCGGCGGCGGCATCGCCGAGCACCCGCGGGAAGCGCCCGATATCGGCGCCGGCCGAAAAGGCGCGCGGGCCGTAGCCGGTGATGACGAATCCGGCCACTGCCGGATCGTCCTCGGCGCGGCGAATGACCTCGAGGATCTCGTCGGTCACGCCGTCATGCATGGCGTTCAAGGCTTCCGGCCGCCGCAGGGTGATGACCCGGACGGCACCGATCTGATCGACCAACAGGGTGCGACGGAAGTCCTGATAGGCCGCCGGCTTGCGGCGCGGCAGCGGCAGGCCGGGCCGCTCCGCCGCCAGGCGCCCCATGATGCGCTCGACCTCGGCTTCGCCCAGGTCGCGCATGATGTCGAGCGGGCCGCTCTTGAAGCCGAGCGCCAGGCGGCAGCCGGCTTCAAGATCGGCGGCGGTGCCGATATCCCGGTCCAGGATGTCGGCCGTCTGCGAGAACAGGATGCCGAGCATGCGGTCGCGCACCCTGCCCGCGACATCCTCCGGCACGGCCACCGTCTTGCCCGGCGGCACCGTAATCCAGTTGTCGACCGAGCGGAAAATCGGGGCGGGGCGGTAATGCTCGCCTTCCATTTCCGCTTGCAGGGTGTTCGTTTCGATGATGATCGGGTTGCCGTGTGCCAGATTGAGCACGAAGAACGGGCCGGCCTGCACGTATTCGGACACCGTGCTGTCGATCTCGGCGGCGGTGGCGCGGTCGAGCAGATGCGCCGCCTCGTTGCACCAGTTGTCGAAAACGCGGTCGAGCATGAAACAGGGCACGTCGTCGGTGACCAGCGGCACCTTGCCGGTCATGCAGAACAACCAACTGAGGTGATCGACCAGGCTGGGCTCGATGCCGGGCCAGCGGATCACCTCGACCACCGGATTGCGCCAGGCGGGCGCGAAGAAATGCGTCACGGTTGCCCGCCCCATGACGCTCAGAGCGGAAAATATCTGCGCGGCGGGCAATGAACTGGTGTTCGAGGTAATCAGGGCGTCCGGCCGCACGATCGCTTCGACGCGGGCGAAGATCCGGCGCTTGAGGTCGATGTCCTCGGTCGCCGCTTCGAGCACCCAGTCGACGTCGGCGATGCTGTCATAGTCGAGGGTGGGGTGCAGATTGGCCAACACATCGTCGGCCTGGGCCTGGCTCATGCGCCTCTTCCGCACGGCCTTGGCGGCATAGTCGCGGCAGCGCTTTACCGCCGCGTCGAGAGCCGGCTGCGCCACGTCCACCAGATGCAAGGTCAGACCGGGAATCGCGCTCTTCAGGTAATAGGCGATGTCGGGACCGATGGTGCCGGCGCCGATGACGGCCACCGCCTTGGGCAGGCCCCGCTCGGAGCGGTTCAGGAGGGGATTGGCGTGGCTTTTCTTGGCGTCTCGCATCTTGCTCGGGCCTATGGGTTCAGAGGGGTTTGGACGCGCGCAATAAAGCGGCAGCAGCCGCCGCCGGCGGCGGCGCAGACGGTCTCCTGGGCGACCGCCGGCCGGCCCATGACCATTGCCGCGACGGTTTCCAGCATGCCGAGAATGGGAGCGCAGACCGGCTCCGCCGAGCTCCCGAACCCAGTGGCGAAAGGACTGTTGGCCACCTCGAGGCGCAACTCGTCGGGGCCGGGGCGTTCGAACCTCCAGATGCCCCAGCCGAGTCGCGCCGCCACCTCGCCGATCCGCTCCATCAGCAGGCCGTCGGCCGCGGCATCGGCTTCGCGGTAGCGGGCCGCCGAGCGACCGCCGGCCTCGGCCACCGACGCCGCCAGCGCGGCCAGCGCATCGCGGCGGGCCGACGGCGACAGACGGCGGAACATGCCCATCAGGGAATCGTCGCGCAGCATCAGATAGCGGGTAACGCCGTCGCGCCATTCGCCCTGCCCCTCGTCGAGGCGGGGATGTCCGGGGGCAGGTTGGGCCGCCGTCATGCCGCGACACCCTCGCCGATCAGGGCATCCACCTCGGCCGCCGAATAGCCCGCCTCGTCCAGCACGGTGCGGGTGTCGGCGCCGTATTTCGGCGGGAACGGCATGTCCAGGCCACCGCCGGGCGGATCGACCGCCGGCGGCTGCATGTGAACCTTGCGGCCGTCCGGCATGGTGGTGATGGTCAGCTTGCCCTGCAGCTGGGGCAGTTCGCGCACCTGCCGGATGTCGAGGATCCGGGTGCAGGGAATGGTTGCGGCGCGCAGATCGGCCAGCACTTCGTCGACCGTCCAGCAGGCGGTAACGGCCGCCATGTCGCGGTGAATCTGCTGACGTTCCTGGTGCCGGCCTTCGTTGGTGGTGCGCACTTCGTTGGCCACCGAGGCGAATTTCGGAATGGCGGTGAGCCGCTGCCATTGCACGTCGCTGCCGATCGCCAGGTAGAGAAAGCCGTCGCGCCCCGGATAGACATTGGTCGGAATGAACTTGCGGTGCTCGTTGCCGGCACGGCCCAGTTCGTCCGGGCGACAGCCGAAATCGATCAACGGCAATACGGTGATCAGCCAGGACGCCGCCGCCTGCAGCATCGAGATGTGGATCGCCTTGCCGTGGCCGCTCTCGTTGCGCTCCAGCATGGCCAGCAGGATGCTGGCATAGGCCTCGTCGCCGGCCTTCAGGTCGATCACCGGAATCCCGGTGAGCATCGGCGGTCCTTCCGGATCGCCGGTCACCTCCATATAGCCGGCCATCGCCTGCATCACGGGGTCGTAGCCGGGGGCTTCCGGATATTCGGGCCCCATCGCCGAGATACCGGCCCAGATCAGATCCGGCTTGGCCGCCGCCAGCGTCTCGTAGTCGATGCCGAGCGACTTGTAGCGCGACGGCACCGTGTTGCAGCAAAAGACGTCCACCTCGAGCGAACTCAATAGGCGGCGCAGAACCTCCTGGCCGCGCCGATCCTTGAGGTTCAGGGCGATCGCCTCCTTGCCGAGGTTGGGCGCGATGAAGTAGCTGCGCCGGTCGTCGTCGGCGACCCGGCTGCCGATATAGCGGTTGGGGTCGCCGGGCAGCATGTTGCCCACCGGCGTCGCCTCCAGACGGATCACCCGCCAGCCCAGTTGCGCCAGCCGCAGGGTCGCATAGGGCATCGACAGGGCCTGTTCCATGGACAGAACGACGCGTCGTTTGGTCCGCATCGTACTCACCTCCGCGCTTCGGTCAGGGCGCGGTACACGCGCTCCGGGGTGAACGGCAGCGAGGTCAGGCGAACCCCGGTGGCGTTCTCGATGGCGTTGGCCACCGCCGCCGCCATGCAGATGGCCGGTGCCTCGCCTACGCCTTTGGCCCCTTGCGGCCCTTCGCCATCCATCGTCTCGATGAAGGTGATGTCCATTTCGGGAATCTCCGGTGCGGTGACCAGCTTGTAGTCGCGGAAGTTGGGGTTGAGGCACAGGCCGTCCTCGAACATCAGATGCTCGGTGATGGCGTAGCCTTGGCCCATGACGATGCCGCCCTCGATCTGCCCTTCGATGCCCAGCTGATTGATGACGCGCCCCACATCGTGGGCGGCGGTGACCTTGTCGAGGCGGACGATGCCGGTCGCGGTGTCCAGCTCGATCTCCACCACATGGGTGGCCCAGGCATAGGCCGCCGAGACGTCCCCCTTGTAGTCCTTGTCCTGGTGCTTGCTGGGCGGCTCGTAGTAGTGCGAGGTGATGACCAGTTCGGCCATGTCCGAGAAATGCAGCGAGCGGAGCATCTTGGCCAACGGCATCAAGGCCTCCCCGTCCTCGGCACGGACGATGTAGCCGGCGCGCAGGTCGAGCTGATCGGCGTGCAGATTGGTCACCTTGGCGGCCGCCGCCAGGATCTTGTCGCGCGCTTTGCGGGCGGCGCCGATCGCCGAGTTGCCGGCAACGAAGGTGGTGCGGCTGGCATGCACGCCGACGTCCCAGGGGGTGATGTCGGTGTCATTGTTGATCACCGTGACAGCATCCAGGGGAATGCCCAACTCCTCGCACACCAGCTGGGCCAGGACCGTCTCCGAGCCCTGGCCGATTTCCGAGGCGCCGGTCATCAGGGTGACATGGGCGAAGTCGTCGAGTTTGAGGATCGAGCCGCAGCCGTCCGACGGATAGATCTTGGCGCCGCCGCCGACGTGCAGCATCGAGGCCATGCCCACGCCACGCTTGATCGTTCCCGGCGCGGCCTGCTGGGCCTGGTGGCGTTCGCGCTTTTGCCGATAGTCGCTGCGCTCGGCGGCCACGCTCAGGCATTCCTTGAGGCCACAGCTCTTGAAGTGCAGTCCCTGCAGCGTCACCTCGCCGCGGTCCTGGGCGTTCTTCAGGCGGAATTCCAGCCCGTCCATGCCGAGCAGCTCGGCCAGCCGGTCCATATGCTGTTCCACCGCGAAGGTCGCTTGCAGGTTGCCGTAACCGCGGAACGAGCCGGAGTACGGATTGTTGGTGTAGACCGCCTCGGTGTAGTAGTCGCAATGGGCGACCCGGTAGAGCGACGAGAAGGTCTGCATCATCACGAACGGCGTCGTTGCCCCCCACGAGGTGTAAGCCCCGTTGTCGAGCAGGGTGCGCACCGTGCGGAAGGTCAGGGCGCCGTCCTTCTTGACGCCGGAACGCAGGGTCACGGTGAGCGGCTGCCGGGTCGGCGACGCGATGAATTCTTCCTCGCGGCTGAACACCAGCTTCACCGGCCGCCCGGTCCGTCTGGCCAGATAGATGCAGATCGGTTCGAACGGATAGATATCGAGCTTGCTGCCGAATCCGCCGCCGATCGGCGGCTGGATGATGCGGATGCGGCCAGGATCGATGTTCAGCAGTTCGGCGAAGTCGCGTTTGTGCAGGAACGGCACCTGGGTGTTCGAGTAGAGCGTCAGATTGCCCGACGGCTCGAACTCGGCGATCACCCCGGAGACCCCCATGCAACAATGGGTCACGAAATGCAGCGAGAACTCGTCCTCGATGACAAAATCGGATTCGGCCTCGCCCTCGGCGACGTCACCATGCTTGTAGGCAAAGGTCAGGGCCACATTGTCGGGGGCGTCGTGCAGGCGCGGCGCGTCCGGCAGCTTGGACAGCTTGGGATCGGTGAGTGGCGGCAGGTCCTCGTAGACCACCTCGATCAGCCGCAGGGCCGCGGCGGCGATCTCCGGGCTGTCGGCGGCGACCGCGGCGATCTCGTCGCGATAGCTCCGCACGCGGTCGGTCTTCAGCGGCAGCTGGTCCTTCTTGACGCCGATCGGCCGCTGTTCGGGGACATCGGCGGCGGTGATGACGCAGTGTACGCCGGGCAAGGCGGCCGCCTTCGCGGTGTCGATCGAGATGATCTTCGCATGCAGCCGCGACGACCGCAGGATCTTGGCATGCAGTTGGCCCGGCAGGGTCATGTCCTGGATGTATCGGGTCTGGCCGATAGTCTTCTCGGGCGCGTCCCGCTTGGTGATGCGCTGGCCGATCAGCGACTGCTTGGGTATCGTCGTCACGGTCATGGCACCACCTCCTGCTCGCCGGCAACGGCAGCGACCGCGTCGATGATCTTCTTGTAGCCGGTGCAGCGGCACAGATTGCCTTCCAGACCGCGCTTGATGGCGTGGTGGTCGGCATGCGGGTTCTTGCTCAGCACATGGCTGGCCTGAACCACCATGCCGGGGGTGCAGAACCCGCATTGCACGCCGCCATGCTCGACCAGCGCCTCGCGCAGCGGCCGCCATTGCTCGTCGGCGGCAACGCCCTCGATGGTCTTGACCTCGCGCCCGTCGCAATCGACGGCGAACATGATGCAGGAATTGACCGTCTGGCCGTCCACCAGGATGGTGCAGGCGCCGCACTCGCCCTCGCCGCAGCCGTATTTGGTGCCGGTCATGTTCAGCACGTCGCGCAACATGGCCAGGGCCGTCATGGTGATCGGCACGCTGAGGCGCCGTTCGACGCCGTTCAGGGTGAAGCGGATCTCACGCAGCAGCGACATCGGTCAGTACCTTCTTGGTCAGGCTGTGGATCATCTCACGGCGGTACCAGGCGGTGGCGCGCAGATCGTCGATCGGCGTCACCTCGTCACGGGCGGTGCAGGCGGCGGCTTCGATCAGCGCCTGGGCCAGCGGCTGGCCTTCCAGCGCCGCTTCGGTGCCGGTGCCGCGCAGCGGCCGCGGGCCAACGGCACCGAAGGCGACCCGCGCACCGGCGATGGTCCCGTCGGCGACCACCCCGCCGACCGCCACCGAGACGATCGAAATGTCGAGCGCCGGCCGAATGCCCAGCTTGGCGAAGCCGGCACGGAAGCCGGGCGGCGGCATCGGCACCAGCACGGCGGTCAGCAGTTCGTCGGGCCGGCGGGCGGTGCGGCCGGGCCCGCTGAAGAAATCGCGCAACGGCAGCTGCCGGATCGCCAGATGGCCGTCCGGCTTGCTGACCAGCTCGACCTCGGCATCGAGCACCAGCAGCGGCACCAGCGTGTCGCCGGCCGGTGAGGCATTGCAGATATTACCGCCGACGGTTCCCATGTTGCGGATCTGGCCGCTGGCGAATTTGTCGGCGGCGTCGCTCAGCACCGGCAGATGCCGGCGGATCAGATCGTGTTCGAGCAGATCGGTGATGGTGGTCAGCGCGCCGATGCGGATGCGACCGGCTTCGACGGCGATGCCGGCCAGCCCGGCGCAACGCCGGACGTTCATCAGGACCTTGCCGAAAGCGACCCGCCCGGCCTGCATCTGCGGCATCAGGTCGGTGCCGCCGGCCAGCACGGTGACATCGCCGCCCCGCAGGATTTCGGCAGCCTGCTCAACCGTGTCGGGTAGTTCGTAGCGCTCGATGGCGGACATTCTTTCCCTTCCTCTCAGAACCGGATGGGTTCCTGGTAGCGTCCGTAGACCTCGACCAGCGCCTTGGTCATCTCGCCCACCGAGGCGTAAGCCTTCACCGCCTCCATCAGGGCCGGCATGACGTTGCGCTTGGCTATGGCATCGGCGCGCAGACGGTCCAGCGCCGCAGCGACGGCTCCGTCGTCGCGCTCGGAACGGATACGGTTGAGACTGTCGATCTGCAGTTGCGCGTCATCATCCTTGTGGGGGTGGAACTCGACCGGCTTGTCGGCTTCCTCGACCCGGTAGCAATTGACGCCGACCTTGCGGAACTGGCCGGATTCGATGGCTTTGTGCATCCGATAGGCCTGGGCCGACACTTCGGCCTGGATGATCCCTTCGGAGATCAGCTTGACGATGCCGCCGCGGGCGTCCACCTCGGCCATGGTCGCGGCGATATCGGTGCGCAATTGGTTGGTCAGGGTTTCGACATAGTAGGACCCGCCCAGCGGATCGACGGTGTCGCACAGCCCCATCTCCTCGATCAGCAGCTGCATGGTGCGGAGGCTGATGCGGGCCGAGTATTCGGTGGGGATGGTGTAGGCCTCGTCGTAGGAGCACAGGGCCATGGTCTGGGTGCCCGACAAGGCGCTGATCAGCGCGTAATAGGCGCCGCGCACGATGTTGGTCTCGGGCTGCTCGAAGGTCAGGCCGCCACCGCCGCCGCCGGCGATCATCCGCAGCCACATGGATTCCGGCTGCTCGGCGCCGTACTCCTCTTTCATGATCTTGGCCCACAGCCCGCGGGCCGCGCGGAACTTGCAGACCTGCTCGAAGATGTTGCCGAAGATGTTGAGATTGAAGGACAGCCGCCCGGCGAACTCATCGACGGCAAGGCCGCGTTTCAGCGCGTCGTCGGCATAGGCCTTGGCGATGCAGAAGGCGTAGGCGATTTCCTGCACCGGGGTGGCCCCCGATTCGCGGATATGGTAGCCGCAGACGCTGACCGGCGTGTAGCGGGGAGCCTCGGCGGCGCAATATTCGATGGTGTCGCCGACCAGCCTGACCGACGCTTCGACCGGAAAGATCCAGGTGCCGCGGCCGACATATTCCTTGAGGATGTCGTTCTGCGCGGTGCCGCGCAGCTGCTTGAGGTCGTAGCCGCGCTTTTCGGCCATGGCCAGATACATGGCGATCAGGATGGCGGCCGAGCCGTTGATGGTCAGCGATACGGTGATCTGATCGAGGTCGATGCCATCGAAGGCGATCTCCATGTCACGCAGCGAGTCGATGGCCATGCCGACCCGGCCGACCTCGCCCTCGGCCAAGGGATCGTCGGAATCGAGGCCGCACTGGGTCGGCAGGTCGAAGGCGACGTTGAGGCCGGTCTGCCCGTTGGCGATCAGATATTGGAAGCGCTTGTTGGTCTCATGCGGATTGCCGAAGCCGGCGTACTGCCGCATGGTCCACGGCCGCTTGCGATACATCAGCGGATGGATGCCGCGGGTGAACGGGTATTCCCCGGGCAGGCCCAACATGTCCAAGCCACCGCTGGCCTCGACATCGGCCGCGCTATAGACCGGCTGGATGGCGATGCCCGATTCGTTGACCACCGGCCGGAGGTCCTTGGCTTTGCGCTCGCTCATTGCACGTTGGCCTTGATGAAGGTGACGATGTCGTCGAGCTTGGAACCGGCGGCGAATACGCCCTTGACCCCCAATTCGCGCAGGGCGTCGTGATCCTGCGCCGGAATATTGCCGCCGACCAGCCACAGCCGGTCGGTCAGCTCATGCCGCTCGAGCAGGACGCGCAGCTTGCGGCAGAACGGCAGATGCGACCCGGCCATCGAGGACAGCCCGATCACGTCGACCCCTTCCTCGAGGGCGGCATTGGCCACCGCCTCCGGGGTTTGCCGCAGGCCGGTGTAGATGACCTCGAAGCCGGCGTCCATCAGCGCCCGGACCACCACCTTGGCGCCCTGGTCGTGGCCGTCGAGACCGGGTTTGGCCAGCAGCACTCGAATTCTGCGATCCATCCGCGTCAGCCCTCCAGTTCCTTGGCGATGACCAGTTTGAGGATTTCCGAGGTGCCGCCGCCGATCAGCGTGAAGCGAACGTCGCGCAGATAGCGCTGCACCGGATATTCCATGGCGAAGCCGTATGACGCCAGCACCCGGGCGGCCTGATCGCAGACCGAAGCCGCCGTCTCGGTGGCGAACATCTTGGCCATCGCTGCCTCCTTGTGATGCGGCCGCCCTTGGTCGAACAGCCAAGCGGCATAGCGGACGAACTGACTGGCCACCGCGACGCCGGTGGCCATTTCCGCCAGCTTGAGCTGCACCGCCTGAAAGCGGTTGATCGGCTTGCCGAACTGCTGGCGCTCGCCGGCATAGCGCACCGCTTCGTCGAGGGCCGCTTGCGCCACGCCGAGGCCCATGGCGCCGGTGATGATGCGGATCTCGGCCAGCAGCTTCTTCAGATGCCGCTCGCCGTCGCCCACCTCGTGGCTGAGGCGGTGGGTATCGGGAACGACGCAGTCCTCGAAGCTGACTTCCGAGGTGGGCAGCGCCCACACCCCCATCTTGTGGATCGGCCGTCCCACCCTGAGGCCGGCGAAACCCTTCTCGACCAGGAAAATGGTGAGCTTCTTCTCGTCGCCGGCCCTGGCGAACACGGTGAAGAAATCGGCCACCGGGGCCAAGGTGACCCATGTCTTCTGGCCGTTGAGGCGCCACCCGCCGTCCACCTGGACGGCCGTGGTAGTGATGCCGGCGAGGTCGCTGCCGGCATTGGGCTCGGTCATGCAGATGGCGCCGATCTTGTCGCCCTTGAGAGCCGGCTGGAACAGCCGTGCACGGATCTCCGCGTTACCCAGCATGTGCAGGAACTTGGTCCCCATCAGCGACTGCATGGCGGCCGCCCCGGCCACCGCCAGCGAGCCGCGGGCGATTTCGGCCAGCGCCAGGCAGAACGACAGCAATTCGACGCCGGAGCCGCCGGCCTCCTCCGGATAGCGCATGCCGAACAGGCCGAGATCGGCCAATTGGCGGAAGATCGCGCGCGGAAATTCATGGGCCTCGTCGAGGGCGGCGGCCTGGGGGGCGATCTCCCGGTCGGCGAAGCGGGCGAAGGTCTGCTGGATCGCCACCTGATGGTCGAGCAGGGCGAAGTCCATGGTTCAGGCCTCCCCCCAGCCGTATTTCGCCTTGGCCGCCTCGGGTGTAATCACTCCGTCTTGCACCTCTCTGTCCAACAGCGTGCGATCGCGCTTGGCCGGATCGCCATAGCCGCCGCCGCCGCCGGCGATCTGGTGGTAGATCGTCCCCTTCGGCACGCCGCGGATCAGGTCCTTGTTCTTCGGCACCAGACGGGTGCCGTCGGGATAGGTCAGGTCGATCAGGTTGAGGGTGCCGTCGCCGCCGCCGAACAGTCCGAAAGCCGGCTCGAAGTCGCCGTCGCCGAAGGTCACCAGTTGCGTGTCGTCTGATCCGATGACGAAAACGGTCTCGACGCCAAGACCGCCGCGCCACTGGCCGGGACCGGCCGAGTCGGGCATGTATTCGTGTTTGACCAGCCGATGCGGGGTGGTCTGCTCGAACATTTCGTAATCCTGGTCGAGCAGGCCGCCCGAGGCGTCGATCATGCCGATGTGGTCGTAGCCGTCGGTGCCCTGCATGGCGCCCGAGCCGCCCTTCAGCCCCATGAAGCCGATGTCGACGTATTTCTCGCCATTGCCCGGATCGATGCCGGTGGTCAGCGAGCACAGGAGATTGTTCCAGCCGGCGGTCACCCGATCGGGAATCACCGGTGCCAAGGCGCGGATGATGGCGTCGGCGTTGGGCGGGCAGAGATGATTGCCGAAGGTGGTGGCCTTCGGATAGCTGGCGTTGAGGATCGTCCCCTCGGGAATGACGATCTCGATAGGCTGCACCATGCCCTCGTTATGCGGCATGTCGGGATTGACCATCTGCAGAAGCGTCAGCACGGTCGCCGAGGCCGACGAGGTGAAGGTGCCATTGACGAAACCGTCGGTCTGCGGATCGGTCTCGCTGTAATCGAAGCGGATCCGCGGGCCGTCGACCACGATCTTGACCCGGATGGTAAATTTGGTGCCCAGGTGATGGCCGTCGAAATAGACGCTGCCTTCGCCCCGGTAGGTTCCCGACGGGATCTTGGCGATTTCCGCTTCCATCATGCGCCGCGTCGCCTCGAACAGCGCCTGCTTATGGGCCTCGTAGGAAGGCACCCCGTATTTCTTCAACAGGTCGAGCATGCGGCGCTCGCCGACCGTGCAGGCCCCCATCTGCGCCCGCATGTCGTGCTGGACGATGTCGAAGCGGATATTGGCGAAGATCAGGTCCCAGACGTCTTTGCGGAACTTTCCGTTCTCGTAGACCTTCACCGGGGGAATGCGCAGCGCCTCCTGCCACACTTCGGTGGCGTTGGGATTGTAGCCGCCCGGGACATTACCGCCGATATCGGCCTGATGGCCCTTGACGGCCGACCACGCCACCAGTTTCCCGTCGAAAAAGATCGGTTTGTAGACGGCGACGTCGTTGTTCTGGTTGCCCATGCTGAAGACGTCATTATGAAAGATGACATCACCCGGATAGATTTCCTCACCAAAGTATTCGATGATGTATTTGCACACTGGAGCCAGCGAGAAAGCCAGTATCGGAAGATTCTCTGTCTGCTCCAGCATATTGCCTTTTGCATCGTAAAGGCCGGTGACGAAATCCTTTGCCTCACAGAGGATCGGGGAGCGCGTCGACTTTTGCACCGAGATCGACATCTCGTCGGTAATCGACTTGAAGGTCCGGGCATAGACGGACAGCAGGATGGGATCGACTGTGCTCATGGCGGTCACTCGCTAAGCATCGCCGGCACGCAGGCGGCGCGGTCGGCTTCGAGGACGGAGGCGACCAGATCCTCGCGGTCCTTGCGGTAGACCACGAAGGAACCGTAAGCGTCGCAGATGCAATCGTAATGGCCGCTGACGAAGACGGCGGTGGTCACCTCCTCGATCATCGCCGGCCCCGTCACCCGGTTGCCATGCCCAAGCCGATGGCCATCGTAGACCGGCACCTCGCGGAAGACCTTCTCATCGGGAATATAGACGTTGCGCCGGCCCTTCAGCGCGTGGTCGGCAGCCGCGCCGCACCAAGGCTGGCGGGTGACGACGGGCTTGGCGGCATGGCCTGCCGCCTGGAGGCGAAGGTTGATGATCTCCACCGGCACCTTCTGCGCTTCCAGCGAATAGCCGAACATGCGGTTATGCTCGGCATGGAAGGCCTGGGCGATGGCCGCCGCGTCGCGCCGTCGCACGGCGTCTTCCGGCACGACGAAGCTCACCTCGTGGAACTGCTTGATGTACCGGCAATCGAACTTGATGAAACGCTGCCGGTCTTGCACCGGGATGCGCTCCTCATCGAGCAGCCGATCGCCCTCGCGACCCAGTTGGTCGACCAGGTCTTGCAGACGCGGCCAGTCGAGGGCGTCGAGGCGGGCGACGAAGGTCCGCACCAGATCGTGCTTCAAGTCGCTCATCAACATCCCGAAGGCGCACAGGATCGACGAGGTGCGCGGCACGATCTGCAACGGAATCTCCAACTCGTCACAGATCAGGCAGGAATGGAGGGGGCCGGCGCCGCCGGCCACCACGATGGGGAATTCGCGGGGATCGAAACCGCGCTTGATGGTCACCTCGCGCACGCCCTGCGCCATGTTGGTGCAGATGATGCGGTACATGCCGGCTGCCGCGGCCTCCAGCGACAGGCCGAGCGGCTTGGCGACGTGCTCCTCGATCGCCCGGGCGGCAGCCGCGCGGTCGAGCGTCATCTTGCCACCGGCGAAGTAGCCGGGGTCGAGATAGCCGAGGATCAGATTGGCGTCGGTCGAGGCGGGCAGCCTGCCGCCAAGGCCGTAACAGGCCGGGCCGGGAGCGGCGCCGGCGCTCTGCGGTCCCATGCGCAACAGACCACCCTCGTCGATCCAGCCGATCGAACCGCCACCGGCGCCGATGGTATGGATGCCCAGCATCGGCAAGGCGATGCGATAGCGGCTGATATCGCCCTCGTTGACCATGATCGGCGCATCGACGGCGAGAGACGCCTCGAAACTGGTGCCGCCCATGTCGACGGTGATGCAGCGGTTGTAGTCATGGGCGCGGGCGTAGAACAGGCCGGCCCCCGGACCGGCGGCCGGTCCCGACAAGAGCGTCAGCGCCGCCTTGTCGCGCGCCACCTCGGGGGCCATGACGCCACCGTTCGACTGCATGATCAGGAGCAGCCCAGAGAAGCCAATGTCGCGCAGGCGGTCGAGCAGCTGGTCGAGGTAATGGCTGAGCTTGGGCCCGACATAGGAGTTGAGCACCGTCGTGCTGATCCGTTCGTAAAAGCGAATGGAGGGCAGCAGGTCGGTCGAGACGGTCAGATAGGCCTCCGGCAGCGCGCGGCGCACCCGTTCAGCCGTCTGCCGCTCGTGGTCGGGATTGGCAAAGGAATTCATGAAGCAGATCGCCACCGCCTCGACCCGTTCGGCTTTGAACAGGTCGATGGCCGCCTCGACATCGGACAGCTGCAGCGGCTCCACCTCGCGCCCGTCGCGATCGAGCCGGCCGCCGACGCCGCAGCGCAGGTGGCGGCGGACCAGCGGCGGCACATTGGTGAAGCGGTTGTTGTATTGCTCCTCGCGAATGCCGCGACGCATCTCCAGGGCGTCACGCACCCCGGCGGTGGTGATCAGGCCGGTCTTGGCGCCGTTGCCGGTCAGGGTCGCATTGGTAGTCACCGTGGTGCCGTGCACGATGGTGTCGATGGACGCCGCCAATTGCTCGAGCGTCATCGGCGGATCCATCGCCGCGGCGATTTCGGCCAGGCCTTCGACCACCGCGATGGATGGATCGGCCGGGGTCGACAGCACCTTGAAGATGCCCGGCTCGCGGCCGTCCTGGGTGACCAGGAAGTCGGTGAAGGTACCGCCGACGTCGATGCCGATCTTAAGCCGCATGTCTCACACCTAGAATAGCGAGGAAATTTGTCATCGGCTTTCCGCCTCCATGGCCTTGGCCAGCAGCCGGCGGATCTCTTCCTTCTTGAGCTTGCCCATGGCATTGCGCGGCAATTGCTCGACGAAGATGACGTCGCGCGGGTGCTTGTAACGGGCCACCCGCCCGGCAAACAGGTCGAGCACGTCGTGCCGCGTCAGGTTGGGCCGGCGCGGCACCACCACCGCCACCACCACCTCGCCCCAATGATCGTCGGGGCGGCCGACCACGGCGGCCTCGACGATGTCGGGACATTCCGCCAGCAGGCCTTCGAGAGCCGCGGGATAGATGTTCTCGCCGCCGGAAATGATCATGTCCTTGGCGCGGCCGTCGACGTACAGGTAGCCGTCGTCGTCGAAATGACCGATGTCGCCGGTGTGGAACCAGCCGTCGCGCAGGGCCCGCCCCGTCGCCTCGACGTCGTTCCAGTAACCTCCGGTGACGTTTGGCCCCTTGACCAGGATTTCACCGGCATCGCCGGCCGGCAGATCGGCTCCGTTGACGTCGACCACGCGCAGCGCGCAATGGATGGCGGGATGGCCGGCCGAGCCGAGCTTGCGCTCGGCATCGGCGATGCGCTGGAAGGTGGCGATCGGCCCGGTCTCGGTCGAACCATAGACCTGGATGAGCGGCACGCCGCGCGCCTGAACGGCGCGGATCAGGGCCTCCGGCACCACCGAGGACCCGGTGGTGATGCAGCGCAGCGACGACAGGTCGGCCGTCGCCCAGCGCCGATGCTCCAGCAACAGCCGGATCTGGGTCGGCACCAGCACGGTCAGCGTCGCCCGATCCGCCTCGACGGCATCGAAGACCGCCGCCGGATCGAATTTGGGGTGCAGGACGACGGTGGCGCCGCTGTGCAAGGCGGGGAGCGTCTGGATGTTGAGACCGCCGACATGGAACAGCGGCAGCGTCGTCAGAATCCGGTCGCCGCTGGTCAGGTCGTGCATATGCGCGCTGTTGACGGCGTTGAAGAACAGGTTGCCCTGGGTCAGCACGGCGCCTTTGGGAAGGCCGGTCGTTCCCGAGGTGTAGCAGATGACCACCGGATCGTCGGGACCCGCGCCTTGTGCCCCTCGCACCAGGCGTTCGTCCTCGGCCACCAGGGTGCCGTAGTCGAGCCAGCCGGGCCGCGGGCCGCCGACGGCGATACGACGGAAGACCTCGTCCGTGCGGCAGATGGTTTCCGTGGCGGCAAGGAAATCGGTCTCGACGAACAGCGCCCGCGGGCCGGCATCGTCCAGCATCGGCCGATGTTCGGGCGGCGCCAGACGCCAGTTCAGGGGCATGAAGATGGCGCCCAAACGGGCACAACAGAATAACAGGGTCAGCGCTTCGCTGCGGCTGTAGCCCAGCCAGGCGACGCGATCGCCACGCTGCACGCCGAGGCGATGGCGGAGAACGGCGGTCAGGCGGTCGATGCGGCCGGCGAACTGCCGGTAGGTAATGATCTCTCGGGGGCAATGGAGAGCCGCCTTGCCCGGTACGAACCCGGCCCAGCGATCGATCCAGTTCGAGAGATCCATCCGCAGTCCCCCTGTTACGCCGCACCGTGGTCGGACATCCGGAGGACCACCGCCATCGCCGTGTCGAAGGCGCCCTGCCAGCGGGTGAACGGCGTGCGCCAAAAGGCGCCGTAAGGAATTTCAGCTTGCGCCGCCACCATCACCACCGCTGAGATTTCGGTTGCGCGCTTCGAGCAGGATTCGCTTGGCCTCAAGCAGATGCGCCCGCATGGCGGCAGCGGCAGCGTCGCCATCGGCTGCCTCCATGGCCGCCGCAAGGCGCCGCAGCCCCCGCAGCACCACTTCCCGGATTTCCCGATTGTCTAGCGTCAGCGACCGCAGATGACGCACGTGATCGGCATACAGCTCGATCGCCCGCAAGAGCTTGCGATTGCACACCAGCGCCATCCAGGCGGCGCGATAGCGGTAGTTGGCATCCATGAATGCCTGGGCCTCGTCCGCGGCGTTCGCCGACTCCATCTCCGCCAGGCTGTCGTGAAGGGGCTGAAACAGCGTCCGATCACCGGTCCGCGCGACCACCCCCCGCAGTGCCTCCGGCTCGAGCATCAGCCGCAGCTCGTAAATGTCCTCGACATCCTCCTCGGTCAGCGAGGGGACGACGAAACCACGGCCGTCGGATTCGAGGAAACCTTCGCTGGCCAGACGGGTGAGGGCGTCACGGACCGGGGTGCGCGACACGCCGAGGAGCGTCGCCAGGCGATCCTCCTGCAGCGGCTGCCCACCGACCAATGCACCCGAGCGCAGGTATTCGCGCAGGCTGTCGTAAGCGCGATCCCGCAACGACGGTGGTCGATCAAGGGCCTTGAGGGTTGCCATCGGGCTCGCGCCTCGCTTTGTATTCCGCGTTCCGTGTACGGTATACAATGCAAAAGAGGCTGTCCAGAGCGAATGGGATTGCGCCTGGATCGGTGGCGGGTATCAGCGCAAGCGCCGAATCGCTTCGCCAACGCTTCATGCGGAAGAACCGCCCTGGCTGGTGTATTGATGGGTTTCCCCGTGGCAGAAGGAAATTGACGATGCCCCAGCCCGCTACGCCCATTGCCGCTGCCTCGCTGATCCTTCTCCGCGATGGCGCGGCCGGCCTCGAGGTGCTGATGACGCAGCGGCGCCCAGATGCCAGCTTCGCGGCGGGTGCCCTGGTTTTTCCGGGCGGCAAGGTCGACCCCGGCGACGGCGATGTTCCGGCGCAGGCATTGCGAGCGGCGGCGGTCCGCGAAGCCATCGAGGAATGCGGCATTCGTGTCGACCATCAAGCCCTGGTGCCGTTCGCCCACTGGATCACCCCGGCCGATCGCCCCAAACGGTTCGACACCTGGTTCTTCGCCGCCCGGACCCCGCAAGACCAGATCGCCAAGGCATCCCCGGACGAGGTGACCGAATTGGTGTGTACGACGCCGGCCCTCCTGCTGGCCGGGGCGGCCGCCGGGCACCACAGTCTGGTGCTGGCGACCCATATGAACCTGCTCAAGCTGTGCCGCTGGAACACGGTCGATGAGGCGCTGGCGGCCGCCGCGGCGGCGACCATCGTCGCCGTCACGCCGGAATGGCAGGACACGCCCGACGGACAGGTCATCCATATTCCCGAGGCGGCCGATTACGGCGTCACGCATGTGCCGGCGGGCATTGTCCGACGCGCGTGATTGCCTGGCCGCCCAATTACGAAAATACTTCGCGGGCCCGACGGGCCAAACCGCTGGCCACCGAAATGAACTCGCCGCCCGGGCTCTATCCAGCCCTCGAATTCGACCTGGGACGGTCGACCTTCCCAGGCGGGCCAGGCAGAAGTCCCCGTGAAAATTACGCGACCAGGCCGACTTTGCCGGCAACTTAGACCAAGGTCGCATGGAAAAGACACAGCCAGCCCTATTCAATGGCGTCACCGGTGCCTTGGCGTCGCACCCTGTCCGGCAGGCGCGGCCACCGCACGGATCGAGCCGTGATCTTCATCCATGCCACAAGGACGCACCATGCTGTATGCCTCAGCCAATACCGTCGGCGCCAAGGTCCCGTTCAAGGCCCATTACGACAACTTCATTGGCGGCAAATGGCTCGCCCCGGTCAAAGGCGACTATTTCGATGTCGTCACCCCGATTACCGGCAGGTCCTATACCAGGGTTGCACGCTCCAGCGCCGAGGACATCGAGTTGGCGCTCGACGCGGCGCACGCCGCAGCGGACCGATGGGGACGTACGCCTGCTGCCGAGCGCGCCAATCTGCTTCTCAGAATCGCCGACCGTCTGGAAGCGAATCTCGAGATCCTTGCCTATGCCGAGACCATCGACAACGGCAAGCCGATCCGCGAAACGCTGAATGCCGACAGTCCCCTAACCATCGACCATTTCCGCTATTTCGCCGGCTGTCTGCGGGCCCAGGAGGGCGGCATCAGCGAGATCGATGAAAACACCGTCGCCTATCACTTCCAAGAGCCGCTTGGCGTCGTCGGCCAGATCATCCCCTGGAATTTCCCCATCCTGATGGCCGCCTGGAAGCTGGCGCCAGCCATCGGTGCGGGCAACTGCGTGGTGCTCAAGCCGGCGGAGTCGACGCCGATCAGCATATTGATCCTGGCGGAATTGATCGCCGACCTGCTGCCGCCGGGCGTGCTCAACATCGTCAACGGTTACGGCCGCGAAGCCGGCATGCCGCTGGCGACCAGTCGCCGCATCGCCAAAATCGCCTTTACCGGGTCGACGACGACCGGTCGCGTCATCGCCCAAGCCGCCGCCAACAACCTGATCCCGGCCACACTGGAACTGGGCGGCAAATCGCCCAATATCTTCTTCGCCGACGTCGCCGCGGCCGACGACAGTTTCTTCGACAAGGCAATCGAAGGCCTGGTGCTGTTTGCCTTTAACCAGGGCGAGGTCTGCACCTGCCCGTCTCGCGCCCTGATCCAGGAATCGCTCTACGACCGCTTCATGGACCGCGTGCTGTCGCGCGTCGCCGCCATCAAGCAAGGCAATCCGCTCGATACCGAGACGATGATCGGCGCCCAGGCTTCGCAGGAACAGATCACCAAGATCATGTCCTATATCGATCTCGGCAAACAGGAAGGGGCCGAGATTCTGATCGGCGGCAAAAGGGCAAATCTTGGCGGTGAGTTGGAGGGCGGTTACTACGTCCAGCCGACCCTGTTCAAAGGCCACAACAAAATGCGCATCTTCCAGGAGGAAATCTTCGGCCCGGTGCTGGCGGTGACCACCTTCAAGGACGAAGCACAGGCGCTGGAGATTGCCAACGATACTCTGTACGGCCTCGGCGCCGGGGTGTGGAGCCGCAATGGCAATGTCGCCCATCGCATGGGGCGCGCCATCAAAGCCGGGCGCGTCTGGACCAACTGCTATCACGCGTACCCGGCCCACGCCGCCTTCGGTGGCTACAAGGAATCCGGCATTGGCCGCGAGACCCATAAGATGATGCTTGATCATTACCAGCAGACCAAGAACCTGCTGGTCAGCTACAGTGAAGAGAAGCTTGGCTTTTTCTGAGTCGCGGCGCGTTCGCGACGCAGTTCCACCTGCCCCCGGGCAGGCGGGACTGCGGACCGTTCGCTTCGCCACCGTCGACGGCCGAGGTTTGCATGGTTGACAAAGTCATCGCCACCGAAGCGGCACTCGACCTGATCGAGTCCCTCAAGCGAAAGCATGGCGCCCTGTTGTTCCATCAGTCGGGCGGCTGCTGCGACAACAGTGCGGCCAACTGCTTTCTGCCAGGGGAAATAACCATCGGGGCCGGCGATGTCTATCTTGGGGAAATCGGTGGCTGTCCTTTCTACATCGGCAAGTCGCAATACGAATACTGGAAGCATACCCAGCTGATCATCGACGTGATCGAAGGCCACGGCGGCACCTTCTCGCTGGAAGGGCCCGAGGGAAAGGCGTTCCATACCCGCTCGCGCGTATTCACCGAGGAAGAGATGGCAACTCTCGAAGACGCCGGACCGCCGGCCGCCTCACCACAAGGTTGACGGCGGTCAGAACGTCACACGTGTTCCCGCCCAGAAGCTTCTCGGCTCGCCCGGGGTGAGGAAGCGGGGGTCGGTGAAGGCGGGAAACAGGCCGGTGGGATCGCCGACGATGCCGGCGGTGGCAAATTTGCGGTCGAACAGGTTCTGCACCTTGAGGAAGGCTTCGACGCCGGAAATCGGTTTGTAGGTCACATCGGCGCCGACCAGGGCGTAGCCCGGTATCTTTGGCATGCTGTTCGACTCGTCGCCCCGCAGCACGCGGTCGGAGGACAGCGATGCGTCGGCCCCGACCGACAGGTCTTGCGAAACTGCGTAATTGCCGCGGAGCTTCAGCGCGTGCAGCGGAATGCCCGGCATGCGGTCGCCCGGCCGCACATGGATATTGCCGTTGGCATCGGCCGCGATGTCGAAGGGACTCTGCAACGCCAGATCCGAGGCGAAGACGGCGCGCACCAAGCCGTAATTGGCGGACAGGGTCCATCGTTCCAGGCTGAGCCTGGCCCCTGCCTCGAGGCCTTGGCGTTCCGTGGCTCCGGCGTTGGCGAAATAGCCGCTGCCGATAACCGCGCCGCTGCTGACGAAGATGACGTCGTCGTCATTGCGGGCGGCATAGCCGGCCAGCGACCATTCGAATTTGCCCGCGCCGCCCAGCGCCGCTTTGCCGCGCGCCCCCAGTTCGACGCTGCGCGACACCACCTGCCTGAGATCCGGATCCGACAGAAAGGCGTTGGGGACACGGCACGGCCGGGTCGGATCGGCGCAACTGAGTTCCGCCGCCGTCGGCACCCGGTTGGCCTCGCTGTAATTGACATAGCTGGTCAAGCCGCCGGCGATTTGCCAGGTGACGCCAAGCGAGGGGTTGAACCGCTGATAGTGGTGGTCGCCGTCCAGCCCGCTGCCCATCTGGTCGTGCAGATGCAGCGACGCCGTGTTGAAGCGCCCGGCTCCCGTGAGAAAAAGTCTGTCGGTCAGCGACAAAGTATCGGTGAAATAGACGCCGTAATAGGCGTTTTGGGCGCCGAGGCCGAGATTGTAGGCGGGGCCGCCCAGAAAGATGTCGCTGCCGGCGACCTGCCGGGCCGACGACAGTTGCCCAAGCTCGGTGGTGACATGGTAGTCGGTCCAACCCTGGTCGGCGCTGGTGCCGACCACAATGGCATTGTGATATCCGGCGATCTCGCGCTCGTGACTGACCTGGGCACCACCGCCGAGTCCGTCTGACACGGTCAGGGTAGTGTTGATGACCCCGGTGGCACCAAGCGTGGACGATAGCGGATTGCCGGCGCGGTCGGTCACCACGGCGCCATCGCTGTCGCACAGCCGACCGTGGCTGTCCCCGCAAGCGCTGAAGCCGCTGCCATTGCCGTTCGGCGTGCGGCTGCGCAGATGCCGGTAGTACAGGTTTCCCTGAATCGAGGTGGAATCGGAGAGTTGGTCGCTACCGCGAAACTCCAGCGCGGCCACGGCGTTCTGGGTCAGATCGGGGCCGGTCATGACGGCGCTGCGGCTCTGCTGCAGCAATTGGATCGGCGTGCTGGCCAGGCCTGCCAAACTGGACGCCGCCAGGGTCACCCCCATCCCGAGATCGAGGTCCCCCTTGCGGACGGCGACGTCGTTGTAACTCTGGATCAACTTGGACGGCGAGGATTGGCGCCAACCATCGTCGGTTTGGGCGGAGACGCCGCCGTAGAAGGCGACGGGGCCGGATTGCTGGCCGGTTTCCGCCATCGCCCGGGCGCGTCCGAAGGAACCGCCGGCGATCTCGGCGGTCGAGCCCGGATTGGAAAAGCCGTCCTTCATCTTGAGGACCACGGCGCCGCCCAGCGCATTCAAGCCGAATACCGGGTTGGCGCCCGGCATCACCTGGATCTTATCGACGGCGAAAGAGGGGTTCATATCCCAGTTGACGAGGTCGCCGAACGCCTCGTTCAGCCGCATGCCGTTCTGATAGACGGCCAGCCCCTGCGGTTCGCCAAGGGTCGGCGAGGCGGTGAAACCGCGAAAGCTCAAGCTGGGCTGCAAAGGATTGCCCTGGTAATCGGCGGTCGATACCGAGCCCAGGCCCGTATTCAACATATCGGCCACCGAGGCGGGATTGGTCGCCTTCAATTGCGCCGGATCGACCACCTGGAGATTGCTGGGAACCCGGTCTTTGTCGATGCCGCTGCCGAGCACCGGCGTCATCCCGAACACCGACAGTTCCGGCAATTGGTAGCTCGGCTCATCGGCGCGGGCCGAGGTCAGGCAGAGGACCGCGGCGACGAAGACAAGGAATTGCCTAACCACGGAGGGTGGTCATCCGGTTGTCGGCATCGATCAGATAGGCGACCTCGCCGCCGCCGGCGCGCAAAATCTCGGCGGCCCGCTCCGGCGGTGCGACGGCAAGCGCGGTCGACAAGCCATTGGCAATGGTCGCAGAACTCGCGACGACCGTGGTTTCGGCCCAGGAGAAGGCGGAACGCCCGGTGGCCGGGTCGAACAGATGGTGGAAGTGGCCGGCGCGGTCGAACACGGTTCCATAACCGCCCGAGGTAGCCACCGCCCGGTCGCGCAGCTCGATGACGCCGAGCGGGGTGTCGGGGTCCTTGGGATTGCCGATCCCGACATGCCAGGGCCGGCCATCGGGATGGCCGCCGAGCGCGCGATACTCGCCGAGGTCGGCCAGAATCCGATCGATGCCACGCCGGCGCAGCAGCGAAACGACGCAGTCGGTGATGAAGCCTTGGCCGATGCTGTTCAGGGTGATGCTCATCGCGGGTTCGCCGAGTCTCACCTGCGTGTCGGACAGCTGAACCCTGCGGTAGTCGACCAGATCCCTGGCCGCGGCGACGGCCTTGGCGGGCGGACCAGCCGGATCGGCGTCGTCGCGAGCGAAGTGATTGGCGTACAACGTCCACAACGGTTGCACCGTCACATCGAAGGCGCCATGGCTGATGGTGCTGAATCGAACCCCTTCCCTGAGCAGATACACCAGCTCCGGTGGCGGCGCGTCGAGCCGGCCGTCGCGGTTGAGACGGGTCAGGGCCGAGGGGCGGTATAGGCTGAAAATCCGCTCGAGCCGATCGATTTCGCCCAGGCAATCCGCGACCAATGCCTCGGCTGCCGCGACATCGGGATGATACAGCTCCAGACTGGCGACCGCACCCAGGACCTGTCCCTCCCAGCGAATCAGCTGCGGGTCGTGGCGCCTCGGAAAGGCTTGCGCGGCCAGGGCGGCGCCGGCGAACAGGCCGCTGATGGCAATGACGCGCCGACGCGATAGGCTCATCGGCGGCCTCCGAGCGATGCCAAGGGGACCGCGACTTTGCCCCGCAGTTCGCGCATCAAGGGCTGGCAGCGGCGCGGATCGTGGAAGATGGCCACGCAGTCCAAACATTGGACACAGTCGGCGTAGCGGATGCGGCCGTCAGGCCCAATCGCCCCGTACTCGCATCTTTTGCGGCAGACCTGACAGGGCGAGCCGCATTCGGCACGCCGGGGAAGCCAGCTGTAACGGCGCAGCCCGGCCGGCAGGGCAAGCAGAGCGCCAAGCGGGCAAAGGAATCGACAGAACCCTCTGGGGATGAAAGCGCCGCCGATGACCAGGGCCAGCGCATAGACGACATAGGGCCAATCGCGCTGGAAGACCAGGGTGATCGACGTCTTGAACGGCTCGACTTCGGCCAAGCGCTCGGCCCAAGCCGGCATCGCCAAGGTCCCGCCGACCAGCAGAGCAAGCACGGCGTATTTGACCCGCTTCAGCCAGCGATCGGTGGCCTCGTCGAAGCGGTGCGGATGCAGGCCCATCAAGGCCGCTGCTTTGGCAACCAGGTCCTGCAATGCGCCGAACGGACACAGCCAGCCGCAGAAGGCGCCGCGGCCCCAAACCGCCAGCGTCCCCAGGACATAGGCCCAGAGCACCAGCGAGGCCGGGTCGTACAGCAGGAAGGACGGGTCGCCCGGCAGCCTGATCATCTTGACCAGTCCCAGGATGGTGACGATGCTCAGTTGCGCCTGGGCGTACCAGCCGATGAAGACCAGCACGTAGGCTAGAAACAGCGGCCGCGCCCAAGCCAGCACACCCTTTCGGCCGGTCAAGAGGATCGGCCGAGCCAAAGCCGCAGTGAGTGCGACCAGCGACAGGGCCAGCACCGCAAGTTGCCAGATCTGGTTCTTCCAGACCACCAGCCAGGGCGGATCGGGAGACGTGTCCGGCCAGACGAAGAACTCGGCCGGCAGTGCATAATCGCCGACAAAGTCTCGGCTGCCGGCCTCTTCCAGAAAATAGCCCCGACTGCGGCGAATGCGCAGACTCAAGCTCCAGGGGGCGGCGGGATCGAAGCCGGAACGGCGATCGATGCGATAGAGCTCGATCTCGGAAAAGGCAGGCAGACCCGGCCGCAGTCCGAAGTCGAAGACCTGGTTGCGCAAGTTGATGGGGAAGTCGCCCTGGCGGATGGCCAAGCTGTCGGGCACGGAACCGGGGATGAAGTCTTCGCCTTTGAACGACCTGGGACCCGTCGACATGACGGCGATCGCCTCGTCGGTGTCCTCCAGCTTCATCCTCAGCCGCCGCCAGCTCTCCGCGCCGAGAATCGCGGTGCCGATCGACGGCACATTGATCTGGGCGAAGTAGAGATCGATGAAGGTCTGGTCTGGATTGGCCGCAGCCTCAGCGTCGATGCCGGCGAAGACGGTGCCGGCGAAGGCGGCCTCGACCATGCCATTGGTCAGGCGCAGATGCCGGACGAATCCGGCATCGAGGAGTTGCGGCCAGGTCATCGACCGAGTCAGATCGCGGCGCACCTGCGCCGCTTCGCGCGGCACCTGTTCGGCCATTTTCTCGCGGGCGACCTTGAGAGCCGCGCCGAGGATGGTCTCGTTGATGATGCGGACGGAAACCGACGCTTTGGTGATGCCGTCGATATAGGTGTTGGCGCTGCCCTCCTTGTCCATCCGCTGGTGCGGCATCGCCACCTTGATGTTGCTGCGGATGGATTTGCCTTGGTACTGCTTGAGGAAGGCCAGCAACGGATCGACGCCGAGGCCGCTGACGAAGACCGGCTCGGCTTGGTTGATCAGGCGAACGTCCATGAAGACGCCCTGGCTATCCATGCTGATCGCCAGGTCGATGGGGGTTCCCGCAAAGCCGGGAATATTGACCAGGTCGCGGGACAGGAACAGATAGCCGACGACGTCGCCACCCTCCAACAGCGGCCATACCGGGAACTTCGGGTCCTTGGTTCCAACTTCGATGGACTTCGGGATGCCGATCGTCTGTGCATCCTTGGTGATCTCCGCCTCGCGGCCGACGCCGTCGCTTCCGGCGAACAGCAGCAACCCGGTGACGGCGAACAGCAGACGAAGCCATCGGGACGCCGCCATCTAGAACCGCACCGTTGCACCGGCGATGGCCGTCAACGGCGCCCCCGGGAAGTATTCGTCCACGCCGGTGGTGGTGATGGCGGCACGGTCGGCATAGGCGCGGTCGGTCAGGTTGAGCACTTTGCCGTACAAGCTCAGAGTCTCGTTGAGTTTGGCGGCAACCCTGAAATTCAGCAGTTCGTGGCCGCCGTAGGAATGGGTGTCGGCGTTGTCGGTGAAATATGACCCCATATGCACCCATTCGATCTCGGCCCGCACATCCTGCATGACGGTGTAACCGAGGCGAAAATTGGCCAGGGTGCGCGGCGCCTCCGGCATGGTCGAGCCCTTGCGGACGGTATTGATGAGGCTGCTGTCGGTACGGTTGAACGCATAGCTGTGCAGGGCGTAGCTGGCCGCGACGCCGACGTCGAAATTGCCCGGCAACGGCGCCGACAGACCCAGTTCGACCCCGCGGTGCAGGGTTTTGCCGTCGGGCACGTTGGTGCCGTCGGCGGCACGGTAGAAGTAATGGTTCTTGGCCATCCAATAGGTCGAGGTATCGAAGGTCACGCCTTGGACAATGCCGCGCGTGCCGAATTCCGCGCTATCCATCGTCTCGGCTTTGACCTGCCCCACCACTTGTTTGTTCTGCAGTTCGTAAAGATCGGTGACCTGAGGCGCGCGGGCGCCCCGCGCCAAGTTGACATAGCTGGCCAGTTCCCGGCTCCATTGCTGTACCGCTCCCAGTTTTGGCGTCACCGTCGTGAAGCTGTCACTTCGACTGGGCGTCCGCTGATACAGGCCGAAGATGCCGTTGCTCGCGTTGTTGGTGTAGTCGTAGAGCGTTTCCTCCATGCGCAGGCCGGCGGTGACGCGGGTGTGATCGAGCACCTGCCACTCGCTGTGGACATAGGGCGCCGCCACCTCCGAAGCGACGCCGAGGTCGTAATGGAGGCCTTGCGGATAAACGCTGCTGCCCAGTTTGAAGCTGGCCAAGTTCTGGAACTCGGTGTACCTGCCGTCGGTGTATTCGAGGTCGGCGCCCAGGATGACGGTGTGGCCGCCCTCGAGGGATTTATAGAGAGCGTTTTGTACCCCGAAACTGTAATGGTCGTTCTGCTGGATGGCCTGCGAGGGCACGAAGTGCATCAGGAAATTCATCTCGGTGTACCGCACATAGGGCGTCACGCTGAGTTGAAGCGAACCGTCGAGATCATGCTGCCACCGCGTCATCCCGCGGATCGAATCGGCCTTGCGATAGGCGTTGGGAACGGGGTTGGTCTTGTCCAGCGCCCGGTTCAGATAGGCATCCGTCCCGGTAATATAGGCCCCGGCCTGCTGGTTGAGGTTCTGCCCCGACAGGGTCGAGGTGACGGTATCGGTGGCTCCCGTCCAGACATCCCGGGCAATGAATTTCTGCTCGTCGAGGCGGGTATCGTCCCGCCAACCACTCGCATGGCTGTCCTCGGCGCTGAAGCGATAGCCGTTGGCGCCGCTGGTATCGCTGAGAGTCCCCATGCCGCGCCACAGGCCGAACATCCCCCCTTCAAGGGTCGCTTCGCTGTCGAAGGCCTTGCTCGGGGCGCGCGGAATGACATTGATCAGCCCATGCACCGCGTTGGAACCGTAAAGGGCGCTGCCCGGCCCGCGGACCACCTCGACCGAACCGGCCTGTTCGAGATTTGCCTCGTAGAGCCCGTTGACGTTGCCGAACCCCGCCGCCCGCAGCGGAACGCCATCCTCAAGGTAAAGGAACGACCCCTGGCCGGCGCCCCCGTTGAGGACCGGCGAACGGATGGCGGTGAGGTGCTCTTCGCCGCTGCCTTGCTGGATACCGACCCCGGGCAACTGGTTGAGGATTTCGGTCGGGCGCTGCGGTTCGGTGAAGTCGATTTTGCCGGTATCGACGATGCTGGTGTTGCCGGCCAGGTCGAGCAGCCTGGTTTCCTGGCGGGTGCCGGTGACCACCATGTTGTTCAGCACATACGGCGTCGGCGCCTCGGCCGCCAACGCAGCGGTCGAGGCAGCAAAACCAGCCACCACCACCAATGGACGTATGGAAATACCTGCCATGTCCCCCCGGCTTGGATTCTTTTTTGAACAGACGCCGCAGCAGTCATATAATCAGGAAGTTCCGCCCAGCACCTATTCTACTTTGGTCTTAGAAAAGTTGCATTCACGCGGACTCATACTCGTTCTCGTCAACCCCCGGGGCTTGACCCGGGGGCCATGGATTGCCGGGTCAAGCCCGGCAATGACGAAAGAGCCAACCCGTTGCGCCCCTCTTTAGCGGCATCCCGTCGGTTCACCGCAACCGATAGGTAATCGGCAGGCTGAATACGGCCTGTCGCGACCCCAATTCGGCCGGCAGCGGCGGAAACGGAGCGGCTTCCTGCACCGCCGCCAGCGAGGCTTCCACCAAGCGGGGGGGACCCTCCCCCATCGGCTCCACCCCAAGCAGGCGCCCGTCCTCGGCCAAGGTCAGGCGAACCGTTATCGTGCCCTCCTCGCCGCGACGCTGCGAAAGCACGGGATAATTCTTGTGCCGTTCCAGCCGCTCGAGCAACTCGCTCGAATAGCGGGCCAGCATTTCGGCCCTGGCCGGCTGCGGATTGGCAGCGATCACCACCGGGGCCACACTCGCCATTGTGGGAGCCACGTCTGCGACCGGTGCCGCGTGGCTGTCCACGGCGGGTGCCGCCCCCGTCGACGATATGATGGCCCTTGGCGGGGCGGCCGGGTGACTCCGTGCCACCGGCTTCGGCTTCGGCGGCTGGGTGGTTTGCGGCGGGGCCGCGGTGGCATCCGGCGTCGCGGACGCCACCCTCGGATCGGCAGCCGCTGGACTCGCCTCGTCGACGGCGGGCGGCGGCATCCAGGCCAGCGTCACTTCGATGGCCGCGGGGTCGGGATCCTCCCGCGTTGTCCAAGCCGCACCGATCAGCGGCAGCACCGCCGCATGAACCGCCGAAGACAAGACCAGGGCGAATCCGCCCGGCAAGACGGACCGAGTGCGTCGGCGGATATCCTCGGGCGAGACAGAATCCATCACACCATGCTGGACCGCAAACCGGCCGCAGCCAATGCAACCAAAGTCGAATCAGCCTCTCGAAGTGGCTTCATATCAATCGTCCGGGGTGCCCGTTCCGTCCCCGCGAACGGGAAGAATGAACAGAGGGGTTAATGAACTGCAGAGCCCCATCCGCTTCGTGCCGCAGCACATATACTTTGGTACAAGATACGGCAACTGATGCAGTTTTATCAGAACTGCGATATTTACGCAACATTGGCCGAATGTACAAAATACATCTTTTGGCAACATTAATTAGACTTCAGCTCTATCGAAGGCTTGGCCATGTTTGCAAGGCGAATCTCGCGTCTGCGACGCGACGAGTTTTTCGAATGTTAATGGAATATTGGAGGAACGACCCATGAAATTAAAAACAGCGCTCCTGTCCACTACCGGTGCTGCTGCGGTCTCGCTGCTCGCCTTGAGCACACCGGCGTTCGCTGGCGGCGCCGGCACCTCGAATGGTCCGGTCACCGAAGCGGGCGAGACCATTGGCCTGGCCCTCGGCGCGGCCCTGCCGGAAGGCGTCTATTTCGTCAACACGGCGAGCATCGTCCACAATCCGGGCATCAGCAAGAATGGCACGAAAAATGACACCTTGGATGTCTTGGTGAACATTCCCGTGTTCGCCTGGTCGACGCCTTGGGATCTCTTTGGCGGCCATGTCGAGGCCTATGGCGCCTTGCCCGAGGCCGTCGTCGACTCGAAGGGCTTGGGGAGCAACAAGCCGTTCGGCGGCTCGGCCGGTCAATACAACCCGGCCCTGTTGATCGGCGAGGCCTGGAACCTGGGCAACGGCTTCCATTTCAGCAATTTCGTCGGCGGCTACGGGCCGGTCAACCAGCCCGGCTTTTCTTATGCCAACGCCACCAATAACGTGTGGACGTTCAACGAACGCGCCGCGTTGACCTACCTTGCCGATGGCTACAACCTGACTGCTCACGCCATCTATGGCACCAGCAGCTCGACGAATGACCGCACCCAGACGAACGGCGCGGGCAAAAGCTGTGCCATTGTCTCCTGTCAGCGGGCCGACTACCTCAATGTCGACATGGCGGCTTTGAAGTCCTTCGGCAAGTGGGATTTGGGTCCGGTCGCCTATTATGCGACCGATGTAAGCCACACCAGCGACAACCTGCGAGGCAATCAGCAGTTCGCATTGGGCGCCTTTGCGGGCTATGGCTTCGGGCCGCTGACGGTGCAGACCTACTTGACCCACGACGTGATGGCCTCGGGAGGCCACCTTCTCGGCGGCGAGGATACCCGTTTCTTCCTGCGCTTCATCGTTCCCTTATGGAACCCGAAGTCCTGATTCCTTTTGCCTGCTGCAAGAGGATATGCGGGGTCTGACAGCCGGCAGCGGAGCTTCCCTGCGCTTTCAGACCCCTTCTTCTGTCTCCTCCCCACCTGCCGGGCGTCGGCAACGTCGCCCGGCTTCTTTGTCAGCTGAGGGAACGACTTATCAGGTCTTGCGGCGGATGAGGCCGCGGCTCGGGCTGTACCCGACGATGGCGCAGCCGAGCAAGACAGCGCCGGCCACGACGACCACAGCCGCCGAGACCGGATCGAGTTGGCCGTAAAAGGCGAAACGCACCAACTCGACGCCATAGGTGAATGGATTGAGGGCGCAGATATCGGCAAGAAGGTCACTGCCTTCGCGGATCTTCCACAAGGGATAGAGTGCGGTCGACAGAAAAAACACGGGGAAAACGACGAAGTTCATGACGCCGGCGAAGTTCTCGAGCTGGCGTATCAGCGACGACAGCAACAGACCCAAGCCGCCGAGCAACACGCCGTTGGCAATGAGCGCCGGCAGCACCGTCACGTAGCCCAGCGTCGGTATGGCATCGTCGAATGCCCAGGCGATGCCGAGGAATGCGTAGACCTGCAGAATCGAGACGACGATACCCGCCAGCAGCTTGCACGAGATCAAGTACCAGCGAGGCAGCGGGCTGGTAAGCAGGGCCCGCATGCTTCCCATCTCGCGGTCATAGACCATTGAGAGCGAGCTCTGCATGGCATTGAACAATTGCACCATGCCGACCAATCCCGGCACAATGTAGATGCTGTAAGGGATGTAGGTCTCGTAAGGCGGTACAATGGCCAGCCCGAGGGCCGCCCGAAACCCGGTGGCGAAAACCAGCAGCCAGATCAGCGGTCGCACCAGGGCGCCGAAGAACCGGCTGCGCTGACTGAAGAAGCGCAACAGCTCGCGCCAGATGATGCCGTAAAGGCAAATCAGCCATTTCATGGCGCGACCGTCGCCGGATCATCGAAGAGACATCGAAGATCGGCGGTTCCGGCTGCCGCCAGCACCTCGTCGGCGCGTCCCTGCGCCCGCACCTGCCCGCGGTGCAGCAGCACGATGCGGTCCAGAACGGGATCGAGTTCGTCGACCAGATGCGTGGCCCACAACACGGCGATGCCATCGTCGCGACAGAGGCGATGCACCTGATCGATCAAGTCGCGCCGGGTAGGCACGTCCAAGCCCACGGTCGGCTCGTCGAGCAGCAACAATGCCGGCTCGTGCATCAGCGCCCGGGCGATCTCGATCCGGCGGCGGTGCCCGCCGTTCAGGCGACGCGCCTTCTCATTCCGGCGTTCGGCCAAGCCGAGCCGCGACAGCTCCCGCTCGATCCGCCGGGCGGCGTCACGGTGCCCGAGGCCGTGCAAGGCAGCGGCATAGCGAAGGTTCTGAACCACGGTCAGGTCGAGATCCAGCGTCTGGTCCTGGAACACCACGCCGAGGCGGGCCAGGGCGGCGCCTGGATGCCGTCGAAGGTCGCCGCCGAAGATGCGAATCGTCCCTTCCGAACAATCGAACAGACGGCTGGCAAGGGCGAACAGAGTGGTCTTCCCGGCGCCGTTCGGTCCCAACAGGGCGGTGAAGGTCGCCACCTCCACGGTGAAGGAGACGCTGTCGAGGGCAAGCCGCTCGCCGAACCGATAGCTGACTCCACTGACCTCCAATGCCGGGGTCATGGGCGGATTGCCACGCCCCAGGGATAGCGCCCCACTTTGATCGATTTGAGCGGCGTCAGCCTGGCGACGTCGATTACCGTCACGTCACCGCTGATGCCATTCGTGGTATAGAGTTGCTTCTCGTCGGGGGTGAAAGCCATCTGCCAGACCCGCTGACCGACCAGGATGTAGCCTTTGACCTCGAAGCTGCGGGGATCGACGACGGCGACGTGATTGGCCGGCCCCAACGCGACGAAAACCCATTTGCCATCGCCGGTCATGCGGATGCCGACCGGCTGAACCCTGTCCTTGGACACGCCCTTGACGGCAAAGCCGATGTTGCGGACCACCTTGCGCGTCGCCACGTCAATGACCGTGACGGTACCGCCGATCTCCGACGACACCCACAGCTTGGTCCCGTCGGCGTTGAAGACGGCGACCCGCGGCCGTTGCCCCACCAGCGTGTTGTCGATCACCGTGTTGGTTGCGGTGTCGATCCAGTGCACCATCGACGTCGTCTCCGACGTATTGACGGCGAGTTTGCCGTCGGGGCTGACCGCCATCCCCTCGGGCTCGACGCCGACGTCGAACTGGGCCACGACCGTTCGCTTCTCCACATCGATGACGGAAACGCCGTTGCTGTTCTCGTTGGAGACATAAATCAGCTTTCCATCGGGGGAGATGGCAAAGGTCTCAGGATCCTCGCCCGATGGAAGATTCTGCACGACCTTACGTAACGCCGTGTCAAATACCTGGATCGTGTCGTCGCTGGACGCGCAAATATAAAGCTTTGTCTTGTCGGGCGACAGCAAGATACCCCGTGGCTGCTGGCCGACCTTGATCGTCTCGGTCACCACCATCTTTTCTGTGTCGATGATCGAGATGGTATTGTCTTTTTCATTCGACACGTAGGCGGTATAGGCCCGGGCGCTCAATGGCGCCCAAAGCGTGGCAGAAGCGACAAGGATCGGCAGGAACTTCGTTCGCTGGGTCATTGCGGGCGCACCATCTTGCATTTCGTCTCCGGTCTGTCGGTGCCCAAAGTGTCGAGATCCGTGGTCGGATGCATGAATCCATCCTGCGGAGACACCGCGATCAGTCCATTCGCCGCGGCCAGGAAGATGGGCTGGCGCAGTTGCCCGTCCCACTCGCGAAAACTGAGTTGGCGACCTTTGAATCCGGCCACCGAGAAGTCTGGCGCCGATAGGGCGTGGCGCAAGACCTTGGGGTCCGTCGACTTGGTGCGAGCAGCGGCCTCGCCGACAGCGCGCACGGCGATCCAGGCGGCATAATCGATCGACGTCATCGGGCGCTTGGCCAGCCGGACAAACCGGTTCTGTAGCTGGATGGCCCCCCAATCCTCCGCCGAGGCATCCCATCCCTTGGCGACCAGTCCTTGCGTACCGACCACCGGACGGGGGAACCACAGTCGATACGGCAGAAGATCACCGAACGCATTCGCTTCGTCGGCAACCACGACGACGTCATAATCCGCGCCTTGCGTAAAGACGGGAACCTCGGTTTCTGGCTTGCTGTCGGTGCCGAAGTCCCACGAACGCTCGGTGACGATGTGAGCGCCAAAATGTCGGGCCGCTCGGCGGATGGCCTGGGCATAGGCCGCGTCGGCCTCACCCGACCCAAAGGCCAGAAACCACTTGTTCCAGCGTTTCTTGATGAGGTATTGGGCCAGCCCGTCGGCCAGCATGGCGCGGTCCGGCAAGACATGCAGCAGGTTGGGACGGCAATCCTCGTTGCGCAGCCTCTCGTCGGGGGCGGCAGCATTGAACAGCGGCAGGCCGCTTTCGGCCGCCTTGACCACAGCCGCCGCGTCGAGGAGCGACACGATGAAGGAGGCTCCCTGCGCCTCTAGGCGCCGGGAAGCCTCGGCCGGATCAGCCTGGCGGGGGATCTTCCGTTCGATCAGAGTGAATTTCTGGCCGGTAAAACGGCCGGTCGCGTTGTTGTCTTCGATGGCAAGACGGGCACCCATCGCCCCTTCATCGGCGGGAGCTTTGGATCGAGAGTCGTCAGGCTCGAACGCCAGGACTCCGATAGTAACGATCTCGCCGGCACGAGCCGGTTGTATTGCCAACAGCGCCGCAAAAACCAGTAATATATAAGCCATCCCCATATGCACACACGGCCTTTACTTCGCGGCAACCGGATGAACGGTACCATCGGCGAACGGCAGTGGTATCTACGACCTAAGTACGAGGCAGACCCTCCCGAGCAGCGCGGCGCCGGCGCACCTGCCGACCCGGCACGGCTCATTTTGCGACGAAATTACTTTCGCCGTTGTCCAGCATCATCGTCTTCTCGAACGACACCCAATGGTAGCGGCGCGCGGCGTAGCCGCCGTGAATAGCGAAGCCGACCATATAGCTGTGGCCCGCAACAAGGTCCGTATAGGGGGCGCCGGCGACCAGCTTACGGCTCAATACCACCACCCATTTGCCGTTCTCGAACTGGCTTTCTGCGGTGACCACCTTGGAACGCTTGAATTCGCGGCTGCCAAGGACATAACCTTCGGACGCCTTGGCCGGCTTACCGTCGTTCAGCGCAGCCTGCCAGTATTCGAGCACTTGGCCATCCCCCCGCATCGCTTTCAGATCGTCGGCCGGCTTGACGTCGGGACCGCCTTGGCGGGTCATCTTGACCCGTGACCGCATCAGATATTTCGTTATCGCCCTGCCCTCCGGAGCACTCGGCATGGTGGCCAAGTCGTCATGGCAGGCCGCCCAACACCCGGCCCGTTTCGCTTCTTCGACTTTGCCATCGCTCAGCATCATCGTGACCTTGACTTCATCGGGGGCCATTTGCTCGCCGACCGTCGGCGGATTCTGGAACTCGAAGCGCGCATAAAAGCTGTCGGCATCGTGAGTCATCTTTACGTTGGCGACAATCGAACCAGGCTTTCCGGCGATCGGCGACGGCTCGAGCTTTTTGCCGGTGACGATCTTGTCGCCCATCATCGGCGCCTCGCTCTTGCCATCCACGTCATGGCACTCGTTGCAGTTCTTGCCCTCCTTGAACAACGCGGCACCGCTGTGGTCGGTCGGGGTCAGCACCCATTCCCACGATGCCTGGCCGGGATAGAACAGGGTGATGTCCCTGCCTTGAACGGCATTCCAATCTACCGCCCCAGCCGGGAGCGCCCACAGGAATGTGGCCGCGACGCAGGCGGCAACAGCGAAGCGCTTGGTGACTCTCATCTTGGTTCCTCCGAGGTCGTTGGCTTCTTCGGCTCGAAGCTCTGATCCGGTGTCGATCGTGGTGCCATAGACCGGCTGCAGGGCGCGCACCTCTCGCCCTGCAGCCGGCCGCTATGGTTTGGCCGTCAGGTCCTCTTGGGCAGCTTGAACACCCACAGGCTGCCGCCTTGCGTCAAGTTCTTGGTCACTTTGGCAACCTCGCCACCCCACAAGGGAACGGCACCACCCCAACCCGAGACGGTTGCGATATATTGCTCGCCGTCCTGCTGCCAGGTGATCGGCGAACCGATGACGCCGGATCCCGTCTGGAACTTCCAAAGCTCCTGGCCGGTCTTGGCGTCGTAGGCCTTCAGGAAGCCCTCAGGCGTTCCGGTGAAGACCAGGTTGCCGGCCGTGGCGAGCACGCCACCCCACAAGGGAGCCTTGTTCTTCTGTTCCCAGACGATCTTTCCGGTGGCCGGATCGAACGCCCGCAAGGCGCCGATATAGTCCGGATACAGCGGCTTGATGGTGAAGCCGGCCCCCAGATAGGCGGCCCCCTTCTTGTACGTGATGCCTTCGTTCCAAATATCCATGCCCCATTCATTGGCCGGAACATAGAACAAACCCGTGTCCTTGCTGTACGCCGGAGGGTTCCAGTTGTTGCCGCCCAGGAACGACGGCGCCGTGAAAACCGACTTCCCTTTGCTGCCATCGGCCGCGGCCGGACCCGGGCGATTCTCGGCAACCATGTTTGGCCGGCCCGTCTTGAGATCGACGCCGGTCGCCCAAGTTATCTTGGAAACGAAGGGATAGGCGCCGTCCAATTTGCCGTTTGTCCGGTCGTAGACATAGGCAAAGCCATTCTTATCGAAATGGGCGGCGGCCTTGAGGGTCTTGCCGTCCTTGTTCATGTCGAACGAGACGATCGCCGGCATGGAGTCGAAGTCCCAGCCGTCGTTCGGGGTGTGCTGCACATGCCATTTGATTTCGCCGGTGTCGGCATCGACCGCGACAGCCGAAGCCGAATACAGGTTGTCACCGGGACGGTTGTGAGAATTCCACGGGCCCGGATTGCCGGTGCCGCAGAGAAGCAGGTTGGTGTCCGGATCGTAGGTGCAGCCATTCCACGCCGTGGATCCGCCGGTCTTCCAAAGATCACCTGGCCAGCTGGCGTTCTTCTTGCCGGTCATGGTGCTTTCTTTGCCGTTGAGGGTCCCCATATGGCCCTCGACGAACGGCCGCGACCAGACCACGTCGCCGGTCTTCGCGTCATAGGCAAAGACCTTGCCGACGACGCCGAATTCGCCGCCGGCCGGCGTGACGATGATCTTGCCCTTGACCACGATCGGCGCTGCGGTAATTGAATATCCGGCTTGGTAGTCTTCGACGGTCTTCTTCCAGACGACCTTGCCGGTGGCGCGGTCGAGCGCAATTAGCTTCGCATCCAGCGTGCCAAAATAGACCATGTCGCCGTAAAGAGCGGCGCCGCGATTGATCACGTCGCAACAGGGCATGATGCCATCCGGCAATTGCGCGTCGTACTCCCACAGCTTGCTGCCGGTCTTGGCGTCGACGGCGAACAGCCGCGAGTAGGAGGCCGTGACATAGATGACGCCATCGGCGACCAGGGGTTGGGCTTCTTGACCGCGCTGCTTTTCCCCGCCGAACGAGAAGGACCACACCGGAACCATGTCCTTGACGTTGGTCGAATTGATGTCGGCCAATTTGCTGAAGCGTTGCCCCTGCAAATTCCCGCCATAGGTCACGACGCTGCCGGTATCGGAGCCGGCATTCAGTATCATTTCGTCGGTCACCGGCGCGGCCATGACTGGACCGGCCACTGACACCGTCAGCAACGCAATGCCTGCCGCCGCCCCAGACAAGAATCTTATTTTCATCCCCGCGTTCCTCCAATATGCCGTATTAGCAGTGACAATCGAGTGTCACTACGCAACTAAATGCGCATACCATTTAAACTTAGAGTCGGTGAGCGCGCCTATTGACAATTAGTACAAGGCCAACCACTTTCTGCGGCGGCCAGGTACTATAAAATCGCCAGGCGCCAATCGCCTATCGGCGCGTCACACCATCATTGCCGACGAGGCAATCCAGGGCTGCGGTCGCCTTGCCTTCTTCATTCCTTCGGCGGCGGCACGTAGGTCAAGCCGTGCTTGACGAAGGATTTCGCCAAACTGCCATCCTGCACCATCGATTGGACCACTGGCTCGATGGCGTAGGCGAGATCATGCGCGTTCACTTTGACGGCCATGCCGATCAACCAGGACGAGATCGTCAGCCCGGGAGTCGGCATCGAGGTCAGGTGATAGCGCCCGCGGTTGCGGCCCAGCGCCCCCTCGATTTGGCTGCGCGGCGCCATGACGCCGGCGATCTCGCCGCGCCGCATGGCCGCAACGGCATCGCCGACGCCCCGAAAATGCGCGACCTGTTCTCGCAACGCACCACCGAACGCGCTCAACAAGTAGGTATCGGCCAAGGTGTCGCCTTCCACCCCCACTTTATGATCCGAGAACGCGGTGACCAGATCGCTGCCGCCAGTCTGTGCCGGGTCCATCACCACAGCCAACTGTTCGCGATAATAGGGCGCGAACAGGTAGACGTTGTCGTTTCGCAGTTCCAGGAGCTTGTCGTACGGAATGTGCAACATCACGTCGGCGACGCCGTAGCCGAGGTAATGGCCTTTCCACACACCGTTCCGCAGATCGTCGTCGACCTGTTCGCCAGAGGTGAGGTTCAGGTATTGAACCCGCACCCCCAGGCGTTTGGCGATGGCGTTGCCGAGATCGACGTCGATGCCCCGGAGGGCAGTACTGTCGCCCGAGGAGAAGGGCGCGAAATCGCGATAAACGCCGACCCGGAGGAAACCGGATTTCTTCACCTCGTCCAAAGGTCGGGCGGCAGCGGCCGGCACCACCGCGAGCAGGCAAAGGAGCGAAAGGACGGCGGCGCGAACCGCTTTATTAATTGTCATCGGGCGGCGGCAGCGTGTCGATCCACGAGCGAATGGCCCACAGCCCCTCCTGGCTGAGGATGCCCTCGAACTTCGGCATCAAGACCCGTCCGTCCTTGGCCGAGCCATTACGCGACCGGCCAATGAACCACTCGTCGCCTTCCTTGCCAGGATCACCTTTGCGCAGGTCCGGAGAAATCCCCCCCGATATTGCCCCGATCCCGTGGCAGCGCGCGCAGTTCTGGGTGTAGCCGTGTTCGCCGATCTTGATGGCAAGGGGATCGCCGCGGTACGGGTTCTCCTTGAGCCAAGTGTCGCCAAGCGGCTTCAGTCCCTTGGTATCGATCGGCTGCGGGGTGACATCGCCATGAGCCCGGGCCAATTGGGTCGCTGCCAGAAGACTGCCGAAAACAAGTGCCACCGCTGCGAATGCTCTCGTCCGATTCATCGCTCTTGTTGCCTCCGAAGGGATAACACAACCGTAATTGCACCAGTCATCGTTCCTTACGCTTATGCCGGGGAACGATCGAGGTTGAGAGCGACTTTAGTATCATGAGTTCCACATCACGGTCGTCGGCGGTGTTTTTCAAGGGGTTGGCGCCGAATTGCACTTTGGTCTTAGGATGTGCTCAGGATGTTTTCCAACCTGAAGTTCGGCTGTTGGCGGCATTGCCTGAGCCGCCCTTTTTTCTTTAATCGACTAGGCCAAAACTGTAGAATCTCGCAAAACCTCGTCAAAAAGATAAACTACAGGGGGGGCAATGCCTGACGACAGAAGAGCCACCGTCCTCATCGCCGATGACCACCCGTTGTTCCGCGAGGCATTGCAAAGGGTTGTGGCCGAGGTCTTCACGGATTTCCGGTTTCGCGAGGTTGACACCTGGGACAGCGCCGTCGCTGCGATCGACGAGCAGGACGTCGAAATCGTCTTCCTCGATCTCAGCATGCCGGGAATGGATGGCTTCAATGGGTTGGTCGCGCTGCGGAATGCGGCGCCCTCGGTGCCGATCATCGTCGTGTCGGCAAGCCAGGACATGGCCACGGTGCATGATTCGATCACCTATGGCGCTTCCGGCTTCATACCCAAGTCGCTGGCCAAGGACGAATTGGTGGCCGCCGTCCGTCAGGTCTTGGAGGGGGAGATCTTCACGCCCAGCATCGCGACCGGCCGCGGTGAACGGCCGATCAATCCGGCCGACGCAAAATTGGCCGAGAGCATCGCCCAACTCACCCATCAGCAGCGGATCGTGCTGCAGATGCTGGTGAGCGGCCAGCCCAACAAGCAGATCGCCTATGAACTTGATATCGTCGAGAGCACGGTGAAGGCCCATGTGTCGGCCATCCTGCGCAAGCTCAAGGTGCATTCACGGACCCAGGCCGTCATCAAGGCCGGCAAGATTCTCGCATTGCTGGGCGATCTCAAGGGCAACAAGGCGTCCTAAACCGCCAATCGGCCGACTAATGACCCGACGACGTCAGCCGTGGGGCCGGCGACGAGGCTTGGTCCATCCGATGTTCGTCGATCACCTGGGCCGGTGTGCCCCCGAGCACCAGCAGGCGCTGCGCCATTTCCCGCGGTTCACGCGTATCGTGGCTGACCATCAGCACCGACATGCCGCGCTGGGCTACGGCGGCAAGAACGATTTCCCGCAGCTTGTCGGCCGCCGGTTCGTCGAGCGATACGAAGGCCTCGTCGAGCAGCAGGAGGTCGGGCTCGCCGACCAAGGCGCGGGCAAATGCGACGCGCCGGGCCATGCCTAACGACAGCCTCGCCGGATAGGTGTCGGCCGCCTCTTCCAGTCCGACCGCAGCCAACGCCTGGCGCGCCAAGCTCTGCGCGGCCCGTCCGCCACCCAAGACTAGAGCCACATTCTGTGACGCGGTCCGCCATGGCAACAGGCGAGGCGACTGGAAGACGATGCCGATACGGGGCGGCGGCCCATGCCACGAAACGCAGCCTTGGTGATCGGCGTCCAGCCCCGCCACGATGCCCAGCAGGGTCGACTTACCGCAGCCCGATGGCCCGGCAATCGCCACCACTTCGCCCACCGACAGGTTGAATCGGATCGCGCCCAGCACCTGGTGGCCGCCGGTCCACCATTTGCCAGCGATGTCGATGCTGAGACGTTCAGCGTTGCCAGCGAGCGACACGTCGATCCATCCACGTCAAAAGAAAAACCTCAATAAAGTGGATTGCCAGCATAAAACTAGCCGCGTATGCCAGAATATGCGTGATATCAAGAACTTGAAAGTACATTTGAAGCTGGAACCCGATGCCGCTCGACCGCCCCAGCAACTCCACCAGCAGCACGATCTTCCAGACGAGCGAAAGGCCGGACCGCATCGCCGCCAAAAAATACGGGGCAAGCTCGGGGAACAACAGGTCGAACAGCCACGCCTGCAGTGGAAAGCGATAGACGCGGGCCATCTCCGCCAGCTCACGATCACGCTGGCGGGCACCCTGGCGCATGATGACCACGACATTCGGTAATTTGCTGACTGTCACCGCAATGATCGCGGCGGTCTCCCCCAGTCCCAGCCAAACATAGGCGAGGATCGCCACGACCATCGCCGGGATGTTCAGGAACAGCTGCAGCCACGGGTCCACCCAATGGTTCAGCCGCACCGAGGCGCCCATGGCAATGCCCAGGGCCGTTCCCAGCCCCATGGCGAGCGTGAAGCAGAGCGCCACCCGGGACAATGTCGCCGCAAGATGGTGGACCAGGGGGCCATGGACGGATTCGACGACCAGCGCCGCCAGAACCGCTTCGGGGGTCGGCAGCAAGGGGGTGGCAGCCGCAGTTGCGGCCACCTGCCAGGTCAACGCCACCAACAGAAACGGGGCGGCGCGCTGCCCCAAAGCAGCCACCGCCTGGGGCAATCGTTGGTGAAGTCGGACGAGACGGCGTGCGGTCGTCGTCATGGTGCCGAACCTGGCCAGAAGGTTCCGGGGGCGATTTCCGCGCTGCCGCCGGTCAGATCGGCACTCCCGGTTTCGGCCAAGAGCGCAAACAGTCGAAGGATTTGGGTCCGCTCAGGTGCCCCCCAATGGGCGACGATGCCGCCCCGGAAGCGCTCGCGCAGGGCGACCAGGGTGGCGTGGTCCTCGGCCGCGGTCAACGGGCCGAGGCGCTCCCATTCGTCATCCGACTCCGCCATGACCGCGTCGGCTTTGCCGGTGGCGGCGAGGAAGGCCTCGATGCCGCCCGGATGGCGGGCAATCCACGACTCGGACAAAGCGTAGCCGAGCATCGGTACCGGTGCGCTGAATCCCAGCCCCTTCATGATGTCGGACATCGAGGCGAGGCTACGAAAGCCGCGCACGGTCAAGCGCGCGGCAAACGGCCAGTAGGTCAGCACGGCGTCGATGCGACCGGCGGCAAGTTCCCGCGACAGCAGCGGCGGTGCGGCATAAACCGCTTCGGCGCGGTCGGCCAGGTCATGGCCCAACACGCGGCGGCTATAGGCGCGCAGCAGCAGCCATGATTTGTCGAGGGGGCCGCCGGCGACGCCCAGACGTTTGCCGTCGAGATCGCCCAGCGTCCGGATCGACGAGGCGTTCGGAACCAGTATCTCGCCGAGCGCCGCCGTGTGCGGAATGAAGATGATGTTCTGCCCGGCCTGTCGCTGCCGCGACACCCACAACCAGTCGGTCAGGATTGCATCGACGCCGCCGGCCTGCAGCGCCACCTCGCCGGCCGCCGGGTTCGCCAAGTCGACGGTGTCGAGGACGATGCCGGCGGCGCGATCGAAGTCGTGGCGACGGACGGTGTCGGTTTCCCACGCGGCGGTGCCGGATTTGACCTGGCCCAGGCGCAGATGTGGGATCTCGGTGCCCAGGGCCGGGCCGAATACCTCGAAGAAAATGCCAAGTACCAATAGGATCCGAGCCGCTTCGCGCATCCGTCAGATCTCTCCTTTGTCATGGAACAGTGTAGAGGGGACCAAGGAGCAATCGTATTCGACTTTAGGACCAGCTTCGACATCCCATCCGCCAAGGCTCTCGATCGCCACTCTCAGCCGCCGGCCGCCCCCATCGGAGGGGCGAGCCCTCGCTCATCGGAGGCTTCGGAGAGCGCCAGATGGGATAGCAGGGACCGCAGGCGGGCGGGCTTGAGAGGCTTATTGAGGAGATGATAGCCGGCGCCGCGCACCGCCGTCAGCGTCTCGTCGGAACGGTCGGCGGTCAGGATGATCCCCGGCACCCAATGCTGAACCAGCGCTTCGATGTCCTGCAGCGCCTGCAAGCCGGTCTGGCCATTATCCAGATGGTAATCGGCGACGACGACCACCCGCAGCCTGTCCAGTCCGCACAGTTGTTCGAGCGCCGCCGCTGCGCCGTTCGCCACCCGGACATTGCACCGCCAGGATTGCAAGAGCGCCCGCATGGCGGCCAGTTCGGCCGGATCGTTCTCGATGACCAGTACCGAGATGCCGACCACCCGATCGAGGACCACCGGATGACCGAAACCGGGCGCCTGCGAACGCAAGTGGTCTGGACTTCCGTAGGGCAGCACGATCTCGAACACCGAGCCCTTGCCGAGTTGGGAGTGGACGCCGATAGCATGGCCGAGGCAGCGGGCAATGCGATCGACGATGGCAAGGCCTAGCCCCATGCCGCGATCCTTGCCATGAGTATCGGCGCCCAGGCGATGAAACTCTTCGAAGATCTCGGTCATTTTGTCTTCGGGAACGCCGATTCCCTTGTCCCAGACCTGAACGGCCACGCCGTTGCGCAGACGCCGGCAGCCCAGCAGAATGTCGCCCGATGGCGTGTAGCGCATGGCATTGCTGAGGAAATTGCGAAGAACCCGGCTGACCAGTAGCGGATCGGAATGCACCACCGCGCTGCACCCGACCCAGCGCAAGCGCAATTGCCGCGCCTTGGCCTGAGGCACATGCTCGTTGACCAGGGCTTTGAGCACGTCATCGACCCGGAAGTCGGAGATCTCAGGCGTATAGGCGCCGGAATCAAATTTGGAGATGTCGAGGAGCGCGCTCAGCAGCTCGTCGACGGCGGTGAGCGCCAGGCTAACATTGGCAACCAAGCCGCGGTTGCGTTCCGCCATCCGTGATTCGCCTAAGGCCTCGGCGAAGACGCGGGCGGCATTGAGCGGTTGGAGCAAGTCATGGCTGGCCGCGGCGATGAACTTTGTCTTGCTCATATTCGCTTGTTCGGCCTCGGCTTTGGCAACGATCAACGCTTCTTCGGCCAGACGGCGCTCCTGCACCTCCTGCTGAAGCTTGAGGTTGACCGAGGTCAATTCCTTGGTGCGCTCGGCGACGCGCCGCTCCAATCCTTCCTTCGCCTCGCGGACTTGTTCGACCGCCTGCTTGCGTTCGGTGATGTCCTGGATGAGGGCGAAAAAGCCGAGGACGCTTCCATCCGGTCCGAAATGTGGGACATAGGTGGCCAGCGCATAGCGGATCCGCCCCTTGACCGTCGTCAGGTCCATCTCGAAGGTGACGCGTTCGCCGGCCAGCGCCGCGTCGACGTGATGACGGCGGGCGTCATAGAGAGGGGCACCGAGAACCTTGCGCATGGGCCGGCCGTTGATCTCGCTGCGCGGCCGGCCAAACCATTCTTCATAAGGTTTGTTGGTGAAGCGGTAGCACTGGCTCGAATCGACATAGGCGATCAGCGCCGGGATGGCATCGGTGATCAGGCGGATACGATATTCGCTGTCCCGCATGGCCCATTCGGTGCGCTTGCGCTCGGTGATGTCGGTATAGGTGCTGACCATCCCGCCCCCCGGCATGGGGCCCAATCGGATCTCCAGAACCCGGCCGTCATCGCAGATCTGTTCCAGACAGAAGGTATCGAAATGAGCGGGCGCCGGATCAAATCCGATATGGAGGAACTGACAGCGGATTTCCGGCAGGTTGATGAAATCCCGAAACGACTTGCCGACGGACACGTCCTCCGGCGAGATGTTCAACAGGTTGAGGAATCGATCATTCCAAGCCACCAGACAGCGATCGCGGCCGATCACCGAGATGCCCTGCGAAATGCTGTCGAAGGTGGCTTGGAGTAGCGCATTCTTCACCGAAAGCTCGCGTTCGCGCTGGCGCTGCTCGGAAAGTTTGATCTCGGTGATATCGGTGTAGATGGCGACGCTGCCGCCATCGCCGGTACGCCGTTCGTTGATCTGGATCCACCGACCGTCGGTCAGTTTGATGATGAAGTGCCCCTGGGGGTGGCGGTGGTATTTCAGCCGCTGCTTCAACCATGTCTCGTCCGGCAGTTCTTGATGGTCGAGCAGGCCGAGCGCCTGGATATGACGGGCCACGGCGACAAACGGCGTCCCCGGCATGATGATGTCCTTCAAGCCCGGCCACAATTCTCTGTATTTGCGGTTGCACATGACCAGGCGGTCGTCGGCATCGCAGAGAACGAAGCCCTCGTTGATCGACTCGATCGCCTCGGCCAGCCGGATACGGGCGGTTTCCGCTTCCTCTTTGGTTTGCGTCAAAGCGCGGTTGGTCTTTCCCAACTCGCGCAGCGCGCTTTCAAGCTCGGTGGTGCGGTCGCGGACTCTGGCTTCAAGGACGATGGCCGTCTGAAACAGCGAGAAGGCATTGCCCTGAAAGTCCATGCTGCGTTCAACTCGGTCGATCAGAACCTTGTTGATTTTCCGTAGCTTGGCATTTTCCCGCTCCAACTCGGCGATGCGGATTATGTCCGAGGGGGTGGCGGCGCACATCTCAGTCACGCCGACCGATGGCCACGCCGGTAAAAGTCTGATTGACATGCATGGCCTGGAATTGCTCTCCGTAGGTGTTGAAGCCGATCACATTGTGCTTTGCCAACAACTTGGAGATTCGCTGGATAAGGCCCTTCTGGCGAAGTTCCAAATTGCGCAGGATGCAGTCGCAGCCAATGATCACCTCAGGCTCTCGGATGTCGTTGCGGATCTCGTCGAACAGGCGTTCCAGATCCAACTCGATGTCCAGCCCGGTGGCGACCGTCAGCACTATTCCTTCGTCGATGGCGCAGAAGAAGGTCAGGCTTCCATCGGCATTCACCTTTTGGATCGATCTCACATAGGGCGCATTGCCGACCCGCACCACGACCGGAAAATTGGCGAAGATCATCGGGGTCAGGCGGTCGATGTTGACCCCCACCATCCGCGCATATTCCTCGGCCGCCGGTTCGGCATTGATCTCGGTCACGATCCGCCGAACCGGATCGGCGCCGGTCACCACCAACTTCGTCTCGGAACTGGCGAAATGCTCTGTCTTGAAGACGCGGAAGGGATGATTGGTGGCGACCAGGACCAGCACCGCTGAATGCTCATGATAGGCGCCGTCCCACAGAACTTTGGTGGTCCCGAAGGAAAGATCATCGCCCGCCGACCCACCGAACAGCGGAATTTGGCCCAATTCGCGATGCAGTGCGCTGACCACCGATTCCTCGCAGGCATCCAGGCCATCGATGAGCAGCATCGCAAAGACCTGTGCGATCGGCCAGCCGGGGGCCTTCGCCTCGAGCTCGCGCAGGCAGCCCTGCACCAGATCGCGTCCGTCCGTCACGCTGAATCCACGGACATCGCGAATCCCGCGCGCCGCGGCATAAAAATCGGGCGCCGCCAGACTGACCCCGGCGATGCTCCCGTGCTGATAACCGCTGGGCCCAATCTCGCCGGCAGTGGTGCAACCGATCACCGGGACACCCGAAAAGCGTTTGCTGATTTCCTTGGCCAGGGCGTCGTCGGCAAGCTTTGGCGCGGAAAACAAGATGACCAGAGACAAATCATCCTGGGCCAGACCGGCGTATAATTCGTCAGCAGCCTTCTGCGGCGTTTCCGCGCGAGCCGCGAATCGGCGTATTTTTTGGTCCGCGAGCGGCAATGTTGTTGCAGTCATCCAAGGTCGGCCTTGCATTGTCGAGCGCCAGGAATATGGCCTCTTTCCATATCAAAATCACCCTAGCAAGGAGCATGCGTCATGGGGCGAGACTTCCAGGTCGAGGCCGCAAGCTAGCGACTCAGCACGGTTGGCAGGGCATGCGTCAATCCGACCAAGGCACAATGTTTGTCGATGCTACGCCGCCGTCCGGCAATTTGCCCCCAGGGGGATCCGGGAGGATGAGGGGGGCCCGATGAGGAGGAACTCCGTCCTCGAAGACAATCTCGTCGAAGGTCATCTCGAGAAGGTTGACCGTCATCACACGGCCCCGCAATGCCTTGCCGATGCCGAGCAGGGCCTTGGCGACTTCGGCAGTCTCCATGCTGGCCACGACGGCCGGCGTAAAGGCCGGATTGCCGAGCTGTTGCTCGGTTCCCTTGGAGGCGACGCCGGCCGGGTAGAGTCGCCGCAGAGAGAGTTCCCCCGGATACTGCGTGACGACCTGACCGTACCAGCCGGCAATCGCCCCATGGATCAAGGGAATCCCCAGTTCCGCGCAGGACTCGGCGAGCGCTAGGCGGGTATCAACGGAATCCAGAGCGTCAACCACCACCTGCGAACCGGTCAGCAGGCCAATCCCATTGGACGGTGCGAAGGTGTCCCTGATCGGTAGAAGGGTGACCGCCGGATTGATCGCGGCAACCCGGGCCCGCGCCGCCTCGACCTTGGGCTGTCCGAGGGAGGCGATCGTCGACAACAGCTGTCGGTTCAGATTGTGCTCTTCGAACACATCAGGGTCGATGGCGACGATCGATCCTATCCCGAGCCGCGCCAACTGCTCGATGACATGCCCCCCCAACCCGCCGCAACCGAGAACGGCAACTCGGCTCTGGAACAGGCGCAGTTGCTGTTCAACGGAAATGCTTTGCCGGTTTCGCTGGTAGCGGCACGGCAGGAGACCGAGCGCGAGGGCCGCCGCTTCGATCTCGGCCCAGCTCTGGTGGAAAGCTTCCGCCGCTGCGGCTTGCCGGGACCAGGGGAGAAGGCCGCCGGGAGCATTGGCCCGCAGGAACCGCTGCAGCGACTCCACCTCAACCGCCCCCGAGCAGGGGAAACAGCGACAGTCTAGCCCCGGCATGCAGCGGCTGTTCCGGCTCGGCATGCCTGTTATCGAGCATGATCATGCCGATGTCCTTGGGCGCAATCTCGAGCCTGCTGATGATGTCGGCGATTCGGGTTCCCGGCACGCAGGTCTGCTTCGCCTCGACGAAGCGCCCAGCGCGAAAGGAGGCGAACAGCTTGACGGTAATCTGCACCGTTTCGGTCTGCATGTTGGCCCCATTGCGACCGGTCGAGGAAGAGAGCGCCGGCTTGGAGCGCCTTGCCTCCCCCCCTCTCCCCAGACAGGCGTTGCGAACGTCCTAGAAGTCCCAAAAGGCGTCGAGTTCTTCGCCCGTGAAGTCCCATACGACATTATGGGGTGAAATCGGCTCCAGGCTGAAAAATTCAGGGAGCCGGTCATGCTCTTTGCCGAAGCCGGCCGCAATATTGAACTGACGTTCCATCTTCAAGATGGTTTTTCCCAGGTTGGTCACATCGTCCATGGTCAGCTCGATACCGAAGCGCGCATTGATCATGTCCACCAGGGCCGCAAGGCAGTCGGGAATATCCAGGCCCGGAAAGGCGATGAAAATGCACATGCCGGTCGAGTCGACGGCGGCGGTGGCAATCTGGAGATTGCGAGACAGCGCCACTTGTCCTTCTTTCTTCAACGGATCGGCATGTCCGCCCACGTTCAGAATATTGGTGGTAATGCTGTAACCCGACGTGTGGTCGGCGCCCATCGGTGACGTCGCGTAGGTGACCCCGATGCCCTTGATGGAGCGGGGATCATAGGCCGGGATCCCCTGGCCCTTTACCACCGGCACGCGGGTCATGCCATAGATCCTGCCGACATTCGCCGTGCCGCCACCAAGGACCCGGCCCAGGGGCGTGCCCTTGCCGATCTCTTCGCGCATCATGCGAATCATCCCCTTGCCGTCGCCGAAGGGAAGAATGCCGGCCTCCATCGCCACGCCGAACATGACGGCGGTCTCGATCGAATCGACGCCGATATCGTCCATCACGCTGTCGGCCGTCGCCACGTCATCCAAATCGTCGATGCAGCAGCCGGCGCCGATCCCCCAGATGGTCTCGTATTCGAAGCCGGAGGTCAGGTATTTGCCGTCGGCGTCATTGTAGATCTGCGAGCACTGGATGACGCAGCCGGGATGGCACCCGTGCTTCGGCTTGCCGCCGCGGGCGACGATGGTGTCATGGATGGTTTCGCCGGAGATCTTCTCGTGACCGTCAAACTGACCGTAGGTGAAGTTCCTGGTCGGCAATCCGCCGGCCTCGTTGATGATATTGACCAGGACCGCGGTCCCATAGGTCGGCAGTCCCTGCCCGGTCACCGGATGATCTTGCAGCGTCTTCGAAAACCTTTTGCTGGCTTCCTTGAATTTCTCAGGATCCGCCAACTTCACTAGCGGGGTGCCCTCATCATCGATCGAGATGAATTTTATTCGCTTCGATCCAAGAACCGCACCGAGGCCGCCACGACCCAAGCTGCGGATTTTACTGTCTGGATCCTTGACCGAGATATTGGCCAAAGACATCCTCATCTCGCCGGCCTGCCCAATGCTTAAGATGCCGACCCTTTTTCCAAACCGCGCCTCGACGACGTCGATGAGAGCGAAATTGCCTAGTCCTTCTACTTCATGTTCTTCGTGTATGGTAGCGCCATTCTTGTTTATATGAATGCTATACCACGCCTTTTCTTTGGGAAGGCCTTCCAGAATGAGCGCCTTGAGCTCGAGCCTGGCCATCATGCGGGCCGCGGTGCCGCCGGCGTTGCTCTCCTTGATGGTGCCGGTCAAGGGGCTCTTGGCGCCAGCCGAAAGCCGCCCCGAACTCGCCGCCGCGGTGCCGGTCAGCAGGCCGGGGGCGAACACCAATTTATTGTTGACGCCGAGGGGGTGGCAGTCCGGGGGCACTTCCGCGCTGACAATCGTCGACGTCAGGCCGCGCCCGCCAAGGCCTGCCCAGGCTGACGGGACGTCTCCAAACGTGACCGTGAGATCGGACATGTTAACGCGACAAATCTTATCCATTGAGGGCTCCCAGTCCTGCTCCGCCCCCCTTCGTACGGAGGCGCAGACGGAAAATTTTGCGGCCAAGCTTCATCCAGTGTCGGAAACTAGCATCCAAGGCGGGTTGGTCGAAATTGGCAGAAAGTACAAGAGCGATTTACGGCTCGTATCATGCGCGCATTTATCACTCGATTTGGACTAAGCCGGACGACAAGCGCAACTTGGGGAAGAATTCGCCGGGCTCGCCGACGACAGCCGCTTGCGACCAACGTATTAATGTCGTAGGCCGAATGTGGCGCTATTCTCACCACGGTAACCTGCGGACCGCGGGAACACTGACGGCTGGGAAACTATTTTGGCAAAATCCCCTGAGCAGCTTGCACGGGAAGTGATCGAGCTGTGCACGAATTGCGATCAATGCCGGAATCTTCTGGCCGATACGCCGTGCCTGTTCTTCCCGAAGCTGTACAGGCTTCATGACACCGAAAAGTCCGGGAAACGGCAGATCGGATCCAACGAACTGCGGACCCTGGTCGGTCTTTGCAACATGTGCGGCCTGTGCTCCTGCCCGCCGATCCGCGCCAAGATCCGCGAAGCGAAGGACGGCTTCACAGCCCGGGCCGGCTTCAAGCCCGGCCAGCGGATTCTCATGGATGTTCGCCTGCTGGGCCGGATCGGCGCTGTCTTTCCACGGCTGATCAACCTTCTGTTCCACACCGAGCCGCTGGCGCGCCTGCTGAAGCGGCTGATCGGCATTCATCCCGAGCGCAAAATCCCCGCATTCCCCCGTCAGCCCTTCACGGCCTGGGCCAAGGCCCGCGGGATAGTCGTCATGCGACCCGCAGCGGGGCGCAAGGTGGCCTATTTCGTCGGCTGCAGCGCCCAATACCTGTTTCCGGATATTGCCAAGGCGACGGTCGAAGTGCTGCAACGAAACGGGGTTTCGGTGTTCGTCCCGGACCAGGTCTGTTGCGGGATGCCCCGCTTGCTCGAGGGCGATCGGCGCTACGCCTTCGATGCCGCCACCTTCAACATGGGACAACTGGCGAAGTGCATCGACGCCGGCTATGACATCGTCACCTCCTGCCCGACCTGCGGCTATATGTTCAAGTCGCTGCTGCCCGACGGCGCCAACTACTCGGAGGGATACCGTGCCAAGCTGGCCGAGATGCTGGCCGAAGAAGGCGGCAATTTCGACAAGCTTTGCCAGCGGGCTCAACGCGACGAGGAAAGCGCCGTCAGGGCGATCAATGGTCCGCCCTGCGGTAAGACGATCGTTGCCATCAAACTTACGCTGGGCGGGCTTTGTCGCGATGAGGGATACTTCGCCTCGCTCGATCCCCATGACCGGATGAAGATCGCCAGGCATACCTTCGACCTCGGCGAATTCCTGCGCATCATGCAGCATTCGCAAGAGCTCAATGGTGATCTAGGCCCCTTGCCGGAGGGAATGGTCTACTATCCGCCCTGCCATCTGAAGGAACAGGAGATGGGGTACCCGTGGCGGGACCTGCTCGAGTTGGTGCCGGGGGTGTCGCTACCGACCGTAGGGGGCGCCTTCGACTGCTGCGGCAGCGCCGGGATCCGCGGCTTCCAGACGGGCTTCCACAAGGCCAGTCTGGCCCAGGGCAAGCGTCTGATGGAAAAGATCCGGGCCCGTAATCCCGAAACCATCGTCACCGACTGCCTGAGTTGCCGGATTCAATTCAACCAAGCGCTGCCCTATCCGGTGTCCCATCCGGTCGAAATGCTGAACGCATCCTACCGGAGCGGCGGCACTTCCGGGCACAACGGCAAGGATTGAAAGACAGCGCCGACAAGCCCTTACGGGTCGCGTCTCGGCGGACGACCGCCGGCGTCGCGCCCTTTGGTTAAAAGCCCGGCAATTAGGAAAATACTTCACGCGCACGATGCGCTAGGCCGCTGGCCACCGAAATGAACTCGCCGCCGGTACTGAGCTTGGCGGCGCCGAAGCGGCGGGCGAAGATGGCACGAACGGCAGGGACCAGCGACGAGCCGCCGGTGAGAAAGACGCGATCCACCGCCTTCGCCTGAATGCCGGTGGCGTCGAGCAGGCCGTCGACGCAGCTTTCGATGGCGGCCAGTTCGGGCTCTATCCAGCCTTCGAATTCCACCCGAGTAATACGGCGGCGGATCTCAACCGGATCGTGACAAAAGGTGAAATCTGTGGCCTCGGCTCGGGACAGATCGATCTTGGCTTGTTCCACCGAGCGATAGAGGTGGTAGCCCAGATTATATTCGATCAAAGCCAACAACTGGCCTAGCTGGTCGGGTCGGTCGACCTTTCGCTCCAGATCGCGAAGCAGCCGCAGCGTCGATGGTAGGTTGAGGAATCCGATATGGTGCCAACGCTCGAGTTTGCTGTAGATCCAGGCCGGCACGGGAAGGATCTTGTGATTGCTTTCAAATGTGGCGTCCTTACCGAAATGCCGGCTGAGTCCGTATTGGACGATACGGCGGTCGAACGCGTCACCGGCGAGGCCAACCCCGTTGGTGCCGATGATGGCGTCCTGGGGCCGATCGAGGAGGGCGCGCCCCGGACCCAGGCGAATCAGACAGAAGTCGCTGGTTCCACCCCCGAAATCGGCCACCAGAACGGTCTCGTCGCAGGTCAGCCTTTTTTCGTAGTAATAGGCTGCGGCGACCGGCTCGTATTCAAACACCACCTCGTCGACGCCCGCCTTGGCAAAGGCATCGCAGAGACGACCGGTGGCGAAATCATCCTCCGGCTGGCCGCTTTCCGCGACGAAGCGGACCGGCCGCCCAGCCACGACGCGCTTCACCTCGGCGTTGGTGGTCGTCGCGGCATGGTCGCGAAGAGTTTTGACGATCAGCGCGATCAGGTCTTCCAGCGTGTACGAGGTGCCGAGGATCGAGGTGCTGGTGAACACCCGGCTGGTCAAATAGGATTTGAACGATTGCAGGAAGCGGCACTCACCATCGGCTTGGAGATAAGCGTCGATCGCGTGATGACCGACCAGAGGAGCAATGCCCCCTGTCGCGCCACGGTGGTGCTTGTCGAAGGCCAGCACCGAGCGCAAGGAGGAGGTCGGACCGGCCGCGGTCGAAAACTGCACGACGGCGGCTGGCCCCTCGTCCCCTGCCACGGCGACGGCACTGTTGGTGGTGCCGAAATCCATGCCGACATGCATACGAGGCATCTCTAGGCCAGGGCGATCGCCAGGCGGGCCAAGGCCAGCGCGCCGTCGCGGCTGCGGGCGCCGCAGACGAACCGCGCCGGATGGCAGAAGGTGGCATCCGGTACGGTGGAAACCGAGACCAGGGCCTCGTCGCGGAGACCGGCCCAGACATCCGGAAGCGGCAACTTTTGCGCAAAAGAGCCCTTATTCGGCGGCACTGCACTGCAGGTCCAGCCGTCCCCGGCTGGTCGCACCACGTAAAGCACCTCTGACAGGCCCAGTTCGAAGATGGCATCCTCCCATGGCATTCGGCACTCCAGAACAAGGATGCCGGGATGTTCTGCGGTGCGCGCAGCGAGGGCGACCGTGTCCACCGCAAGGGCGGCCGCGTAGGCCCGGGCGCAGACCCGCGCCAGGATGGTCGAAGCCAATTCGGCGGCATCGAGGAAGGCCTCGTTCTCGTCGCGAGACTCCTCGGCGAAGCTGGGATTCCACGCTTCCAGCAGGGTCGAGACGTGCCCCGGCATAGACTCTGCGGCACCGTTGTCCATCAGGTCGACGTCGCGAACCAAGCCCTCGTCCACCGACCGCCATACCTTGCCAAGCGCTTCCTCGCTTGCCTCGGGAAGCATTGCCCGCACGGCCTCGCGGCCGAAATCGCGCCATATCAGACCGGCCGAGCTGTACGGTGCCGCATCGGCCCGCAACGGCTTGTCGCGCATGTGGTGGTCGTAGCGGCGGGCGGCCGGATCGAAAATGCCGCCAACGTCGAACAGCACGTCGGCGCCGGCCAATAGCCCGCCGTCGCGGGTCCGGGTGAGCTCCAGCCTCCCGGCGGTGGCGGCCTTCAGGATGGCGTAAGCAAAGACATCGTCGGCATGAAACGTGCCGCCATGGGTGGCCACCTTCAGCAAGGGCCTTCTCCTGTGTGGGGGAGGTCGGGAAGAATAGGAAATGCGCCCGCAGCGAGGAATCCTCCCCGCCATGGCAGCGCCCCTCCTTATTCCATTTTTTGCCGCGGTTTCAAGTTCTCTCGGAATCCAACTTGCCATCAGCTTGATATGAACAAGACGGAAGACGTTGATTTCTGAAGGATGGCCGCAGCGACGTCACCCAAATACAAGACATCGCCAGCGCGACGGTTGCCCCCCATGACAATGAAGTCATAGGACCCGCGGCGGGCTTCGCTCAAGATCGCTTCTTCCGCCGCAACGTCAATTCGCACGGCCGTTCGAACGTTGACGCCGTAGCGGTCGGCAAGGGTGACGACATTCTTCAGGAAGGCTTCCCCGTGCCCGCGCGCCGCCAAAGCATCGCGGCGCCGAACGGGATTCTTATTCGCCCCCTTCAAATTGGCGACGTACAACGCGGTGATCGACGTGCCGTTGGCTCGTGCGAGCGTGACCGCGACTTCTGCTGCGCGGCGCGATACGTCGGTCCCGGTCACCGGAACCAATATCTTGAAGCCACTGTTGATCGGGCTGTTGACGTGATCGCCGCGAGCGACAACGACACCCAGCGGACCTTCGAATCCGGCCGCGACCCGCGTCATCTCTTCATGAAAGCCACCCTTCTCGGCCATGGTGTTCTCGATGCCGATGACGAGAAAATCGTAGCCCTTACGGGCCTCGCTCGCCACCGCCTCTTCGGCTCCCGCCACCTTGGAACGGGTAATGACATTCACTTTTGTCTGGTTGGTCTCCGTTGCTTCCACGGCAGCGGTGCTCTCGGCCGCCGCCCTGACCGCCGACTCGACACTTTGTTCCTCCAGTCGGTACTTTTCTTGGTCTGTCGCGTTCGGTCCGATATGCAGCACTGTGGTCGGGATGCTTCGTGCTCCAACAATCAGCCCGGCAAGCCGAGAGGCGAATTTGCCGTTGGCGCTTTCGTCGACAGCAAGCAGCAGGCGCTGCAGATTGGCGACGAATCCCTTGGATTCGAACTCCTCACGGTCAAGCCGCGCCTTTTCCTCATTGCCGAGCGGGAGCCGCCCCAACGCCCGTCGCAGCATTGGCGGCATTGCCATGGTGGTGATGACGGCCATCGCCACGATCATCGTAAAAAGGCTCTGACTGATAACGCCCATCGACAAGCCGATGGAGGAAACGATGATTTCCGTCGAGCCGCGCGCGTTCAGCCCACAGCCAAGCGCCAGGGATTCCCGACCGGTCAAACCACCCAGTCTTCCTCCGATAAATGCGCCGGCAAATTTGCCGAGGCTGGCGATGACGATCAAGGCACCGGTCAAACCCAGAAGAACCGGATCTTTCAAGATTGTCAGATCGGCGCTCAGGCCGGCGCGGCCAAAGAAGACCGGCATGAAGAGGCCCATGTTCAGGCCGCGCAATTG
>CAIOJO010000120.1 GCA_903858635.1 uncultured Telmatospirillum sp. | reverse complement strand
TCCGGCTCCGCCGGAACGCCGGCAGGGACGCCGGTCCCACTCATTTCTTCATACGGGCTTCGACAAGGACCCGACAAACCCCTGTCGGACTTCCGACAATGAAGGCCTGCCTGAAAGGCAATCGCTAGCGTTTCCGCCATTTTCGTGCCTGGCACGGCCGATGCATCAGTCTTCTCGGCCAAGGAGACGCCGATGCTGAAGCAGAAGGTCCAGGAGCTGATGAACGAGCCCGGTTGTGCCACCAACCAGGCGAAGTCGGCTTCCGCCAAGAAGAAGGGCTGCGCCGCCAAGGGTCTGACCCCGGGCGCCGCCGCCGGCGGTTGCGCCTATGACGGCGCCAAGATCGCCCTGCAGCCGATCACCGACGCGGTGCATCTGGTGCATGGGCCGCTGGCCTGCGAAGGCAATTCCTGGGACAGCCGCAACGCCGCCTCGTCGGGCCCCACCTTGTACCGCCGCGGCTTCACCACCGATCTCGGCGAACTGGACATCATTCACGGCGGCGAGCGCAAGCTCTACCAAGCTATTCGCACCGCTGCCGAGCGGTTCCGGCCCCCCGCCATCTTCGTCTATCAGACCTGCGTCACCGCGCTGATCGGCGATGATATCGAGACGGTGTGCAAGGAGGCCGCCAAACGCCTCGGCCTGCCAGTGATCCCGGTAATCGCGCCGGGCTTTGCCGGGTCGAAGAATCTGGGCAACCGGCTGGGTGGCGAGGCGCTGCTCGATCATGTGATCGGCACCGTCGAGCCAGACGATGCCGGCCCCACCGACATCAACATCCTCGGCGAATACAACGTGGCCGGCGAGCTGTGGCAGATCCTTCCGCTGCTCGATCGCCTGGGGATCCGGGTGCGTGCCTGCATCACCGGCGACGCCCGCTACCATCAGGTGGCCTCCGCCCACCGCGCCCGCGCCGCCATCATGCTGTGTTCGCAGGCCCTGGTGACGCTGGCCCGCAAGATGCAGGAACGCTGGGGCATCCCCTATGTCGAGGGCTCTTTCTACGGCATCCAGGACACCTCGGACAGCCTGCGCGGCATCGCCCGGCTGCTGGTCGAGCGGGGCGCCGATGCGGAGCTGCTGACCCGCACCGATGCCCTGATCGCCGAACAGGAACGCAAGGCCTGGGGCGAACTCGACCAGATCGCCCCCCGCCTGGCCGGCCGCAAGGTGCTGCTTTACACCGGTGGCGTGAAGAGCTGGTCGGTGGTCTCGGCCCTCAAGGAAATCGGCATGGAGGTGATCGGCACCTCGGTGCGCAAATCGACGCCGGAGGACAAGGAACGGGCCAAGGCCCTGCTGGGCGACGACGGCACCGCCTTCGACGCCATCCCCAATGCCGAGATGTTTCGCATGCTGTCGGCCGGCGAGGCCGACATCCTGATGTCGGGCGGGCGCACCCAGTTCGTTGCGCTGAAGAGCCGCACCCCGTGGCTCGACATCAACCAGGAACGGCACCAGGCCTTTGCCGGCTATGACGGCATGGTCGCGCTGGTGCGTCAGATCGATCTGGTCCTCAACAATCCCATCTGGGCGGAAATCCGCCGTCCCTTGCCCTGGGATGCCGAGGGCCGTCCGTTGGAGGCACCGTCATGGCTCTGATCGTTTCATTGCCCAAACCGCTGTCGGTCAGCCCGCTGAAGGTCAGCGCACCGCTGGGCGGGGCGCTTGCCTTCATGGGGATCGAGGGCTGCCTGCCGATGTTCCATGGGGCGCAGGGCTGCACCGCCTTTGCCCTGGTCGCCCTGGTTCGGCATTTCCGCGAGGCCATCCCCTTGCAGACCACGGCGATGAACGAGATCACCACCATCCTGGGCGGCGCCGACAATGTCGAAGAGGCTCTGCTGACGGTGGCCCGCCGGGCCCAGCCGAAGGTGATCGGCCTGTTGTCGACGGCGCTCACCGAGACCCGCGGCGAGGATATGGAAGGCGACCTCAAGGCCATCCGGGCCCGCCAGCCCGAGCTTGACGGCGTGGCGGTGGTGCCGGTGGCGACGCCGGATTACATCGGCGGCCTGGAGACCGGCTGGAGCAAGGCGGTCGAGGCGATGATCCGCTGTCTGCCCATCGATGCGAAGGATCCCGCCGGCCGGCCGCAGGTCAATATCCTGCCCGGGGTCAATATGACGCCGGGCGATGCCGAAGCGCTGAAGGACATCGTCGAGGACTTCGGCCTGGAACCGATTCTCCTGCCCGATCTGGCCGCCTCCCTCGACGGCCACCTGCCCGGGCGGTGGGTGGCGACGACGCTCGGCGGCACCCGGCTCGACCAGGTGGCGCGGCTGGGCCAGTCGCGGCTGACTATCGCCTTCGGCGAGCATATGCGGTCGGCCGGCGAGGCGCTGCGCCGCCGGTTCGGCGTTCCCTTGCTGGTGATCGACCGCTTCAGCGGCCTCGAAGCCGCCGACCGGCTGATGGTCGGCTTGGCCCATGCCGCCGAGTGCCCGGTGCCGGAACGTTACCGGCGCCAGCGCAGCCAGCTGATCGACGCCATGCTGGATGGGCAGTTCAGCTTTGCCGGGCGGCGTGTGGCGGTGGCCGGTGAGCCGGATCTGCTGTGGACGATGGGCCGCCTGGTGGCCGAGATGGGCGCCGAGGTGGTCGCTGCGGTGACCACCGGACCGGCGCCTTTCCTGGCCGGCTTTCCGGCCGATCGGGTGGTGGTCGGTGACCTCGACGACTTCGAGGAACAGATCGCCGAAAGCGGGGCCTGCGATCTGGCCATCGCCAATTCCAATGCCGCCCAGTTGGCCGACCGCCAAGGCATCCGTCTCTTCCGCGCCGGCTTCCCGGTGTTCGACCGCCTTGGCGTGGCGCAGCGCAGCAGCGTCGGCTATCGCGGCACCCGCGATCTGATCTTTTCCCTGGCCGGCATGCTCGCCGAAGCAGCCGGCTCCCACTCAGCCCCGGAATCCCATCATGACCGTGCGCAGGCTGCGGCTGGTACAGCCGCCTGAACCGCCGGCCCTGCCGGCGGCCCCGTTATCGCAAGGAGGAGCCATGAGAGTCGCCTTCGCCACCCATGACTTGCACAGGGTCGACGCGCATTTCGCCAGCGCCCGCACCTTCATGCTGTTCGACGTCTCGGTCGATCAGCACGCCCTGTTGGAAGCGGTGCAGTTCGACGCCGCCAGCAACGAGGATGGGGTTCACCAGGAGGACGGCGAGGATCGCCTGGCGGCCAAGCTGGATGTTCTCGACGGCGTCGCCCTGCTGTTCGTGCGCGCCATCGGCGGGCCGGCGGCGGCGCGGGTCGTCAAGCGCATGGTCCATCCGATCAAGCTGGCCGACGACGAGCCGATTCCCCAGGTCATCGCCCGTATTCAGACGATGATGCGGGGCACGCCGCCGCCCTGGCTGCGCAAGATCATGCAGCAGAACGGCGGATTCACCGTCGACGAAGAAACCGGGGAGCCGCATTGATGGACGCCTCGATGCCGGCCCCACTGCCCGACGATCCGATGGTGGTCGAACTGGTTCGGGTGATCCGCGCCCAGGACACCCATGGGGTGTGGGACGGCATCGCCGACGCCGAACTGATCGCCCCCTTCGTTCTGACGCGCGAACGGCGCGACGCCCTGCCGCTGATCGCCGATCCCAGTCCGAAGGATATCTGGCGGGTCGAGATGTTCTATGCCGCCGTCGCCTTGGTCATCGAGCGGCGCACCGGTCACGCCGTGGCGCCGGTGATGAGCCTGCATCCGGAAGGCTGGGGGCGGCTGGTCCTGATCGTCGGCCGCCTGGTCGCCGTTAGCCTCAGCCTGCGCGACGTGCATCGTTTCGGCTTCCCGTCCCTGGAAAAACTGGCCGAAAAGGGGAACCGGCTGGTCGACGACGCCGCTGCCACCATCAACCGCTTCCCCGACGCCGCAACCGCCTGACCTAAAGGAGATTAGCAAATGGGTTTCATTGCCTTCACCACCCGCGACGGTACGCCGTGGACACCGAAATATCTGCTGTCGATCAATGACAAGCTGTGCATCGCCTGTGGCCGCTGCTTCAAGGTCTGTACCCAGGGGGTGCTCAAGATGATGGGCGTCAACGAGGACGGCGATCTGTGCGATCCGCTGGACGACGATGACGACTCGAACCGCAAGATCATGACCATGGAGAATGCCGGGGCCTGCATCGGCTGCGAGTCCTGCGCCACGGTCTGCGGCAAAAAGGCGCTGACCCATGGTGAGGTGCCGGCCCTGGTTCCGGCCTGATGGCCCGGGACCTTTACCGCTGGCTGGTGGCCGGGGCCCGCGGGCATCCGGCCGACCGCCACCTGTTCGCCTGTATCCTGGCCCATGCTTTGGGCGAGGGTGAGCGGCCGCTGGCCGAGGCGCTCGGACTGTCGGCGGCGCAACTGGCGACATTGCTGCAGAGCAGGATGCCGCATGCCCTGTCGCTGCAGATCGATGCCGGTGCCGACGGCGAAGCGCCGCAGGCCCTCGAGGAGCCCGATCTCAGGGCCCTGTTGATCGAGCATGGCACGGCGGGGGCAGCCGAGGAGGTCTGGCTGGCCCATATGCTGGCGCGTCGCTCGCTGGGCGCCAATCACCTGTGGCAGGACCTCGGCCTGACCGCAAGGTCCGACCTGGTCGATTTGATGCAAAGGCATTTCGCGCCGCTGGCGGCCAAGAACAGTCGCGACATGAAATGGAAGAAGTTCTTCTACCGCGAACTCTGCGAGCGGGAAGGCGTGCTGATCTGCAAGGCGCCGACCTGCGACGTCTGCTGCGACGTGGCCCACTGCTTCGGCGGTGAAGACGGCGAGCCCCTGGGGGCCCTTGCCCTGTCGCAAACCCGACAATTGTCGGCTTCCGCCTGAGGGCGGACTCCTTCACGACGACCGCCGGAAGGCCATCCGCCGATGACGCAGAGGCCGCAGATGGTCGGAAACACCAGGATCTGCGCCCATCTGCGTCATCGGCGGATAATTGATTCCAGGCCTGGCACGGCGGTTGCTCTTCATCCTGGCAAGACTGTCTTCACCAAGGAGTCGATGCCATGCTCGAACTGACCGCACCGGCCATTGCCGCCCTTCGCGAAGTAATCCCGGACAACGAAGCCGGCCTCAGGCTGTCGGCCTCGGTCGGCGGTTGCGCCGGCATCCAATATCGGATGGCGCTCGAATGCGACGGTTGTGACGGCGATACCGTCTGCGAAGTCGACGGCGTCCGGATCTTCCTCGACCAGGCCAGTGTCCCCCTGCTCAAGGGCACCCGGATCGACTTCGCGCAATCGGCGCAAGGGCCCGGCTTCGTCTTCGATAATCCGAATTTCGTCGGCCGCTGCAGCTGCGGCAAATGAGCGGAGGGGCAGCATGACAGCGATCACCGTCAACGACACCACCCTGCGCGACGGCGAGCAGACCGCCGGCGTCGCCTTCAGCCTCGACGAGAAACTTGCCATCGCCCGGGCCCTCGATGCGGCCGGCGTGGCCGAACTGGAAGTCGGCATCCCGGCGATGGGCGAAGAGGAGTGCCAGTCGATCCGCGCCCTGCTGGCGGAGGGACTGAAGGCCCGGGCCATCGCCTGGTGCCGGATGCATCCCGACGACCTGGCGGCGGCCTCCCGCACCGGCGTGAGCATGGTCAATCTGTCGATCCCGGTGTCCGATCTGCAATTGGCCGGCAAGCTGGGACGCGACCGGGTCTGGGCATTGCGGCATATCGCCAGCATGGTCGGGCAGGCCTTGGATCGGGGCTTCGAGGTGGCGGTGGGCGGCGAGGACTCGTCGCGGGCCGATGCCGAATTCCTGCTGGCTGTGGTCGAGACTTGCGAGCGGGCCGGGGCCCGCCGGTTCCGCTTCGCCGACACCCTCGGTATCATGGATCCCTTCGCCGTCCACGACCTGTTCCACCGCCTGCGCGGGGCCTGCGGGCTGGAGCTGGAGATTCACGCGCATGACGACCTCGGCCTGGCCACCGCCAATTCGCTGGCCGCGGTGCGAGGCGGGGCCAGCCATGTCAGCACCACCGTCAACGGACTGGGCGAACGGGCCGGCAATGCCCCGCTGGAGGAGGTCGTGGTGGCGCTTGGCCATCTTTATGGCCATACCACAGGCGTCGAGACTGCCCAGCTCAGTCGGGTGTCGCAACTGGTGGCCTCGGCCTCGGGGCGGCCGGTCCCGGTCGCCAAGAGCATCGTCGGCGAGGCGATCTTCACCCACGAGGCCGGCATCCATGTCAGCGGCCTGTTGCGCGACCGCCGCACCTATGAGGCGATCGATCCGGCCAGCCTGGGCCGCCGCCATCGCATCGTGCTCGGCAAGCATTCCGGGGTCGCCGGCGTCCAGCATGCTTGCACCGCCCTGGGTCTGAGCCTCGACCCGGTCCAGGCCCAGGTGGTATTGGCTCGGGTGCGTCGCCACGCCACCTTGCTCAAACGGGCGCCCGAGGCCGACGACCTCCGCCGCTTCTGCAGCGAAGCCATCGCCAGCCTGAGCCCGATGGCGGGTGCGGCATGACGCCCCCATTGAGCGAACTCGCCAAGTTGTCCTCGGCCGAGGAATTCTTCCTGGCCTTCGGACTACCCTTCGACCAGCACGTGCTGGACGTCCATCGGCTGCATATCCTGCACCGCTTCCGCGCCTATCTCGCCAAGGGCAACCATCTCGGCGAGGCCGATGCGGAGACCTGGCGGGACTGTCTGCTGCGCGCCTACGCCGACTATGCCGGTTCGGCCACACCGCCGAAGACCTTCAAGGTGTTCCAGAAACCCGGCTTCGTCCCGCTCTCGTCGCTGGTCCGCAAATGAGCGGCGGCGACCGATCGTTCAGCCCAACAACCGAGGTGAAATAATGGCCAATGTAACGTTTTCGAGCCCCGTCATGGAAAAGGACATGACGCTTTATGCCGTTGCCGGCGACAACGGAACGTTGCTGGCCCTGGCCAAGCAGCACAACATTCCCATTCCCTTCCAATGCCAGGACGGGGAATGCGGCTCCTGCCTGGTCAAGATCACCTATCTCGACGGCGGCAAGGCGCCGATGGCGGTCACCCTGACCGAGAAAGAAAAATTGACCCTGTCGGTCAATGGCAAGATGACCAAGGAATGGCTCGAGCAGGCCGAAGTCAACGACGTGCCGCCACCTTACCGGCTGGCCTGCCAGTACATCGTGCGCGACGAAGACATCCTGGTCGAATTCTCCGGCGAGCCGGGTGTCGAGATCGATCTGCGCAGGTAATTCCAGCACCGGCAGGGACTGCAGCGTCGGGCAATCCCAGTGCCACCGGCGTCCCTGCCGGTGTTGCCGATGCAACCGGAAGATGCCATCATGTTTCCCTATTGGAAACATTGGGCGAGCGACTTCGGTGTCAGGCGATGCCATATTCTATTGGCGAAATCTGCCGCATCTTCGCGCCGCCGAGGCCATCTATTTCGTCACTTGGCGCCGTCACCCCGTACAGCACGACCTTTCCGAAAAGGAGCGCGATGAGGTCGTCACCGCGCTACGGTGGTTCCACGGTGCCCGCTACCGGCTCCATGGCTATGTCGTCATGAACGACCATGTGCATGTCATGGTCGAACCTCTCGATAAATGGAATCTCAGAGAAATCCTCCACTCCTGGAAGTCATTCACGGCAAACAGACTCCAGCGATTTTACGGCCGCCGTGGAGCCGTATGGCAAGACGAGTACTTTGATCGGCTGATACGAGACGAGGCGGAGTACTGCAAGAAGCGCGATTACATTCGGGGAAACCCGTATAC
>CAIOJO010000119.1 GCA_903858635.1 uncultured Telmatospirillum sp. | reverse complement strand
GTCGAGGCCGCTTTGCGGGCGATGGTCCCCGGCATTCCCCGCCATGAGCTGGCCGAGGTGACCGACCATGCCCTGGCCTCGCCCGGCCTCAAGAAGGCGGCACCCGAAAAGGCCGCCTGGCTGTCCCTGGTGGCCTATTTGCGGCACCGCTGCAGCGACTACGACGCCCTGCTGGAGGACGGCTATGGCGTCGAGGCGGCCCGCCATTTCAGCCGCCAGCAGATCAACGAGCGCCTGACCGCCTGGGGATCGCGCCGCCAGGTGGCCGGCGACGAGGCGTGAGCCGCTCTCTCTAGCCGCTCTTATTCATGAGGAGGGGGTTCTTGGTGTGGCGGATGTAGCATAACCTATTGATTTGTTGTAGGATTTTGTCGCCAAACACTATCCGAAGACAGATCGAAGGCTGCCACACCCGCCATGACCGACGATATCCTCCTGCCGTTCTCCTTTCCAGCCGTAAGCCGCAAGAAAGTTTCCGCCGCGTTCGATGGCGGCCGGATCAGTTCGGACGGCGGCGTGATGCTGTTGGCCGAGGCCGATCGGCGGCTCGGGCTGGCCAACAGATTGGCGGCGGTGATCGCCGATCCGCGTGATCCGATGCGCATCACCCATAGCTTGGCGGACATCTTGCGCGCCCGCATCCTGGCCATCGCCTGCGGATGGGAGGACGCCGACGATCTCGACCACCTGCGTCGGGATCCGGCCTTCAAGCTGGCTTGTGGCCGCCTGCCGGACAGCGGCATCGATCTGTGCTCGCAGCCCACCGTCTCGCGTTGGGAAAACGCGCCCAGCCTGCGCGAGATCCTTCGGCTGATGGGGGTTTTGGTCGATCTCTGGTGCGCCAGCTATGCGACGCCGCCGGAGGCGGTGACCCTCGACATCGACGACACCTGCGACACGGTCCATGGCTATCAGCAACTGTCGCTGTTCAACGCCCATTACGACGAGCGCTGCTTCCTGCCGATCCACATTTACGACACGGCGACCAGCCGCCCGGTGGCGATGATCCTGCGCCCCGGCAAGACGCCGACCGGGACGGAAATCCGCTCGCATCTGCGCCGCCTGGTTCGCCGCATCCGGCGCCACTGGCCGACGACCAAGCTGACGATCCGAGGCGACAGCCATTATGGCCGCGCCGAGGTCATGGATTGGTGCGACGATAACGGCATCGATTACGTCTTCGGCCTGCAAGGCAACCGCGTTCTCACCCGCGCCGTCGACGCGGTCGCCGACGACATCCGCACCCGTCGGGCGGAGACCGCCAATCCCTGTCTGCGCGGCTACACCGAGACGCGCTATCAGGCCAAATCCTGGAAAACGGACCGCCGAGCCTGCGCCCGGATCGAAGCCACCACACTCGGCCTCGACATCCGCTTCGTGGTCACCAGCTTGGCCAGCCGTTCGGCCGAGTTCATTTACGACACGCTCTACTGCGAGAGGGGACAGGCCGAAAACCTGATCAAGATGCACAAGGCGCAACTGGCCTCCGACCGCACCTCCTGCCGCAGTCCGCTTGCCAACCAGATGCGGCTGATCCTGCATACTGCCGCCTACTGGCTCATGTTGACGCTGCGCGACGCGATCCCAAAGACCCACGCCCTGGCCAAGGCCGAGTTCGCCACCCTGCGCCTCAGAGTGCTGAAGGTGGCCGCCCGCGTCATCGAGACTGCCTCCCGGATCCGCATCGCATTCGCCGCTCACTGCCCCGACGCGGCGCTGATCCGTCACCTCGCCAATACGCTGCTCCCTGCCGGGCCGTAACCGGCGGGGCCGTCATCGCCCCGCTCAACCCGCATCCGACAACCTCAGACGATCGCTCCAAAAAATGATCCCCATCGAGGGGCCCCGTGGGCCCCTACGGCGAACCTCGCCTTAACCATAAAGCGGCGCGGCGCCACAGGTCCGGTGAATAAGAGCGGCTAGAGCACTGACATAAGCAAAACATTCACCTATGACGGAAGCGTTCGCGGAGGCCGCGCATGCTGATCAATTCGGATTTTTCGCAGCGCGTCGTCATCCGGCCCGATGCGGTCGCGTGGCGGCCTTCGCCGATGGCCGGGGTCGAGCGGAAAATGCTCGACCGCATCGGCGGCGAGGTGGCGCGGGCCACCTCGCTGGTTCGCTACGCACCGCGGTCGCGCTTCTCGAGCCATCGGCATGGCGGTGGGGAAGAGTTCCTGGTGTTGGATGGGGTGTTTTCCGATGAGGGCGGCGATTACCCCGTCGGCAGCTATGTTCGCAATCCCATCGGCAGCGCCCATGCCCCGCATAGCGACCAGGGCTGCACCATCTTCGTCAAGCTCCACCAATTCGACCCCGGCGACACGGCTCGGCTGGCCATCGACACCCGGCGAACGCCGTTCCTGCCGGGCGGCGCCCCGGGACTATCGGTGCTGCCGCTGCACCGGTTCGGCGCCGAACGGGTGGCGCTGATGCGCTGGGCCCCCGGGACCCGAGGCGATGACCAGGCGCAGCCGGGCGGCGAGGAAATCCTGGTGATCGAGGGGGGCCTGCAGGACGAGTACGGCGACTACCCGGCCGGCAGCTGGATCCGCAATCCGCCGCTGTTTCGGCATGCGCGGTTTTCGGATGGCGGTTGCCTCATCTATGTCAAGACCGGCCATCTGGCGGATCTTTGTCGGTCCGCACCGTAGGCGAAGCCCGTTCTAAGCGGGCAGCGGCGTCGCCCCGGCGATGGTCATGCCGACCCAGCCGACGCTTGCTCCGGTCGCCCTCAGATTGCCCAGCAACGCGAGTTCCT
>CAIOJO010000118.1 GCA_903858635.1 uncultured Telmatospirillum sp. | reverse complement strand
CGTCCTTTGCTCCGCCTGCATACGCAGATAATGGATGAACCACTGACCGTCCCCCTGTGTGACACTCACTAAACCTCATAGCCCGAGGTTGTCGCAAGAATCATTGGCACACAGGGATCCGACAAGGACAACATGCGGCTGATCGCCTGGGATGAATCGCTGTCGGTCGGCACACCCGAGATCGACCGCCATCACAAGGAGATCATCGACCAGATCAACGGCTTCTTTGGCCGGATGATGCATGGTGAGGGCCTCGACGGCGCACCGCAGATGATCGACATGCTGTCCCGTTCCATGACCGACCACTTCCGCGCGGAAGAAACGCTCATGAGCCGGGCCGGGTATCCCGGAACGGCCCAACACAAGATCAGGCACCAGGAGTTCCACTCCCGGTTCGACGGCTTGAAAAAGGATGTGGAAGGAGGGCGGCCCGACGCGGCCAATGCGTTGTTCGAGTTCTGTGCAGGCTGGCTCAAAGACCATATCCGTGCCGAAGACATGGCAATGGCCGCGTTTCTTCGGAAGCAGCGGGCCGCATGATTGAAACGAACACTTGGCCCTTGGCAGGCTTCCCTTGCCGAGGGTCGACCGTTTAGTGGCTGACCATGGGCGATCGCCCTGCATTTCTCGTGATCGAGGACAATCCGGCGGACTTTCGCCTGATCGAGCGTCACTGCACGCGGCAGGAGCTCGACGCCCATTGGCACCGCGTGGACCGACTGGGTCAACTGCGGGACGCGCTGGAAATGCGCGCCTGGGACCTCGTGTTGGCCGATTGCCATGTGCCGGGCCTGGAGTTCACCAATTCATTCGCGATTATCCGCGAGATGCAACCGGATCTTCCCGTCATCCTGATATCCGGTCATGTGGGCGAGGAAAGGGCCGTCGAGTTGTTGAAGCTCGGCGTCAGGGATTTTATCTTCAAAGATAATTTGACCCGTCTCGTTCCGGTGATCCGCAATACATTGCGAGACGTCGATGACGTCCGCGCCCGCAAACGGGCGGAAGAGATGCTCCTCGCAAGCGAGAGGCGGTTCCGGGCTCTTGCCTCCAATGCTCCCGATGTCATCTGGCGCTTCGACCCGCGGGGCACGATTCTCGACATTTCCGGCGCTCACGAAGGGGTGCTCGGATATGGCGCCGGCGAACTCATCGGCGACCGCCTGCGCCGCTTGATCCACCCAGAAGACATTGATCTGCTTCGTGATTTTACACTTCTCGTGAAGGCGAATACGGCGGGGCAGTCGATCGTGACGCGTCTTCGCCACAAGGACGGCCGATACATTTGGATCGAATCGACGACGCAGGCGCTTCGGGACGATGGCGGGCAGGTCGTAGAGATGGTCTCGATCAGCCGGAATATTACGCAACGAAAAGAAGCCGAGGAACGTCTTGGCCTCTATAGAACAATGTTCCATAGCACGCAGGAAGGCATTGTTGTAACTGACGCACATGGAAATATTATTATAGTCAATCCATCCTTCTCCAAGGTGACGGGATACGATGAAGGCGAGCTGATCGGGGAGAATCCGCGGATTCTCAAATCCGGGGTAATTGCTCACCCCTCCCGATCGCGGCGTGAGCGTGCGGGCGCAGTTTTCTCGCAGCCGGCAGTGTGACGATGCCAGGGATCTTGGTCAGCGACAATTGCGATTGCCGGTTACGGGGCGACGG
>CAIOJO010000117.1 GCA_903858635.1 uncultured Telmatospirillum sp. | reverse complement strand
GTCTTCCCATCGTGGGCATCGCTCATGCGAACCATCTGCTCCGGAGTGCCGCCGCCACAGACCGCATGACCGCCTCACCCCGCCTCGGTGCCCCCCCAACCTCAACCCGCTGCCTCTCGGGGCCATACTGAGAACTGCTGGTTCCTCGGCCGGAGCCTGGTGAAAAGCGTGATTATGGGTCAGGATCAGGTAGGCCAGCCCGCCGCCGGCCGAGGCTTCGCGCTCGATATGAAAATAGCGGCGCAGAACCGGCCGGATCAGCTCGGAATGCACCGCCTCGCTGGGATCCTGGTGCAGCATGGTCGCATGATGGGGATAAACCATGCGGTTGCGCAGGTGCGGCGGCAGGCGCCGGTTCAGGCGAAGAGCCGACAGCCACTGATGCAACCCATATTGATTGCGATGCGGGCCGACATAATCCCAGTTCAAGAAATAGCCATCCTCCGGCAGCACCTCGGCGATGCGGCGAAAGACCTTGTCGACATAAGTGATGTGATGGGCGGCGGCGTGATTGACGACCAGATCGTAGCCGTCCTCGGGGAAGTCGGCCTGATTGATATCGCACGGATAATAGCGGAGGGGGAGGGGACCGGCCGCGGCCCTGGCCTCGGCCAGCAGGTCCTCGGAAAAATCGATGCCGACCCCCTCGGCGAACATGTTCAAGCGGTACAGGTCGCGCTCGACCCAGCCATTGCCATAATTAATGACCAGCGCCTTCCTGAACTTCCGGCCGCCGAGAATGTCAAGCGTGTGCTTGTGCCAATATGTATTTGGATTTCCGGCGACGCGTTGGTTTATTTCCTGCCGCACGCTTTCATAATCATTCCAATAGACCCCTGTGTAATATACAGAGGAATCATAATTCAGGTTTTTACTCATAAAACTCCCCGCCACCTGAAAAGACGCGACACCTTATGGCCATTTTGTCACGACCCTGGCGTCTTGTCATCGCGTTCCGCTGTCCGGCGAACCCCAGGCGCTCGAGGGCACAGATGATCCGTTCGTTGACAATGGATAAGCGCCGGTGGCAAGGTCCGGCCGCCGCCCGCCGTCCTCCGTCCCGCATCCGGGTTTCATGTTCAGCAGCCTCCTGGCCATTCCGCGCGATTTCGCCCGCCATCGCTATCTGATCCGGCAATTGTCGTGGCGCGACATCGTCGGCCGCTATCGCGGGTCGCTGATCGGGCTGCTGTGGTCGTTCATCACCCCGTTCGTGCTGCTGGCCATCTACACCATGGTGTTCGGGGTGATCTTCAAGTCGCGCTGGACCGGGACCGCCCCCCAGGGGGGGGATGGTCTGGCGGTGGGCGACAGCCGCAGCGATTTCGCCATGATCTTGTTCGCCGGCCTGATCCTGCACGGCTTCCTGTCCGAGACCATGACCCGCTCGACCGGGCTGGTGCTGGGCAACACCAACCTGGTCAAGCGGGTGCTGTTCCCGCTGCCGGTGCTGGCCTGGACGGTGGTGCTGCCGGCGCTGTTCCACGCCGCCATCGGCTTCCTGATCCTGATGGGCCTCTATGTCGGCACCCACGGCCTGCCGCCGCCGACGGCGCTGCTGCTGCCGGTGGTGATGGCGCCGATGATCGTGCTGGCCGCCGGCATCGTGTGGTTCCTGTCGGCTTTGGGCGTGTTCGTGCGCGACATCGCCCAGGCCATGCCGCCGCTGACCACCATCTTGATGTTCTTAAGCCCCATCGTGTTTCCCCTCTCGGCCATCCCCGAGGGCTTGCGCGACTGGGTGTTCCTCAACCCGCTGACCATTCCGGTCGAGAACGTCCGCGCCGTCCTGATCTGGGGCCACGCCCCCGACTGGACCCAGCTGGCGGCCTATGCGGCGGTGGCGCTGGCGGCGGCGTGGTTCGGATCCTATTGGTTCCGCCGCAGCCAGCCGGCCTTCGCGGACGTGCTGTGATGTCCGATCCGGTGCCCCCCCCTCCCGTCATCGACGTCCACGGCGTCTCCAAGCTCTATCAGATCTACGACCGGCCGCAGGATCGCCTGAAGCAGTCGCTGCTGCGCCATCGCCGCACCTATTACCGGGAATTCTGGGCCCTGCGCGACGTCAGCCTGACCATCGGGCGGGGCGAGACCGTCGGCCTGGTCGGCCGCAACGGCTCGGGCAAGTCGACCCTGCTGCAGATCATCTGCGGCACCCTGCGGCCGACCTCGGGCCGGGCGGCGGTGCACGGCCGGGTCTCGGCCCTGCTCGAGCTGGGCTCGGGCTTCAACGCCGACTTCACCGGGCGCGAGAACGTCACCCTCAACTGCGCCATCCTGGGCCTGTCCAAGGCCGAGACCGCCCGCCTGTTCGAGGAGGTGGTGGCCTTCGCCGACATCGGCGGCCATCTCGACCAGCCGATCAAGACCTATTCGACCGGCATGGTGATGCGCCTGGCCTTCGCCGCCGCGGTCGCCGTCAATCCCGACCTGCTGATCGTCGACGAGGCGCTGGCGGTGGGCGACGAGGCCTTCCAGCGGCGCTGCATCGCCCGCATCGAGGACATCAAGAAGGCCGGCGCCACCATCTTGTTCGTGTCCCACTCGGCCGCCCAGGTCATCCAGATCTGCGACCGCGCCGTGCTGATCGACCACGGCGATGTGCTCTACGACGGCCCGCCGCGCCGGGCCATGAACTTCTATCACCGGCTGCTCTACACCCCGCCCGACAAGGTGGCGCGCTTTCGCGACGCCCTGCTGGAGGCAAAGCGCGGCGGCGGCCCGCTGCCCGACGAGCGGGTGGCCGACGAGCGGGTGGGCGACGGAGCCGCCGCCGCGGCATCCGGGCCGGCCGACGACGGCGGCGGCGAGGATTATTTCAATCCCGGCATGGTGCCCTCGAGCGCCACCCTCTACGAATCGCGCGGCGCCACCATCGGCGAGGTCACCATCACCACCCCCGACGGCCGGCGGGTCAACATGCTGCTGCCGGGGCGGCGCTACGTCATCCGCTACCGGGTGACGCTGGCGGTGGCGGCCTGGGCGCTGGCGGTGGGCACCAGCATCAAGACCCTGGGCGGGGTCGAGCTGGGCGGCGGCACCACCAGCCGCGGCCAGCGGATGGTCCCCTTCGCCGAGGCCGGCACGGTGCTGGAGGTGGCGCACGCCTTCGATTGCCTGCTGCTGGAGGGCACCTACTTCGTCAATGCCGGGGTCTCGGCCCAGGTCGGGCCCGAGCGGCTGTGGCTGCACCGCAAGGTCGACACCGCCATGTTCACCATCGTCCCCACCCCCCCGGCCTTCTCCGCCGGCCTGGTCGACTTCCGCTTCGACAGCACCGTCACCGAGGCGGCGCCCGCCGCCGATTGATGAGACCGGCGCTACCCGACTTGTGGAGCGGACCGTTGGGGGGTATGGTCGATTCCTCGCTATTGTCCGTGCCGCATTCCCTTGAGCTCTCCGTCCCCCCTGCCATCCCCCGACAGCGTCCTCGCCCAGGCCAAGCAGCTGCACCTGCGGGGCGACCGGGAGACGGCGGCCCGGCTGTATCGGATGGTGCTGGCGCTGGCCCCGGCCGACGGCGCCGCCTTGTGCCGGCTGGGCGTGGTCGGGCACCAGGAGGGACGCTCGGCCGACGGCCTGACCTGGGCCGAACGGGCCCTGCGGGTGGCCGCCGCCGATCCGGTGGCCAACAGCAACGCCGGCGCCATCCTGTCGGCGCTCGACCGCGTCGGCCCGGCGCTCGACCGCTTGCGGACCGCCGTCACCCTGGCTCCGGCCCATGCCACCTACCTGTTCAACCTGGCCAACACCCTGCAGCGCGACGGCCGCTACGACCAGGCCATCACCGTCTACCGGCGGGCCATCGCCCTCGACCCCGACGCCTCGGCCCTCCATTGGAACCTGGGCCTGGCGCTGCTGCGCACCGGGCGGCTGGGCGAAGGCTGGCGGCAATACGAATGGCGCTGGCACCGGCCGGGATTCCCCGGCAAGACCCACCTGCTGCCCGACTGGGACGGCCAGGCCCATTCCGGCCGGACCCTGCTGGTCTATTCCGAGCAGGGCTTCGGCGACGCCATCCAGTTCGCCCGCTACCTGCCGGCCATCGCCGGCCTGGGCCTGCGGGTGGTGGTGGAATGCCAGCCGGCCCTGTTCCGGCTGTTCGCCACCATCTTGCCGGACATCACGGTGGTGCCGGCCGGC
>CAIOJO010000116.1 GCA_903858635.1 uncultured Telmatospirillum sp. | reverse complement strand
GTACGCCGGAAGCGGTCCATGGATTGGGTGTCATCGACGCCCACGTCCGGCGCCGGATCAGGGCGATCATCGTTCGACAGAAGAAGCGGCAACGCTTCCTCTTCCGACATCTGAGGAGCAAGGGAGTCAGCCGCAAGGCTGCTGCCTTCTGTGCGTATTGCGGGAAAGGGGCATGGGTAAAATCGAACCGCCCGGCGATGACGCGGGCCTATTCACCGTCCTGGTTCGCCGGGCGGATGGCGTCGCTCAAAGCCTTGTGGAACGGCCTCAACCCACCACAGGCATCGGCCCAGCTATCGCTGGCGTTCTGACATATCGATCCAAAGAGCCGGATGCGTGGCCCGCATGTCCGGTTCTGTGAGAGGCGCGGGGGAGCAATCTCCCGTGCCTACTCGACGCCAGCCTTTACAAGGGCATAGCCCCCAGCAATAATGGTTCACCAAGGTCAGTGGGCCGCTCCCAGCTGCTGCCGTCCCACCGCCCGACGGGCGGAATCGGCCGACCATGGCGGCGGTGCTCACCCACTCAAAATTCAAAAGAGCCGCACTTCGACGGCATCGTCGCCTGGACCCAGACCCGCCAAACCAACGGCTTCATCGAGGCCCTGAACGGGCTCTTCCAGGCCACCAAACGCAAGGCCCGAGGCTACACGCGCTTCTCAACCATGAGGACCGTGCTCTTCCTCATCGCCGGCAAAATCGACTTCACCCGGATCAACCCGCATGCCGCGTAGCCCACTCGAAATTCAAAAGAGCCTGAACAGCAGGCGGAAGCGTTGGTTCAATTCGCGTTAGGTCGGCACGCCTATCTCTGCTAGAATCCATCCCGTTGCGATGGAGTTTGGCATGGAGCACGGTGTCTTTCGGGCGTGGTTGGCGGCGGTCGACGATCTGACCACGGCCCAGCGCCTGGAGCTTGAGGAGGTGCTGGCAGGCCGGCCTCCGCGCGCCGCCGTGACGGCGGAGATCGAAGCGAGCCTTGGTGACGTGCGGCGCTGTCCGCACTGCTGTCACGAGAAATCCGTCGGCTGTGGCATGGCCGATGGCCTGCGGCGGTTCCGCTGCAAGCGGTGCGGCAAAAGCTTCAATGCCTTGACCGGCACGCCGCTGGCCCGACTGCGCAAGAAGGAACGCTGGCTCGACTTCGGCCAGTCGCTGAGCGAGGGCGACACGGTGATCGCCTCGGCCGAACGCTGAGGCGTGGCGGTTAGCACCGCCTTCCGCTGGCGCCATCGTTTTCTTACCGCGAAGGCGCCCAGCCCGACCTTGACCGGCATTGTCGAGGCCGACGAAGCCTTCGTGCTGCTCAGTTACAAGGGCTCACGGGTGTGGGAGCGGGCGAAAAAAGGCCTGCCGGTGGTCGCCGATCCGCCAGACCGCAAGGCCCGCAAGCGCGGCGGCAAAGCCGCCAAGCGGGGCCTGTCCCATGAGCAGGTGCCGGTGCTGGTGGCTGCCGACCGCTCTGGGGCCGCCATCAGCGCCGTCCTGCCGGCGGACAGCGGTGAGGCCATCAAGGCGGTGCTCGATCCGATCCTCAGCAAAGACGCCCTCCTGGTCACAGACGGCGGCAAGGCCCTTGCGCGTTGTGCCACTAGGATGAAGATCACCCATGAGGCACTGAACCTGTCGGCCGGTGAGCGGGTGCGCGGCGAATTGCACATTCAGACCGTCAACAGTCTGCACAGCCGGCTGAAAGATTTCCTGCGCCGCCGACGCGGTGTCGCAACCAAATACCTCGACAGCTACCTACGCTGGTTTCACCGTGCCGGTATCGGGAGCGCCATCACACCATGCGCCAGTCTCAACGCCGCCATCGGGCCGCAACTCAGGATGGGAATGCCGACCTAACGCGAATTGAGCCAAAAATATATCCAGTACACCGTCCTATACACCGAGCGGGCCGCCGACCGCTTCAATGACTTCTGGAGGGATTGGCTGGATGTCTGTGCCGGGAACCAGGAATCTTCCTGCAACAATCTGATATATAAGGATAGTGGACGATTCCGGCGGTTTGAGCGTAGCCCCCCATCTCATGAAGTATTTTATCCGAAGGTTGTTCGCCGTCGTCGCTTGAAGCCCGGTGCCAAGGCTGCTATTGCTCGGGGTGCGGAGGCGCGCGGCTCGAGGTCCAGCTGTTCTTCGACATGTTCGGCGGGCGGCGCGTCATCCTACCCATATCTCCAGGGGAGCAGGCCATGATTGCCGACGATGCGAATGCTGCCGTCACCGGTGTGGTGAACATGTGTCTCGATTGGTTGCGTCTGGACCCGACCGATGCCGAGCACTGGCGGCTGTTCGCCGCCGCCCTGTGGCAGGCCAAGCGGTTCCAGGAGGCCGAGGAGGCTAGCGGCCACGCGGTCGCGCGCGACCCCGGCAACGCCGACGGCCACAAGTTTCTCGGCCATTGCAGGCTTCATCGCCGCGATCTGGTGGCGGCGGCCGAGTCCTACCGCCAGGCCTTGGCCCTCGACCAGGGCTGCGCGAGCGCGGCGATCAGCCTAGCCCAGATCCTCGCCGTCCAGGGCGACGGCGCGCAGGCCATCGAGTTGTGCCGGCAGGCCATCGCCCACAAGCCCCTGTCGGCCAAGGCCCATGCCGTGTTCGGCAAGCTGCTGGCCGGGCAGGGCCGCCACGCCGAAGCCGCCGACAGTTATGGCAAGGCGGTCGAACTGGCTCCCGACTTCATCTTGGCCCAGTCCGACTTGGCCAAGGCGCTGGTCAAGGCCGGTCGCCTGGACGAGGCGGTGGC
>CAIOJO010000115.1 GCA_903858635.1 uncultured Telmatospirillum sp. | reverse complement strand
CGGATGGCCTGGATGTTGCCGGGCGTGCGGCCGAGCATCTGCTTGGCCTCCTCGCCGACGGCGAGCACCATCTTCTTGCCGCGAACGTCGGCGATGGCCACCACCGACGGCTCATCGAGCACGATGCCGCGGCCCTTCACGTAGACCAGCGTATTGGCGGTCCCGAGATCGATCGCCATGTCCGCCGACATCCACCCCGTTACTCTGGAAAACATTCTGCCTCGCTAAGATCCGATCGTTTGTGTTGCAACAATGCCGGAGGTCGCCCCCCGGCATCGTAGTCCTCTGGCCGGTGTCAAGCGGTCGCCGCCAAACGCGGTACGCTGCCGCGATACCCTGCCAAACCATGGCTGATGTTCCGTTTCCGTCGCCGTCGGCGGCGGAAACGGAACGCCAGCTGGACCCTGCCCAACGCGCCGCATTTATATCAGGCCGTCATGGCTTGCGGCGGGGTTTTTTCCCTTTTCACCAATAATTTGTTGAGCGCGTTGACATAGGCTCGGGCCGCCGCGACCAGGGTGTCGGTATCGGCCCCCTGGCCGGTCACCGTCTTGCCATTTTCCTCGAGCCGCACCGTCACTTCGGCCTGGGCGTCGGTGCCCTCGGTCACCGCATGCACCTGGAACAGTTGCAGGGCGGCGTCATGCGGGAAGAGTGCGCGGATGGCGTGGAAAATGGCGTCGACCGGCCCGTCGCCGGTCGCCTTGACCTTGCCGGTCTGGCCGTCGATCTCCAGTTCCAGTTCGGCGTTGGGCGGCTGGCGCGAACCGCACAGCACTTCCAGCGACAGGAAGCGGATGCGCTGGCTGACCGTCTCGCCGGAATCGTCGATCAGGGCGACGATATCCTCGTCGAACACGTCCTTCTTGCGGTCGGCCAGATCCTTGAAGCGGCGAAACGCATCTTCCACGGCGTTGTCGCCCAGCCCATAGCCGAGATCCTTCAGCTTGGACTTGAAGGCGGCGCGGCCGGAATGCTTGCCGAGGACCAGGGTGGACTTGTGCAGCCCGACCGATTCCGGCGTCATGATCTCGTAGGTTTGCGCATGCTTCAGCATGCCGTCCTGATGGATACCCGATTCATGGGCGAAAGCGTTCTTGCCGACGATCGCCTTGTTGGGCTGCACGGAAATACCGGTGATGGTCGACACCAGCCGCGAGGCCCGGGTGATCAGCTCGGTCTTCACCCCGGTCTGGTAGGGCAGCCGGTCGGCGCGGGTGCGCAGCCCCATGACGATCTCTTCCATCGCCGCATTGCCGGCCCGTTCGCCCAAGCCGTTGATGGTGCATTCCACCTGACGCGCTCCCGACTGAACGGCGGCCAGTGAATTGGCCACCGCCAGGCCCAGGTCGTTGTGGCAATGCACCGACAGGATGGCCTGGTCAATATTGGGGACCCGCGCCACCAGCATGGCGATCAGCGCGCCGTACTCGTCGGGAATGGCGTAGCCGACCGTGTCGGGAATATTGATGGTGCGCGCCCCGGCCTTGATCGCCGCCTCGACGCAGCGACAGAGGAAATCATGCTCGCTGCGCGAGCCGTCCTCGGCCGACCATTCGACGTCGTCCACCAGGCTGCGGGCGAAGGTGACGCTGTCGGTCACCGCTTCGAGCACGCGCTCGGGCGCCATCTGCAGCTTGAACTTCATGTGCAGCGGCGAGGTCGAGATGAAGGTGTGGATGCGCTTCAAGGGGGCCGCCCGCACCGCTTCGGCGCAACGCTCGATGTCGCCCTTGGTGGCGCGGGCCAGACCACACACCGTCGACCGCGTCACTGTGGCGGCGATTTGGCTGACCGCCTCGAAATCGCCGTTCGAAGCGATCGGGAAGCCGGCTTCGATGACGTCGACCCCCATCTCCTCGAGCAGCGCCGCCACCCGCAGCTTTTCCTCGAGATTCATCGAGGCGCCGGGGGATTGTTCGCCGTCGCGAAGGGTGGTGTCGAAGATGATGATGCGGTTGTTGTCCATGCGCTCGTTCATCGACGGGGCCGGGAAAGCGGCGACCTTAGGGACGGGTGGTTAACGCGCCCTGAAGACCGGCCTTTCGCTCGCCGCGCTGCCCCGAATTGCATCCGCCGGAGTGGCACCCGGTTGTTGGCTTTCGGCAGGAAGGAAGGGAGCAGCTGGCCGGCATCGCCACGCGCTGCCGACATCCTGGTGCAACCCACGTTTCGACCTTCGACCATGTCGTTGGTCCGCCTGCCTTTCCTTCCGCGATTCCCGGACAGGTTATCGTCCCGCCACTCTATCAGCGCAACAGGAATCAAGTAAAAACAATTGTCAACATCGTCGCTGCACTGCCTCGACCGCACTTCTAGCGGAAACAGGGTGAGCCGGCGCCAACGAAAAAGGGGATGCCCTCGCATCCCCTTTCGTTCGCGCTCTCGCCCGAGATCAGTTGCGCGCCTTGTCGACCAGCTTGTTCTTGGCGATCCACGGCATCATGCCGCGCAGTTTCTCGCCCACCGCCTCGATCGCGTGCTCGGCCTGCATGCGTCGCGTCGCCTTGAAGGACGGCTGGCCTGCCTTGCATTCCAACATCCAGTCGCGGACGAAACGGCCCGACTGGATGTCGCCCAGGATGCGCTTCATCTCGGCCTTGGTGTCGTCGGTGACCACCCGCGGACCGGAAACATAATCGCCATATTCCGCCGTATTGGAGATCGAATAGCGCATGTTGGCGATGCCGCCCTCATAGATCAGGTCGACGATCAGCTTCACCTCGTGCAGGCACTCGAAATATGCCATCTCGGGCGCGTATCCGGCTTCCACCAGGGTCTCGAAGCCCTTCTGGATGAGCTGGGTCAGGCCACCGCACAGGACCACCTGCTCGCCGAACAGGTCGGTCTCGCATTCCTCGCGGAAGGTGGTCTCGATGATGCCGGAACGGCCGCCACCGATGGCAGAGGCGTAGGACAGGGCCAGTTCGAGGGCATTGCCCGAGGCATTCTGGGCCACCGCCACCAGGCAGGGCACGCCGCCGCCCTTGGCGTATTCGCCGCGCACCGTGTGACCGGGCCCCTTCGGGGCGATCATGAACACGTCGAGGTCGGGACGCGGTTCGATCAGCTTGAAATGGATATTGAGGCCATGCGCGAAGGCCAGCGCCGCACCTTGCTTGAGGTTGTCCTTCAGCTCGTTGACATAGAGCTCGGCCTGCAGCTCGTCCGGGGTCAGGATCATGACGATGTCGGCCCATTTGGCCGCCTCGGCCGGGCTCAACACCTTCAGCTTCTCGGCCTCGGCCTTCTTGATGGTGGCCGAACCGGGACGCAGCGCCACCGCCACCTCCTTGACCCCCGAATCGCGCAGATTGAGCGCATGGGCATGGCCCTGGCTGCCGTAGCCGACGATGGCAACCTTCTTCGACTTCACCAGATTGACGTCGGCATCCCGATCGTAATAGACGCGCATGGGGGGGTTCCTTTCTGATTTGAGTCGGCGGCCGCGGCGTTCATTTGACACGGATTAAACGGACGGCCGGCCTTGCCGGCCAACGGATGAAAGCGGATTGGCTTTATCTCTAAATCCGTTTCATCCGTTCAAATCCGTTTAATCCGTGTCTAAATGACCTGCCATCGCCGCGCTGGCGCTTGCCTTTATATCGGATTCGGTCCGCGTGCAATGGCGACGACGCCGGTCCGCGATACGTCGACCAGACCCAGCGGTTCCATCAGCTTGATGAACGCGTCAAGCTTTTCGGTGGCCCCGACGATCTCGAAGACGAAGGACTCGTTGGTCGAATCCACCGCACGGGCACGGAAGATGTCGGCGATCCGCAGCGATTCGACGCGCTTGTCGCCGGTCCCCGAGACCTTGACCAGGGCCAGTTCGCGCGCCACCGACGGCCCTTCGACGGTAAGATCGGAGACCTTGTGGATGGGGACCAGGCGGCGCAACTGCGCCTTGATCTGTTCGATCACCATCAGCGTGCCCGAGGTGACGATGGTGATGCGCGACAGCTGCTCGCGGGTATCGACCTCGGCCACCGTCAGGCTTTCGATGTTGTAGCCGCGGCCGGAGAACAGGCCGATGACCCGGGCCAGCACCCCCGCCTCGTTGTCCACCAGAATGGCGATGGTGTGCCGCCGGATGTCTTCCTTTTGCAGGATCATGGCCTTATCCCCTCTCACACCAGGACCATGCCGTCTTCGGAGACCGGCTTCTCCGCCTCGTCCTCCGGGCCCAGCAGCATTTCGTTATGGGCCGCCCCCGAGGGAATCATCGGGAAGCAGTTCTCCGCCTGATCGACCCGGCAGTCGACGATGACCGCCCGGTCGATGCTGATCATCTGATTGATCACATCGTCCAGTTCGCCCACCTTTTCCACCTTCAGGCCGACCGCGCCATAGGCTTCGGCCAGTTTGGCGAAGTCCGGCAGCGCCGCCGAATAGCTCTCGGCATAGCGGCCGCCATGCAGCAGTTCCTGCCACTGGCGGACCATCCCCATGTACTGGTTGTTGAGGATGAAGATCTTCACCGGCAGCCGGTATTGGGCGATGGTCGACATCTCCTGGATATTCATCTGGATCGACGCCTCGCCGGCGATGTCGATGACCAGCGACTTGGGATGGGCGATCTGCGCGCCCATCGCCGCCGGCAGGCCGTAACCCATGGTACCCAACCCGCCCGAGGTCATCCAGCGCATCGGCCGCTCGAACTTGTAGAACTGCGCCGCCCACATCTGATGCTGGCCGACCTCGGTGGTGATGTAGGTGTCACGGTCCTTGGTCAGCTCGTACAGCCGCTGGATGGCGTATTGCGGTTTGATCACCTTGTCGCTGGAGCCGAAGCGCAGGCAATCCTTGGCCCGCCACTTGTCGATCTGCGCCCACCAGGCCTTCAGGACCTTTTCGTCGGGCCGCAATTGCTTGGCTTTCCACACCTTCAGCATGTCCTCGACGACATGGGCGACGTCGCCGACGATGGCGAGATCGACGGCCACGTTCTTGTTGATCGACGACGGGTCGATGTCGACGTGGATCTTCTTCGAATGCGGCGAGAACGCGTTGATCCGGCCGGTGACGCGGTCGTCGAAGCGCGCCCCGATGCAGACCATGACGTCGCAATCATGCATCGCCATGTTGGACTCGTAGGTCCCGTGCATACCCACCATGCCGAGCGACAGCGGATCGGAACCGGGGAACGCGCCCAGCCCCATCAGCGTCTGCGTGCAGGGGAAACCGGTGGTGTGCAGCAATTGGGTCAGCAACTGGCAGGCGGCCACCCCCGAATTGACGACGCCGCCGCCGATATAGAACAGCGGCCGCTTGGCATGCACCATCAGCTTGACCGCTTCCTCGATCGCCTTGAGGTCGCCCTTGGTCTGCGGCTTGTAGGTCTTGTGCTTGACCTTGGCCGGGCCGACATACTGCGCCTTGCCGACCAGGACATCCTTCGGCAGGTCGACCACGACCGGGCCGGGGCGGCCGGTGCGTGCCACGTAGAAGGCCTCGTGCAGCACGCGGGCCAATTGGCTGCCGTCCTTCACCAGGTAATTATGCTTGGTACAGGGCCGGGTGATGCCGGTGGTGTCGGCTTCCTGGAAGGCGTCATTGCCGATCAGATGGGTCGGCACCTGGCCGGTCAAGCAGACCAAAGGCACCGAGTCGCACAAGGCGTCGAGCAGGCCGGTCACCGCGTTGGTGGCGCCTGGGCCCGAGGTCACCAGCACCACGCCGACCTTGCCGGTGGAACGCGCATAACCTTCGGCGGCATGCACCGCGGCCTGCTCGTGGCGCACCAGGATGTGGCGCAGCCGGTTCTGCTTGAACAACTCGTCATAGAGCGGCAGTACGGCGCCGCCCGGATAGCCGAAGATCACTTCTACGCCCTGATCGACGAGCGCCTTGAGGACTATTTCCGCTCCGCTCATCGTCTCGTCACCCATACCCACGCCCTTTCCATTTGATGCGTAAGCGCCGCGCCGCCTGCGGACCCGCCGGAATGGCGCAGCCCCGCGTCGCAAAGCAGGCAAACTAGCCGTTCATATGGTGGCGGTCAACAGAAACTGACGAATATTTGCAAAGATTCTCTCCGCAAAACTTTCCGAAAATTTCGCATCCACCGTCTGCTGCGCAACCAGCTGATGACGGAACCAGGTGAGCTGTCGCTTGGCGTAATGGCGGGTCGCCCGCTGCGCTTCCGCCACCGCCCTGTCGAGCCCGATCTCCCCGGCCAGATGGCGTCGCAGTTCGGGAACCCCCAAGGCCTTCATCACCGGCAGTGCCGGATCGAGCCCCTCGGCCGACAGCCGGCGCACTTCGTCGACGGCGCCGCGCTCGACCATGCCGAGAAAGCGGTCGTCACAGGCGGCATAGAGGGCGGCCCGGGGCGGCATCACCAGCAGGGTGGAGACCCGGGCGTCGAGCCGGCCCTGCGGCGGCAGGTCCTGCCAGTCGGCCAGCGAGCGGCCGGTCGCCTCGATCACTTCCCAGGCCCGCATCAGCCTTTGGCTGTTACCCGGGTCGAGGCGCGCCGCCATACGCGGATCGCGTTCGGCCAGGGCAGCATGGAAGTCGGCATTGCCCAGACGGGCGAAGCGCTCGCGGCAGGCGGCCCGCACCGCGGCCGGAACCTCGGGAACCGGCGACAGGCCGTCGATCAGGGCACGGATGTAGAGACCGGTGCCGCCCACCACGATGGGCAGCCGGCCCGCCGCCCAGGCCGCCTCGCATTCCGCCGCGGCCAGGTCCCGCCAGCGGCCGGCCGAGCACAGTTGGTCGGCCGGCAGGAGGCCGTAAAGGCGATGCGGAACGCGCGCTTCCTCGGCGGGCCCGGGACGGGCGGTCAGGACCTTCAGCGCGCCATAGACCTGCATGGCGTCGGCATTGATCACCACGCCGTCGAACTGTTCCGCCACGGCCAGGGCGAGGGCCGACTTGCCCGAGGCGGTCGGCCCGGCAACGACGACGACGGGGCGGGTCATCCCAGTGGCACCGGCGTCCCTGCCGGTGTGCCAGCGACGCTGGCAATTGGGTCGGCAACACCGGCAGGGACGCCGGTGCCACTGCATTGCCCCACGAACTCAGCTCCAGTCGAGGGGATAGGACACCATGCCGTCGGCCAGCTTGGGCTCGAACCAGGTGGATTTGGGCGGCATCACCGCCCCCGCATCGGCCACCGCCACCAGATCTTCCATGCGGGTAGCGAACAGCGCGAAGGCGGCCGCCATCTCGCCCGAATCGACCCGCTTTTCCAATTCGCCGAGGCCGCGCTTGCCGCCGACGAAGTCGATCCGCTTGTCCTTGCGCAGGTCGTGGATGCCGAGCACCGGCGCCAACAGGCGATCGGTCAGCAGGCTGACATCGAGGCAAGCGACCGGATCCGAAGCGGGCGGCAGCGGCTTCTTCACCTCGAGGCGATACCATTGGCCGGGCAGATAGAGGCCGATGCTGCGCGGCGCCGCCGGCCGGGCCCGACCCGACACCGGGGTGACGGTGAATTCACCTTCGAGCTGCGCCAGGAACTCGGCCGGGCTGAGGCCATTGAGGTCGCGCACCACACGATTGTAGTCGAAGATCTTCATTTCCTCGATGGGGAAGGTCACCACCAGGAAGGACTCGAAGGCGGCGTCGCTGGCCGCGCCCGCCTTGCGGCGCATCGCCGCGACCCGCGAAGCGGCGGCCGAGCGGTGATGGCCGTCGGCGATATAGATGGCGACCATCGCGTCGAAGGCCTCGACCACCGTCCGCACCATGGCCGGATCATCCATCACCCACAGGGTGTGGGTGTTGCCGTCGACTGCCGCCACCCGATAGGCCGGGGCCTTGGCCGTGGTCGCGGCGATCGCCGTGGCCAGGGCCGGCGTATTGCGGTGCGCCAGCAGGACCGGCCCGGTCTGGGCATTGCAGGCGTCGATCTGACGGACCCGGTCGTCTTCCTTGTCGGGACGGGTGAATTCGTGCTTGCGGACCCGATTGGCATCATAGGCGGCGACCGAGGCGCCGCCGACGATGCCGGTCTGCACATGGGCGCCCATTTCCAGGCGATAGACGTAGAAATAGGCCGCCGGGTCGCGCCGCAGCACCCCGGCGGCGATCATCCGCTGGAGATTCTCGGCGGCCTTGGCATAGACCGCCGGCGAATAGAGGTCGGTGCCCTCGGGCAGATCGATCTCCGGCTTCGAGATATGCAGGAAGCTCCAGCTCTTGCCGGAAGCCAGGACGCGGGCCTCCTCGCTGGTCAGCACGTCGTAGGGCGGGGCGGCCACCTCGGTGGCCACTTCGGCGGCGGGACGGAGACCAGGGAACGGACGGAGCAACGGCACGGGCATGGCGGCAGGATCCCCAATGGCGATGGCGAGGACTTGGTCTTAGTCCAACCCGACGGCCGCGCCAAGGCCTTCTTTACCGCAATGCGACATCTGCAGCGATCCCCTTGCCAACCGGCCCCCCGGAACTTAGAACTGCACCCCATGGAACAGGTCCTCACCCTTGTCGCCGCCCCCGGCGGGCTCGAGGAACGCGCCCTGACCCAGGTGCGCGCCGCCCTCGAGGAACTGGGCGGCGACACCTTGTCGCCGCGCTGGCTGGCGAAGGGCCGCGCCGCCGACCTTCCCTATGCCCTGCTGTCCAGTTGCCAGGCCGACTCGGCGGCCCGTCAGGCGCTTGCCGGCCGGCCCATCGATTTGTTCGCCCAGGACGCGGCGCAGCGCCGCAAGATGCTGCTCATCGCCGACATGGACAGCACCATGCTGACCGGCGAGACCCTGGACGAATTGGCCGAGTTCGCCGGGCTGCGGCCCGAAATCGCCGCCATCACCCAGCGTTCGGTCAACGGCGAGCTCGACTTCGAGACGGCGCTCCGCCAGCGGGTCGCCCTGTTGCAGGGCCTGGACGCCGCGGCGCTGGAACACAGCTATGGCCGCATGCGCTATACCGCCGGCGCCCGCACCCTGGTGGCCACCATGAAGGCGCATGGCGCCTTCGCCGTGGTGGTTTCGGGCGGCTTCCGCTTCTTCACCGGCCGGGTTCGCGCCCATTGCGGCTTCGACCGCGACCTGGCCAATGAGCTGGAGATCAGGGACGGCCGCCTGACCGGCCAGGTGGTGCCGCCAGTGCTCGACCGGGCTCGCAAGCTGCAGGCCCTGCTCGGCGTCGCCGCCGAACGCCAGGTTCCCCTGTCGCTCTGCCTGGCGGTGGGCGACGGGGCCAACGACCTCGACATGATCGGCGCCGCCGGCCTCGGCGTCGCCTTCCATGCCGGACCGGCGATCGCCGGCCAGGCCCGCGCCCGGATCGACCACGGCGACCTCACCACCCTGCTGTTCGCCCAGGGCTACGCCGAGGACGAGTTCGTCGCGTAGGGACAATGTTTCTTTCAGTGGGACCGGCGTCCCTGCCGGTCTCCGCCGCAGAGCGGTGGAAATGCTGAGCTTCCGGCTCCGCCGGAACGCCGGCACGGAGGCCGGCGCCACTAATTCTCTAGACGCACAAAGAAAAGCGGGCGTCCCGGCCCCCCGGAACGCCCGCTTCGCTACAACCGGGAAAGCCTATTTGGCGCTTTCCTTCTTGCCGGGCTCTTCGTCGACCCGCATCGGCACGAAATGCAGGCCGGCTTCGCTCTGCACCAGCAACAACACCGATTTGCGCCCGCCCTTGCGCGCCCCGTCGATCTTGGCGACCAGTTCGGCCGGGGTCTTGACCGGCTCCTGCGATACCTCGACGATCACGTCACCGGGTCGGATGCCTTTGCTGGCCGCCGCACCCGAGGCGGTAACGTCGGTCACCACGACCCCCTTGGTATCGGGCGACAGGTCGAAGCGTTCGCGCAGCGCCTGCGACAGCGGCGATACCGCCAAGCCGAGCACCGATACCTTGGTCTGGGCCGCATCGGCCTTCGGCGCCGGCTTATCGGTGGCCTTCGTCTGCTCGGTTTCGGCCTCCTCGGTCAGTTCGCCGACGGTCGCCTTCAGGGTCATCTTCTTGCCGTCGCGCCACAGGACCACCTCGACGTCCTTGTTGACCGCGGTCTCGGCGACCATGCGCGGCAGGCGGCGCATCTCGTTGACATCCTTGCCGTCGAAGCTGGTGATCACGTCGCCCGGCTTGATGCCGGCCTTCGCCGCCGGTCCCCCCGGGCTGACGCTGGCGACCAGCGCCCCATGCTGATCCTTGAGACCAAGGTTCTCGGCGATCTCGTCGCTGATCGACTGGATGCGGACGCCCAGCCAGCCACGGCGGGTACGGCCGAATTTCTGCAGGTCGGCGATCACCGGCTTGGCCATGGCGGACGGGATCGAGAAACCGATGCCGATCGAGCCGCCGGTCTGCGAGAAGATGGCCGTATTGATGCCGATCACCTCGCCCTTCAGGTTGAACAGTGGCCCGCCGGAGTTGCCCTTGTTGATGGCGGCGTCGGTCTGGATGAAGTCGTCATAGGGCCCGGCATTGATGTCGCGCGAGCGGGCCGAAACGATACCGGCGGTCACCGTGCCGCCCAAGCCATAGGGATTGCCGATGGCGATGACCCAGTCGCCGACCCGCATTTCGTCGGAATTGCCGAAGCTCACCGAGGGTAGCTTGTTGGGCGCGTTGATCTTCAACAAGGCGAGATCGGCCTTGGTGTCGCGCCCGACGATGGTCGCCTTGAAGGCCTGCTCGTCATGCAGGATGACATTGATCTCGTCGGCATCGGCGATGACGTGGTTGTTGGTCACCACCAGGCCCGACGGATCGATGATGAAGCCGGAGCCGAGCGCCGTCGCCCGCCGCGGCGCCGCGTCCGGATTGGCATGCTTCTCCATGAAGTCCTTGAAGAACTCCTCGAACGGCGAGCCCGGCGGAAACTGCGGCATGTCCGGGGCGCGTTCGGGATTCTTCAGGGTCTGGGTGGTGGAGATGTTCACCACGGCCGGCAGGAGGCGTTCCGCCAGATCGGCAAAGCTGTCCGGGGCCGGAGCGGCATGCGCGGTCAAGGCGTGGGCCATCACTGCCAAAGCCAGCAGCACGCCGATCAGCCATTGGACAGGCAGGACATTCGGCCGCGCCACCCCGATACGGGCCGGGGCGCGGGCGGGTCTTCTCATGATCACAGAGGCTCCCTCCTTTAAGGGCACAAAACGCGTAGGCTCATACGATTTAGTGGTGTCTCCAGCCGGCTTCAAGCAATCGACCGGGCAAGGCCCGGTCCCGAGCTTCGCCCATCAGCCGCGACGCACCAGTGCCACTGCCGCGACACCGACCACCGCGGCGGCCACCCCGGCCCATCGCAAGTCATGATCGGCGCGGGTCTGGAGAGCGGCCATCATCCGCTTCATGCCGTTCGGGAACAAGGCATAAAGGAGACCCTCGAAGGTCAGCGCAAGCGCAATCGCGGTGAGGAAGTCCTTCATCGGGCCGGGTCATCCTCATGGCATACCCGGCCCCCTCTTCCGCGCCGCGACCGGTCAGTGGTGCCCCGGCGCATTGCTGAAGAAATGGAAGAAATCCGAGTCCGGCGTCAGCACATAGGTCGTGTTGCTCTCGCCCAGAGCCTGCCGGTAGGCGGTCAGCGAGCGATAGAACGCGAAAAAGGCTGGATCGGCCGAGAACGCCTCGGCATAGATCCGGGTCGCCTCGCTGTCGCCTTGACCGCGCTGGATCTGCCCCTGGCGCGTCGCTTCGGCCAGGATGATGGTCCGTTCGCGCTCGGCTCCGGCCCGGATCTGCTGGGCCCGTTCGGCACCTTGGGCGCGCGCTTCGGCGGCTTCCCGCTGACGCTCGGATTCCATGCGGCGGAAGATCGCCTGGCTGGTTTCGGGCGGCAGATCGGCCCGCCGGATCCGCACATCGGCGATGGTGACCCCCAGCGACTTGGCCGCATCGGCCACCTGGTCCTTCATCTCGTGCATCATCTGCTCGCGTTCGGCCGACAATACGCTGGGCAGCATGGCGCTGCCCAGGACGCGCCGCTCCGAATTGTTGATGATCTCGCGCAGGCGCGCCCGCGCCGCCTCTTCGGTGCGGACCGCCTGATAGAACAGCAGCGGATTGGTGATGCGGAAGCGGGTGTAGGTATCCACCTCGATACGCTTCTGATCGGCCAGGATCACCTGTTCGGCCGGTGGATCGACGTCGAGCAGCCGCGCGTCGTAACGCACCACCTCCTCGATGAACGGCTTCTTGACGTGCAGTCCCGGCCCCATCACCGGGTCTTCGGGATAGGCCACGGCGCCGAAACGCAAGACCAGCGCCTGTTCGCCCTGGGTGACGATGAAGAGAGAAGAGCTGGCGACCAACAGCAGCACGAGCATGCCGATGCCGGCCACGGCCATGGTGACGCGGTTCATCGGCTGCCTCCCTGCTGGGGTGCGGGTGCCGGTGCGGCCGGTGCCGGCTTGGCCTTGCCCAGCTCGGGCAGGGGCAGATAAGGCACCAGGCCTTTGACCTGGGGATCGACCATTATCTTCTGGGCTCCCTTCAGCACATCCTCGACCGTCTCGATGTAGAGACGCCGCGCCGTGACCTCGGGTGCCAATTTATAGGCCAGATAGACCGAGGTGAAACGCTTGGCCTCGCCCTGCGCCAGGTCGATCACCTGCTCGCGGTAGGCCTGGGCCTCCTGCGAGATCCGTTCCGATTCGCCGCGCGCCCGTGGGATGATGTCGTTGCGATAGGCCTCGGCTTCGTTGCGCAGACGCTCCTGGTCGGCCTTGGCGCGCTGCACGTCGTTGAAGGCGTCGATCACCTCGGCCGGCGGGTCGGCCTTCAACAGCTGCACCTGGGTGACCGAGATGCCGGCGCCATAGGAGTCGAGCAGCTCTTGCATGCGGGCCCGGGTGCGGTCGCCGATCTCCTGGCGGTTCTCGAACAGCGGCGCCCGGATCGGCAACTGGCCGATGATCTCGCGCATGGCCGATTCGGCCACCACCTTTACCGTGCCTTCCGGATCGCGGATGTTGAACAGGTATTTCTCCGGGTCGTTGACCTTCCAGAACGCCGAGAAATTGATGTCGATGATGTTCTCGTCGCCGGTCAGCATCAGGCTTTCCTCGGCGGTGTCGCGGGACGACGAGTTGCGCCGGTTGTCCCCTTGCGAACGATAACCCAGCTCGACCCGATTGATCCGGGTGACCGCGGGGGTCAGCACCGACTCGATCGGACTCGGCAGATGATAGTTGAGGCCGGGCTGGGTATAGCCGACGAAACGGCCGAAGCGCAGCACGACGCCGACTTCTTCCGGATTGACCTTGTAGAACCCGGTCAGGCCCCACAGCACCAGGCCGGCCAGCACCACCAGGACGATGCCGCGGCTGCCGCCGAAGCCGCCCGGCATGTACTGCCGAAACTTTTCCTGGCCGCGGCGCAGGATTTCTTCGAGGTCGGGGGGCTGGCCACCGCCCGATGGGCCACGGCCCCACGGTCCCTGACCGCCGCCGCCGCCCCATGGGCCACCACCGCCTCCACCCTGGGTGTTCCACGCCATGGTTCAGCCCTCTCTCTCTTTTGCGGTATGACCCCACCGCTATCCGATACTCGGAAACTTTGCATCGGAGGTACTGGGGCCTTATATGACAGTCGGCCCGGCTGCGCAATCGCGCCAAGTTTGCATTGGACCCGCGCCACAGGTCTTATACAAAAGTTTCACCCATATTGGGCAAGCGACGGAGATTTCAAGAATGGCCGAGGTCAGCGAAAAGGATATCAAGGACGCCCTGTCCCAGGTGATCGACCCCGATCGCGGCAAGGACATCGTCAGCCTCGGCATGGTCTCCGGACTGGCCACCAAGGGCGGCCATGTCGCCTTCGCCATCGAAGTGGATGCGGAGCGCGGTCCGCATCTCGAGCCGCTGCGCAAGGCGGCCGAACAGGCCGTCCATCGGCTGCCCGGGGTGCTCACCGTCGCCGCCGTGCTGACGGCCGAGCGTAGCGCGCAACCGGCCGGCCAGGCCGGCGGCCACGAACATGGGCATGGCCACGGACATGGACATGGTCACGGGCCAGCCAAAGAAGCCGCGCTGCTGCCCGAGGTCAAGGCGATCATCGCGGTGGCATCGGGCAAGGGCGGCGTCGGCAAATCGACGACGGCGGTCAACCTGGCCCTCGCCCTGAAGAGCCTTGGCCTGTCGGTGGGCATGTTCGACGCCGATATTTTCGGACCGTCGCAGCCGCGTATGCTGGGAGTCGCCGGCATCCAGCCCACCTCGCGCGACGGCGAGAAAATGGAACCGATCGATGCCTGGGGCATGAAGGTGATGTCCATCGGCTTTCTGGTTCCCGAGGACAGTCCGGTGGTATGGCGTGGCCCGATGGTCATGGGGGCGCTCGAACAATTGATGCGCGACGTGAACTGGGGCGCCTTGGACGTGATGATCGTCGACATGCCGCCCGGCACCGGCGACACCCAGCTGACGATGACGCAGCGGGTTCCCCTGACCGGCGCGGTGATCGTGTCGACGCCGCAGGACATCGCGCTCCTGGATGCCCGCAAGGGCCTCAACATGTTCCGCCAGGTCAATGTGCCGGTGCTCGGTATCATCGAGAACATGAGCTACTACCTGTGCCCGAATTGCGGCAATGAAGCGCATATTTTCGGCCATGGCGGGGCCCGTCTGGAGGCGGCCAAGCTGTCGGCCGACTTCTTGGGCGAGCTGCCGCTCAACATCGATATCCGCACCACCTCGGACGATGGCCAGCCGATCGTCGCCAGCCAGCCCGACAGCCCGCTGGCCGCCGCCTACAAGGCGATCGCGGTCAAGGTGTGGGACAAGGTGCAGAGCCTGCAGGGCGCCCGCAAAGGCCCCAAGATCGTGATGAAATAAGGTCAGGAACCGCCAAGACACTGCAAGCAAACCTCTCCCTCGATGGGAGAGGTCGACCGCCGCTGAGCGGCGGGCGGGTGAGGGTGATGCCGATGGCGGACAAGAGCTTGCCGACGGCGCCGTCACCCTCATCCCAAACCCTTCTCCCATCAAGGGAGAAGGGCTTTCCGCCGTTCCAGCACGACGAAGCTGAACGGCGGATCGCCGTCGTGGTCGTCGCGGCTGACCTCGCGCCAGAGCGCCGGATGCGGGGGCGCAAACACCACATCGCCGTCATAGGCGCGGTGCACCTCGGTCAGGTAGATGCGGTCGGCCGCCGGCAGGGCGCGCTCGAACAAGGTCGCCCCGCCGATCACCATCACCTCGCCGTCCGCCGCCAGGCCAGCCGCCTCTGCCAGCGCCTGGTCGAGCGAGGCGACGGGGGTGACGCCGGCAGCCCGCCAGTCGGGATTGCCGGTGACCACCAGATTGGGTCGCCCCGGCAACGGCTTGCCGATCGAGTCGAAGGTCTTGCGGCCCATCACCACCGGCTTGCCCAAGGTGATCCGCTTGAAATAGCGAAGATCCTCCGGGATCCGCCACGGCAGCTGGTTATCGCGGCCGATCACCCCGTTTGCGGCCACGGCGACGATCAGCGACAGCATTACACGGCAACCGGCGCGGCGATATGCGGATGCGGATCGTATCCGTCGAGGGCGATGTGCTCGTAGCGGAAGGCGAACAGGTCCTTGACCGACGGATCGAGACGCATGACCGGCAGCGCCCGAGGGGTCCTCGACAGCTGCAGATCGGCTTGCAGGACATGGTTGGCATAAAGATGGGCGTCGCCGAAGCTGTGGACGAAGTCGCCGGGCTCGAGGCCGCTGACCTGCGCCACCATCAGGGTCAGCAAGGCGTAGGAAGCGATATTGAACGGCACCCCCAGGAAGATGTCGGCCGAACGCTGATAGAGGTGGCAGGACAGGCGGCCCTCGGCCACATAGAACTGGAACAGGCAGTGGCAGGGCGGCAGCGCCATGTGGTCCACATCGGCCGGGTTCCAGGCGCTGACCATCAGCCGCCGCGAATCGGGATTGCTCCTGATGGCGGCCAGGACCTCGGCGATCTGATCGATCTTGCGGCCGTCCGGGGCCCACCAGGACCGCCATTGGCGGCCGTAGACCGGCCCCAATTCGCCTTCGGCATCGGCCCAATCGTCCCAGATCGAAACATTGTTCTCCTTCAGATAGGCGATGTTGGTGTCGCCTTTGAGGAACCACAACAGCTCATGGATGATCGAGCGCAGATGCAGCTTCTTGGTGGTCACCAGCGGGAAGCCTGCGGCCAGGTCGAACCGCATCTGCCAGCCGAACACGCTGTAGGTGCCGGTACCCGTGCGGTCCGGCTTGAAGACGCCGCCGTGGCGGACATGTCGCATCAGTTCCAGATATTGCCTCACCACCGTCCTCTTGCCTGTCGTCCCCGCCCCCACCGGGCATCCTACCCGACGAGGCCACGTCTGGCAGCCGCTTTCGAAGGCCGATCGCACTGGCGAAAGGGGCTGCGACGCTCTATATTGAGGGTGCCGGGCAACCGGCTATGGCGCTAAACACCATACGGAATAAGCGTTGCGGACCCGGGGGCGGTACCCGGCGCCTCCACCATACCAAAGCGCCCAACTTGGATGGGCGGCGCCAATGGGGGCGAAACAGGATCGACGCGCGTGGTAAAGGTATGGCTTGTTCTCGGCATGGTACCACCGTTACCGGACCAAACACACTAAGTGCCAACGATAACTTCGTGGCTCTCGCTGCCTAATTAGTTGGGCAAGCGCGGTTCGGGGGGCGCCGGGCAACAGAAAGCTCCCCACTTCCAAGGGACGATATGGAAAGGCTGGCGGCCTGATGGCGACAACAGTTCTACGATACGAAAAAATGGTGGAGGATGCGCTCCGCGGAGTCCTGCGCGAGGCCCTGATCGCCAGCCAGAATGGGCTGCCGGGCGACCACCATTTCTACATCACGTTCCGCACCCACCACCCGGGCGTCCAGATCGCCGATCATATGCTGGCCCGTTATCCCGACGACATGACCATTGTGTTGCAGCACCAGTTCTGGGGGCTCGAGGTCACGCCGGAATGGTTCGAGGTGACGCTGACCTTCAACCGCGTCAACGAGCGGCTGCATATCCCGTTCGCCGCGGTCACCGCCTTCGCCGATCCCTCCGCCAAGTTCGGCCTGCAATTCCAGGCCGACGCCGGCCTCGACACCGATGACGGCGATGCCGACGACGCATTGGTCGGGACCAGTACGGCCGAGGTGGCGCCGAGCGCGACACCGACCCCAGCCGACGAGACCGGGGGCCAGGTCATCGCCCTTGACGCCTTCCGGAAAAAGTAGCTTTCTAAGCCCCCGTCGCCTCTCCCCCGTCCGGCCGGAGAGGCCCTTCCGTTCAACCGACGGGGCTCCGATGACAGCTGATGCCGCTTTGTTCGCCGAGATGTTTCCTCTCTCGGGCGACGACACTCCCTACACCAAGCTTTCCTCCGACCATGTCGGCTCTGCCAGTTTCGATGGCAAGACCATCGTCACGGTGGCCCCGGAAGCGCTGACCGTGCTCTGCCGCGAGGCGTTCTGCCAGATTTCGCATCTGCTGCGGCCGGCCCATTTGCGGCAGCTGCGATCGATCCTCGACGACCCCGAGGCCTCCGACAACGACCGGTTCGTGGCCCTCGACCTGTTGATGAACGCCAATATTGCGGCGGGGATGGTGTTGCCGATGTGCCAGGATACCGGCACCGCCATCATCATGGGAAAGAAGGGCCAGCAGATCTGGACCGGCGGCGGCGACGAAGCCGCCCTGTCGAAGGGCGTCGCGGCCGCCTATTCCGAGATGAATCTGCGCTACAGCCAGGTCTCGGCGCTGGACATGTACGAAGAGGAAAACACCGGCAACAATCTGCCGGCGCAGATCGACCTTTATGCCACCGAAGGCGACGCCTACAAGTTCCGGTTCATGGCCAAGGGCGGCGGGTCGGCCAACAAGACCTTCCTCTACCAGCAGACCAAGGCGCTGCTTAACCCTGAGTCCCTGCTCAAATTCCTCGACGCGCAGATCCGCACGCTCGGCACCGCCGCCTGTCCGCCTTACCACTTGGCCATCGCCATCGGCGGCACCTCGGCCGAGATGAACCTGAAGACGGTCAAGCTGGCCTCGGCCAAGTATCTGGACCACCTGCCGACCGCGGGCGGCGTGCATGGCCACGCCTTCCGCGACCTGGAGCTCGAGGCCAAGGTTCTCGCCATGACCCAGAAGATGGGCATCGGCGCCCAATTCGGCGGGAAGTATTTCTGCCATGACGTGCGGGTGGTGCGGTTGCCGCGGCACGGCGCCTCCTGCCCGGTCGGCATCGGCGTCTCCTGCTCGGCGGATCGCCAGGTGAAAGGCAAGATCACCAAGGACGGCATCTATCTGGAGACCCTCGAGCACGACCCCGCCCAGTATCTACCCGAGATCGATCACAAGCAGCTGGCCGGCGACGTGGTGCGGATCGACCTGAACCAGCCGATGGAGCAGATCCGCAAGCTGTTGAGCCAATACCCGATCAAGACGCGGGTGGCGTTGAACGGTTCGATGATCGTCGCCCGCGACATCGCCCATGCCAAGCTGAAGGAACGGCTCGACCGCGGTGAAGGCCTGCCGCAATACTTCAAGGACCACCCGGTGTATTACGCCGGCCCGGCCAAGACCCCGGAAGGCTACCCCTCGGGGTCGTTCGGTCCGACCACCGCCGGTCGCATGGATTCCTATGTCGATCTGTTCCAGGCGCATGGCGGCAGCATGGTGATGGTGGCCAAGGGCAATCGCGCCAAGGCGGTCACCGAAGCCTGCAAGAAGCATGGCGGCTTCTACCTGGGTTCGGTCGGCGGTGCGGCTGCCGGATTGGCCCAGCACCACATCAAAAAGGTGGAAGTGGTCGAGTATCCCGAGCTCGGGATGGAAGCCATCTGGAAGATCGAAGTGCGGGACTTCCCGGCCTTCATCATCGTCGACGACAAGGGCAACGACTTCTTCGCCGACCTGAATCACTGAACCGGACGCGGATGCCCTGAACTATTTGCAACCCTTCCTCGCATGGGGAAGGGTTGGACGGAGTACCGACGAAGCCGTATTGGCGCGAACGATCAAAGCAACACGGACAAACACAGATGCCGCTTCGCGGCGCACGGACGACGCCGACAACGGCGAGTAAGATCATTGTCCGTGTTGGTCCGCGGAAGTCCGTGTCCGTCCGCGTTGCGAAAACCGCACGCACCATGCATGCCGCTCTAGAAATGGGGGAGGTGCTGGCCCTTCCCGGCGCCCCGGCGGCACCCCAAATCCGTTCCGGAGGGACCCGATGACGACTTACCGAACGGAACACGACTCGCTGGGTTCGGTGCAGGTCGCCGCCGATCGCTATTGGGGGGCGCAGACCCAACGCAGCCTGGACAATTTCCGCATCGGCAGCGAGCTGATGCCGACCGCCCTGATCCGCGCCTTCGGCCTGCAGAAGAAGGCGGCGGCCCTGGCCAATCACGCCTTGGGCCGGCTTGACCAACGGCTGACCGAGGTGATCTGCGCCGCCGCCGACGAGGTGATCGACGGCCGCTTGGCGGCGCATTTTCCGCTGGTGATCTGGCAGACCGGCTCGGGCACCCAGACCAACATGAACCTGAACGAGGTCATCGCCAACCGCGCCAACGAGATGCTGGGAGCCCCGTTGGGGGGCATGGCTCCGGTCCATCCCAACGATCACGTCAATATGAGCCAGTCGTCGAATGACAGCTTCCCCACCGCCATGCATGTGGCGGCAGCCGGCGAGGTGGTGTCGCATCTGCTGCCGGCCCTGTCGCGCCTGGCCGCGGCACTGCAGGACAAGGCGACGGCGTTCGATCGCCTGGTGAAGATCGGCCGCACCCATCTGCAGGATGCCGTGCCGCTGACCCTGGGGCAGGAATTCTCCGGTTGGGCGTCGCAACTCGCGCTTGGCGTCAAGCGGGTCGAACGGATCTTGCCCGGCCTCTATCATCTGGCCCAGGGCGCCACCGCCGTCGGCACCGGGCTCAACGCCCCGCCCGGCTTCGACCTCGCCTTCTGCCGCGAACTGGTCGGGCTGACCGGCCTGCCGTTCGAGCCGGCCGGCAACAAGTTCGAAGCCATCGCCGCCCATGACGCGCTGGTCGATGCTTCCGGGGTCTTGAACACGCTGGCGGTATCCCTGTCCAAGATCGCCAACGACATTCGCCTGCTGGCCTCCGGCCCGCGCTGCGGTATTGGCGAGCTGCGGCTGCCGGAAAACGAACCGGGCTCATCGATCATGCCGGGCAAGGTCAATCCGACGCAGGCCGAGGCGCTGATCATGGTCTGCGCCCGGGTCATCGGCAATCACCTGACCATCACCATCGGCGGGGCCGGCGGCCAGCTCGAGCTGAACGCCTGCAAGCCGGTCATTATCGACGCCTTCCTGCAATCGGCCCGGCTGCTGGCCGACGCCACGCAAAGCTTCACCGACCATTGCGTCATCGGCATCGAGGCCGACGCGCCGCGCCTCGCCCAATTGGTGGAGGGATCGCTGATGCTGGTCACCGCATTGGCGCCGCATATCGGCTACGACCGGGCCGCCGCCATCGCCCGCAAGGCCCATCTCGAGGGCATCACCCTGCGCGAGGCGGCCCTCGCCTCGGGGGCGGTCAGCGATGCCGATTTCACCCGCTGGGTGCGGCCGGCCGCAATGACCGGGCGGTCCGATTGACTCCACGCCGATGACCGAGGAACTGCGCAAACGCTCGGTAGTGATCGCCGGACACGCCACCAGCGTGTCCCTGGAGGCCGCCTTCTGGGATGCCCTGAAAGACATTGCCACGCGGCGCGGTACCTCGCTGAACGCCCTGGTCGCCAGTGTCGACGCCGGGCGTCAGGGCAACCTGTCGAGCGCCTTGCGGCTGTTCGTCCTGCGCGACCTGCAGGGCCAGTAGCGCCGACCCTCTCGCCTCAATGCCCGAAATCCTTGATCAGGCCTTTCAGCAGATCCTTCGGTTTGACCTTGCCGTCGGGTGGCGCCGCCTCGCCGGACTTGGTGGCATCCTTCAGGCGCTTGGCGACGAAACGCTGGGCCAGCCAGCCCTGCAGGGCATTGATGTCGACGACGCGTCGGGGTGCCTCGAGCGGCCCCGACAGGTGCATGACCAAGGGCGGCGCCCCGGCGGTGGCCAATTGGAAATTCACCTGCGCGTCGATGATGCTGGCCGGCAGATTGAGCTGGGCCGTCCCAGTCGCTCCGCCGCCATCGGCGACCAGGCGCAGATCGTCGGTGGACAGGATGCCGTTGGCGGCGCGGACGCTGCCGGTCAGACTGGAGAACCGGGTATTGCCCCCGGACAGACCCGACTGCAGCACGGTCAACAGGCTGGCCGGGTCGGGATGCTGCAGGCGGTCGTTCGAGGCCTTCAGGTCGAAGCCGCGAATGAGTCCATCCTGCACGGCGAATTTGCCGCTGCCCGACAGACGGCCGATCATCTCGGCCTGCGAGCCGCCCGAGGTGGCCAAACTGGCCTCGGCATCCAGCAGGCCGTCGGCAATGTCGAGATCGGCGACCCCGAGCAGCGCCTCGCGCATCTGCGCGTGAGCCAGGCCGAGTTGCAGCTGGACGCTGCCGCTTGTGTCCACCTTGCCGACGGCAGCGACCTTGCCGCCGTATAGGGTGCCGGCAAAGCGGTCGAGGCTGGCCGCGCCATTGGCCAGGGACACCGCAAAGCTGGCCGCCTCGAAGCGGGTGCCGCGGAAGGTCAGGGCCCGCGCCTCGAGTTGCAGGCCGGCATCGAAGCCGGCCAGCCAGGACAAGTCCAAGGGCTGGCGCGACCACCGTTCGGGGATCGTCGAAACCTTGACCAGCGGCCGTGGCACTGCCTGGCTCGGACCGTCCTGCGGCACGCCGTGCCACAAGGCGGCCCTCCGCCCCGGGGCCTGTTGCAGAGTCGGTTGGGCGTCCGCTTGCCGGCCGCCGGACAGAAAGGCATCGATCGGCACCTCGCCGGCGGTCAGCTTGGCGTCCAGCCGCGGGCGCCCGGCCAAGGCTAGCCGCGTTTCGCCGGTCAGGGTGAGGGGGCCGGCGCGCAACCGCAAATCGCCGATTTCCACCAGATTGGCGTCCCCCTTCAGTTTTCCCGAAGCGGCAAAGGGGCCCAAAGTTCCGGTCGGGTGGTAGCTGGGAGCGAACAGGCGGACCAGCTGGGTGACGCTGGCGTGGCTGGCCTCCAGCGTCCCTTCGAAGCGTGGCGCGGTGGCGGGGGCGCTCACCTTGCCGGCCAGGTTGAGCTGCCCACCGGCGACTTCGCTCCGCGTATCGATGGTGAGCTGGTCGAGGTCGCCGTCGATCGTCCCCGACAGTGCCACCGTTCCCAACCGGTCCGGGTCGACCGGCAGAACCAGCCCGAGCTGGCGTGGCAGCCGCCCCGGCTCGCCGCTGTGCAGCTCATAATGCAGATCGTGCAGGCCGAGCGGTCCGCCGGTCAGCCCACCGACCTCGCCGGCCAGGCGGATTTGCGTCCCGCTCAGATCGGCCACCGACAATTCCCGCAGGGCCAGCCGGGCGTTGACCCAGCTGCCGTCGAATGCCACGTCCTTGGCGGTCAGCCCGCGCGCCGTGATTTGGCCGACGCGTCCGCGCAGATTGGCGTCGATGCCATCCAGCCAGTGGCCGACGCCGGCGGCCGCCGAACCAGCCGGCACCACAGCCGCCGAGGGCCCGGCGGCGGAGGGCGAAACGGCCGGCGTCGCCGCCTCGGTGCGCGGCTTTGGCCAATAGGCGTCGGCATTCACCGAATCGACGGCAAACGAGCCGCCAAGCGCCGGGCGGGGGCCAAACCGCAGGGTGGCCGCCGCATCCAAGCGCATGGCATCGACCTGCAGGCGCGTCCCCTCGAACGCCATCTCGTCGGGCGTCGCCTTGACCTGGCTGGCCAACCGCGCCCCATGCAGGCGATCGGCAGGCACCGCAGCGACATCGAGTTTCAGCCAATCGAGCAGGCTGCGCAGGTCGTCGGTACCGGCTTCGATCGCCCCGTCGAAGCTGGGGCGCCCGCCTTCCGCCACGATGAAGCCGAACAGGTTGACCTGGCCGTCACCCGGCAGCCCGATGCCGGCCTGGTTGATGGTGATTTCGCCATTGGCCAGGGCGGCGTTGAACCGGGCGCCGCGCAGCAGGCCACCGCGATACTTCACCACGTCGGCCGACAGGTCGAGATTGGCCGACAGCCCCTTGGGCAAGGCGACGGCCATCGCCCGGCCGGCGGCCGGTGGCGCCGTCTCGGCCGGCCCCGGTGCGACCGCCGGGGCTGCCACCGGGGCTGCTGCAGGGGCCGGCGCCGGTGGGGCGAGGTGATCGGACAGCAACGCATCGATATCGATGCGGCCGAAGCGCAGGGAGAGCTCGGCGGTGGTCCCGCCGGACCAGCCAAAACTGGCGGCACCGGTGGCCCGCACATCGCCGAGGGCGAGGGTCAATCCTTCCAATTCGGCATCGCGGGGCGAGAGCGCCACCGAGCCGTCGAGGCGAAGCGCCCCGGCCGGCAGCCAGGCCACCGCCGAAGGCGCCCCGAGGACGCCGGCCAAGCGGCCGGCCTCGGCCGCCTTGACCGTCAGCTTGCCGCGAAGGCGCCGCTCCTCGCCGCTGCCGGCGAGTTGACCGTTCAGACGCAGCTCGCCGGCCGCCTGATCGAACTGGATGGCGAGGCTGGCGGGACCGGCAGCGTCGGCAGCGGAGGGAGCCGCCAAATCGAAGCTAAATCCGCTGCCGCCGCCCGCCGCCCGGCCGGTCCCGCGGAAGGCCCGCCCCTCATCGGTCAGGAAGAAGCTGCCCTCGATGGCGTCGAGACGCAGCGGCGCCGTTCCCGGCCGCTGCCAGACCAGGCTGCCGCGTTCGACCGACAGCGTGTCGATCGGCGGCGCCCGCAGGCCACGCACCGAGGATCCCTCGATGTTGCCGGGCGTCGGCGACAGGGTGCCGACGATGGCCGAGGTATTGGGCGTGAATCGCCAGTTGGGACGCCCATCGGCCAGCGTTTCCAGGCGAATCACCGGCGCGACCAACACCAGGGCCGACATCTCGACATGGCCGGACAGCAAGGGCAGCAGCCTCAGGCGGGCCTGCAGCGAGGCGAGTTCGGCCATGTCCGGGCTGCTGGCCCCGTCGATATTGGCGACGCGCACGCCCTTGGCCGAGAAGGTCGGCACCGGCAGCAGCGACAGCGACAGCGGCCCGTCGATCGCCACCGTACGACCAAGAGTCGTCTCCAGCCGTCCGATAATTTCCGGCTTGTAGCGGTTCCAATCGATCACGGCGGGGCCTCCCAGCAGCACCGCCGCCAGCCCGACCACCCCCGCAATGCCCCCCAGCCATACCCGCTTATGCACGCTCGCCTCACCTTCGGCGCCCCAGCGCCACAGTACCGGAGAGTTTAGGTCGGATCACGCCGGCCGAGGAAGATGCTAATGGCCTCAGGGGAATCGCTTCAGGTTAACGGCGGCTGATTTCGGATGAGGGTTTCCAGATAGTCGGAGTTCAAGCAGGCCAGCTTTCGCCGGTTTTTGAGGCTGTGGCGATCTTTTGGATGGCGGATGAGGTTCATGGCCATGTGCT
>CAIOJO010000114.1 GCA_903858635.1 uncultured Telmatospirillum sp. | reverse complement strand
CTTCCAGCCGGCGTGCCGGCGAAGCCGGCACAAGGATTTCCACCGCTCTGGCGGCGGACGCCGGCTGGAAGCCGGCGCCACCAAACTGCCCACCCTAAGGGCCCCGCCCGGCGCCCCAGGGACTTCAAAAAAGCTACCATTCTGGCCTTGCCGCTAGCCGTTTGAACCCGCTGCCGCCCGACCGGTCCGGCTTAGACTTCGGACGTCGCTTGGAAGGACAGACGGGCTTCATGTGCGGCATCGCCGGATGGATCGACGAACGCGACGCCGCGCAGGCGCCCTATGTCCTGCAGCGCATGAACGACGCCATCGCCCACCGCGGACCGGATGGACAGGGCGAGTATTTCGCCAAGACGCGGGACGACCGCCATGCGATCGCCCTGGGGCATCGCCGTCTGGCCATCATCGATCTTGTCACCGGCGATCAGCCGATGTGCTCGCCGGATGGTGCCACCGCCCTGGTCTTCAACGGTGAGATATACAATTTCAAGGAATTACGAGACGATCTGCGCCGACAAGGACAGGAGTTCGCCACCACCTCGGACACCGAAGTTCTGCTCAACGCCTATCGCGTCTGGGGTCCGGAATGTGTCCGCCGGCTGCGCGGCATGTACGCCTTCGCCATCTGGGATGCCGCCCGCGAACAACTGGTGCTGGGCCGCGACCGCTTCGGCAAGAAGCCCCTGTATCTTTGGCAGCACCATGACACGCTGATTTTCGCGTCGGAAATCAAAGCTTTGCTGGTCCACCCGAAGGTCAAGGCGGAACTCGACCTCAATTCGGTTTCGGACTATTTGCAATACCGCTACGTCCCGGGTCCCCACACCCTGTTCAAGGGCATCGCCAAGCTCCGTCCCGGCGCCTACGGGGTGTGGAAGGACGGCAAGCTGATCGTCCGCGATTATTATCTGCCTCCCGATGGTGGCGAGCGCCCGGTGCAGGTTGCCGCCGCCGAGGATGCGGTCGGCGCCTTCGCCGACCGGCTCGACGAATGCATCCGCCTGCGCATGGTCTCCGACGTGCCATTCGGCGCCTTTCTGTCGGGAGGGGTCGATTCCTCGGCGGTGGTCGCCTTGATGACGCGACACAGCAACATGCCGATCAACACCTTTTCGGTCGGCTTCCGCGAGAGCCAATACAGCGAGCTGCGTTATGCCCGGCTGGTCGCCGAGCGGTTCAAGACGAACCACCACGAAATCGTCGTCGCCGCCGAGCACGTCATGGCCCTGCTGCCGCGCCTGATCGCCTACCGCGACGCTCCATTGGCCGAAACCGCCGATGTGCCGATCTATCTGTTGTCTTGCGAGGCGGCGAAAAGCGTCAAGATGGTGCTCACCGGCGAGGGTTCCGACGAACTTCTGGCCGGCTATCCCAAGCATTTGTTCGAGCCCTATGTGGCGGTCTATCAGGCTTTGATGCCCCAGGGCCTGCACCATGGGCTGATCGAGCCCCTGGTCGGGCTTTTGCCCTCCCGCTATTACCGGATCTCCACGCTGATCAAGAGCTTCGGCCTGACCGACCCGCGGGAACGGCTGCCGCGATGGTTCGGCGCCATCAGCCTGGCCGAACGCGACCGCCTGTCGGCCATCGAGGCGCCGCCGCGGCCGGCCGATGCGCGGCCCTTCGCGGTTGCCGAAGACCAGACGCCGCTGCGCCGCATGCTCTATTTCGACCAGACCTCGTGGCTGCCGGACAATCTGCTGGAACGCGGCGACCGCATGACCATGGCCGCTTCGATCGAAGCGCGCATGCCGTTCATGGATCACGAATTGGCGGCCCTGGTGACCCGTTATCCGGACGGCTGCCGGATCCGTCGCGGCGAACAGAAATGGCTGTTGCGTCGGGCCATGCGGGACATCCTGCCGGCCGAGATCCTGAACCGGCCCAAGGTCGGCTTCCGGCTGCCGGTCAACGAATGGTTCCGCACCACCTTGAAGGATTTCGTCTACGACCACCTGCTGGGCCAGGACTCGCGCACCCGGCACTATTGGCGCCCCGGCATGCTGAAGACCATGCTGGACCAGCACAGCGCTCGGCGGTCAAATCACGAAAAGCTGATCTGGGCGCTCCTCACGCTCGAACTATTTCAACGACATTACCGATTGACCTAATGGTTAGGAATCTGACGCCACTGACCCAAGCGTCAGGATCGGACCACGAGAGTGCCTTCCCCGCCGCCTAACTTAAATACTCACGGTTGAAACACCCCTAGCGGTCGATCCGAGAACAGGTTCGATCTCCGGCTCGGACGGTTGTCAGCGCTCGACAGAGCGTTAGAATGACAATAAAGGCTTGCTCTATCTTGCGAGAGGCCTTGTAAATACACCTCTACGGCGAGAGTATCGTCGATATCCCATGCGGAACCGGCCTCAAAGACTGTGGGCGCCGCACATTGTCGCCCCTGACCGTTCATTGGGGATCGGCGGATACACGCTATGACGGCATCATTGACCGCGTTATACCCGCAAGGGGCGAATCCGGGGCAGGAGTTCTCCTTCACCCTTCCGTCCGGCCTCTTCACCGCGCCGCAAGGCGCATCGCTGACCTACAGTGCCAGTGAGTTGGATGGCTCGGCCCTCCCCTCCTGGGTGTCGTTCAACCCGGCGACCCAGACGCTGTCGGGACTGATGCCGACCAGCGAGCCGGCCCGCTTGGTCGTGACGATAAATGCCACCGCGAATGGTGTCTTGCTGGGCACCACCCCAGTGCTGGTGAGCGCCACATCAAACCCACTCATCGGCGGGGATTTGAGCGGCTACGTTTCCCAAGCATCAGCGACCCATCTGCCCGGCACCCCGACGACCGTGACCTACAGCTTCGAGACGGCAGTGCCGACCGATCCGTTTCCGATCTACGGCACGATAGCCAATTTTCGGCCCCTCACCGCGGCAGAACAGACGGTGGTCCAACAGGCCATGTCGATGTACGCTTCGGTCGCCAACGTCAACTTCATCCAGATGGCCGATTCGCCGTCGTCGAATCTTCGTTTTGGTACAACATATTCGACGAATTTTGGCGGTCTCACCGTATTCGATCCCTCGGGCACGACAGATCAGGCGCAAATCTGGTTCCTCAACAATGCCCAGACCGCCGCTCCGCTTTCCTACGTCGCGCTCCATGAACTTGGGAATTTCTTCCATCTACAGGATTACTCCGAGCTGTCGCCGGCTTCCATAGCCGCCGAAGGACTGCCCGCTGCCGATATCAATATGGATTATCTGGTTGGCGAAGAGCTGCCAAATCCGGCCGCGGCCTATTCCCCCTTGGCCGGTGTCTATCCGGCAACGCTGCCGCTGCTCGATGTCCTGGCCCTGCAATACCTCTACGGCGCCAATCAGAATGGCCTGACGGCAGGATCAGCGAAGACCTCCTATGGCCAGAGCTATGCATTTACCGACAATGCGCCCGCCCAATGCATTTGGGTGGGCGCCGCCGTCGGTGGGGTCACCAATTTCGATTTTTCGGGCTGCAGCAGTTCCGTGATCATCAATTTGAACCCCGGCGGCCTCAGTTCCACCGTCGCCTCGGCCCCAGCCAACTGGGTCGTCAACAATGCCGTGACCGCCACCTCGGCCGGCCTGCCCACCGACAATATCGCCATCGCCTATGGCACGACCATCCAGATGGCCATCGGCAACAATGCCGGCGACGTCTTCATCGCAAATTCGGCCAATGACACGCTGATTGGTGGAAGAGGCAACGATCGTTTCTTCCTTGGCTCTGGCAATGCCACCATCTATGGGGGCGGCGGCGCCGACAAGGTGATCTTTGCCGATCCGAAGGTGGACTATGCCATTGCGCCCGACGGCCACGGCGGCCTGCTGGTCACGGAAGTGGCCGGCCCAAGAAGCAACGGCATCGCCACGCTCTATGACGACACCACGCTGCAATTCACCGATCAAACCATCACCACGGCAATACCCCAGGTCACCAATCAAACGGCAGATCAGGCCTGGACGACGCATCAGTCGATCGCGTTTGCGCTGCCGGCCGCCACCTTCACCGATCCGCAGGGCCAGGCTTTCACCCTTACTGCCAGCCAGGCAGATGGATCGGCGCTGCCCAATTGGCTGTCATTCAACGGAGGCACGTTCAGCGGCGTCGTGCCGGCCGGCACCGCCGGATTATCGCTCGAGGTAACCGCCACCGACATCGGTGGCCTGTCGATGGTCGAGTTCTTCTCGGCGCCGGTCACCTCGTCGATGGTGATGACAGCGCCCTCCGCCGTCACCGTCGCCGAGGGTCAGGCGAACCCGATCTCGGGACTGCAGATCGCCGACAGCAACAGCCAGAGCGCGGCGGAAACCGTCACCGTCGTGTTGTCGGACCAGTCTGGCGCCCTGTCCGCATCGGCGAAGATCGGAGGGCATGTCAGCGGCTCCGGCTCGAACACAGTGACCTTGTCGGGAAGCCTGACCCAGGTCGATGCCGAGCTTGCCACCGTCACCTATACCGGCGTGACAACCGGCAGCGCGACGACGGATACGATCACTGTCGCTTCGTCGAATGGCCTCGGCGACAGCAATGTTCAACAAATCGCAGTGACAAACAGCGCAACCAACTTTCTGACCGGAGCAATCTTCAGCCAGAATCCTTTCGGAACCATATTGTCGGCCCCGGGCACTTGGCAAGTCGTCGGAACCAGCACCCTGGCTGGCGCCGGAGTGGCCGGAGCCATCGTACCGTCCAATGGCGCCCAGCTGGTCAATGTCGGCAACCTGACCATCGGCAACGGCAACGAAGCGGGATTCATCGGCAACAACACCGGTACGCAGACCGCGCATGGATCAATGGTCAATGCGTTGGGGGCGGGAATTGTCCCGCGCCGTGTTGAAATTCGCTCGGCAGGCGTTGCCGTTTGATCAAGTTACGCGGCCTTGGTTTGCAGTTCAAGGTCGGGGGTGATGGAATACTTGACCTGATGGGCAAGCAGCGCCGCCCGCAGGATCGG
>CAIOJO010000113.1 GCA_903858635.1 uncultured Telmatospirillum sp. | reverse complement strand
GGCCCTGGCGGGCAACCTTACCGGCAATCATAATCGTCGCTGGACCGGCAATCCTAATTGTCGCCGGGCAGGCAGGTGCGCTTTGAGAAGATCACGGTCAGCCAGATGTGGGGGGTGGCCAATTATATAGGCGCCAAGACGGGCGGGACGCAGACGCCCTGGACCGGCCGCTGGATATGGCTGACCTATAAGGATTTAGCCAAGTTTCCCGGCTACGAGATTTCGGAAATGGTGTTGCGCAACGAATTGTCGAGGCGCGACGGAATGATGGAACGGGTATGCCGTTTCGCCTTCAATCCCGACGGTTCGACCAGATCCATCGGCTTGATGGACTTTCAGAATTTCCTGGGCAGCCTGGACTCGATGCTGTTCAGCTTCCGATATCCCGAGTATTACCGGCACCGCTTATTGCATTGGCGAGGCATGGACCTGCGCGGCTGGGAAGTGAACTACTATTTCATCGGTTTCGGCTTCTGGAGTTTCGGTTACAGCTGGACCACCTGCAGTAGCTTCATCAACACCTGGAAGATCCTCTGCTACCAGACGTTGCCTAGCGCAGGCTGCCTGGCAGCCGCGCAGGCGGGCTTCAACGAGGCGATCGACCGCTGGCGTGAAATGGGTCCCTCCGTCGTCGCGCGCATACGTCAGGACGACGAGGATTGGCAGGCCAAACTGCAGCGGGTACGGCGCATGCATCCCCAGTGAGGGCCGATGATCCGGGCGCCGGCGGAGCCTATCAATCCTCGGGGATGCCGCGCGGGGCGAAGCCGGTTTGGCCGACCAGGGCGCGATGGTGGCGCAGCGACCAGGCGACGTTGGGATAGGCCAGGTCGCTCCACGGGATGTCCTCCCAACGGAACAGCGCCACCGCCTCGCTTTCCGGCCCGGGCGCGAAATCGGGCGACAGCATGCGGGCCCGAAAGATCATATGCACCTGGCTGATCACCGGCAGATTGTAGATGGCGAGCAGGGTGTCGATCTCGACCTTGGCCCGCGCTTCCTCCCACACCTCGCGCATCGCCCCTTGTTCGGTCGTCTCGGACAGTTCCATGAACCCGGCCGGCATCGTCCAGAAGCCGCGGCGCGGCTCGATGGCGCGGCGGCATAACAGGAACTCCGCGTCGTTCCAGGTGCAGACGGCGCCGACGATGATCTTCGGGTTCTCGTAGAAGACATAGCCGCATTGATTGCAGACCAAGCGCTCGCGCTCGTCGCCTTCGGGAATCAGTCGGACATGCTGGCGAGGAAGGTCGCTCATGGGGACCAGTGTGAAACCGGCCCGATGGTGCAGGCAAGACAGAAAAATATGGTGGGGCCCCGACCGAAGTCAGACCAGGATGTTGAGATGCGTCCCACGCGGCGTGTGCCGGCTCGGGGCCTGGCCTTCGACGGTCACCGGATGATGCGTCGTCGCATGCTGCGTCTTGGCCGTGCCTGGCGTCTTCGGAGCCGCCGACTTATGCGACGTCGCCGCTGCTTCGCGCTGCGGCGGAAGCACCGTCACATTGCCGCCACCGACCTTGGAAATGCCACCGTGGGCCACTTTTCTCGCTCCGGCCTCGGCTTGCCCAAAGGCGGACAGCCGATTCGTAACAAGTCATATTAACATATGGGCGGACTGCCTGTCCGGAACAATCGTTGCTCGGCGCCCCCCCTAAAGATGCGGCAGCATGGCGCCGGGCGACGATCAGTGGGCGCCGCCGCAGCCGCAGCCCGAGGCCTTCGACGTCAAAGCGGCAACGCCGGGCAACTCCTTGCCTTCGAGCCATTCGAGGAACGCGCCGCCGGCTGTCGAGACGTAGGTGAACTGGTCTTCCACCCCGGCCTTGGCCAGCGCCGCGACGGTGTCGCCGCCGCCGGCCACCGTCAGCAGCTTGCCTTGCCTGGTGCGCTGGGCGGCGGCCTGGGCCACCAGATTGGTCGCCGCATCGAAGGGGGCAATCTCGAAGGCGCCAAGGGGCCCGTTCCACACCAAGGTCTTGCAGCCATTGATCCGATCGATGATGGATTCGACGCTGGCCGGGCCGGCATCGAGAATCATCATGTCGTCCGGCACGGCATTGACCGGCACCACCCGGCTGGGGGTGTTCTCGGCAAACGCTGCGGCCACCACCACGTCGGTCGGCAGCAGGATGTGGCATTTGGCGGTCTTCGCCTTGTCGAGGATCTGGCGGGCGGTGTCGGCCATCTCCTTCTCGCAAAGCGACTTGCCGACCGCCACCCCTTGGGCAAACAGAAAGGTGTTGGCCATGCCGCCGCCGATGATCAGCAGGTCGACCTTGGCGACCAGATTGCCCAGCAGGTCGAGCTTGGTGGATACCTTGGCGCCGCCCACCACCGCCGCCACCGGTTTCTCCGGATGCTCGAGCGCCTTGCCCAGGGCCTCCAGTTCGGCCTGCATCAGCCGGCCGGCATAGGCCGGAAGCAGCCGGGCGATCGCCTCGGTCGAGGCGTGCGCCCGGTGCGCGGTCGAAAAGGCGTCATTGACATAGGCCTGCCCGAGATCGGCCAGTTGCCGGGCGAAGACCGGGTCGTTCTTTTCCTCTTCCGGATGGAAGCGGACGTTCTCCATCAGGAGAACGTCGCCATCCTTCATCTTGTTGACGGCTTCGACGGCATCGGGACCGATCACGTCATCGGCCCAGGCCACCGGCCGTCCGAGCGCCTTGGCCAAAGGCTCCACCAGGAGCCTCTGGCTGTATTTCTCCTCGCGTCCCTTCGGCCGGCCGAAATGGGTCAGCACGATGACGCGGGCCCCCTTCTCGGCCAACTCACGGATGGTGCCGGCCGAGCGATCGATGCGGGTGCTGTCGGTGACCTTGCCGTCCTTGGCCGGCACGTTCAGGTCAGACCGAACCACCACCCGCATGCCGCGCGCATCGAGGTCGTCAAGTGTACGAAACATGGCTTTTCGCCTCCCCCGTCGGGTCTCTTAGCGAAGACCCGCCACATGCCGGACGAAGCGCAGCATGTTGCAGGTGTAGCCGTACTCGTTGTCGTACCAGGCCACCACCTTGACGAAGGTGCTGTCCAGGGCGATGCCGGCGTCGGCATCGAAGATCGACGGCAGGTTGCAGCCGCGGAAGTCGGAAGCGACCACCTTTTCCTCGGTGTAGCCGAGGACGCCCTTGAGCGGACCTTCCGAGGCAACCCGCATCGCCCGGCAAATCTCCTCGTAGGAGGCTTCCTTGACCAGTTCGACGGTGAGGTCGACCACCGAAACGTCCGAGGTGGGGACGCGGAACGACATGCCGGTGAGGAGCTTGTTCAGCTCCGGGATGACCTTGCCGACGGCCTTGGCGGCACCGGTCGAGGACGGGATGATGTTCTCGAGGATGCCGCGGCCGCCGCGCCAATCCTTGGACGAGGGCCCGTCGACGGTCTTCTGGGTGGCGGTGGCGGCATGCACGGTGCTCATCAGACCGCGTTTGACGCCCCAGTTGTCATGCAGGACCTTGGCTACCGGGGCCAGGCAGTTGGTGGTGCAGGAGGCGGCGGAAACGATGGCCTCGCCGGCATATTTGGCGTGGTTGACGCCGTAGACGAACATCGGCGTGTCGTCCTTGGAAGGAGCGGACTGGACCACCTTCTTGGCCCCGGCGGCGAGGTGCTTCTGGCAGGATTCGGTGGTCAGGAACAGGCCGGTGGACTCGACCACGACGTCGGCATCGACCTCGTTCCATTTCAGCTCGGCCGGGTCCTTGACGGCGCTCAGGCGGATCTTCCGGCCGTTGACCACCAAAGCATTGCCGTCGACCGCGATCTCGCCATTGAAGCGACCGTGCACCGAATCGTATTTCAGCATATAGGCCAAGTAGTCGGGGTCGAGCAGGTCGTTGATGCCGACGATCTCGATGTCCGAAAATTCTTTCGCGGCAGCGCGGAATACCATCCGGCCGATACGGCCAAAACCATTGATGGCGACGCGTACAGTCATTCTCTCCTCCGATCGGCTTATCAACTGGGGCCCCCGACCTCGTCAGGAATGGCGGGCGCCTCGCGGAAATGGGTGCAGCCGCCTCGGGTGCGGGCGGCTTGGGCTGAAAGCTGGGCACATTTTGCATAGTCGCCGCCAACAATCCAGTGCGAAAGGGCCAGCCTTGGTTTTACCCCCTCTGCCTTAGCGGGGCCATCCGGCCCCTTGGCCGC
>CAIOJO010000112.1 GCA_903858635.1 uncultured Telmatospirillum sp. | reverse complement strand
CGCCACGATCGCTTCCAATCGGACACGGTCGGCGGCATTCACTTCAAAGATGATCCCTGGGCGCATCCCACAGACTCGCACATCCGCGAGTCACCGGGAATCCTCAATAGGGTGATATCTGTTGGATTTTATCCACTAGATAATCTTTCCACCACCATCGAAAGCGCCGAGCGGCGCCAGTTGGACGGCTTTCATCAGGCCTTTGAAGCGGCGCTGCGCAGTGACACCGATACGGCGCGCGCCCTGTCGCAATTGGTCGCCGGCATCCCCGAGGTGCAGGAGGCCTTCGCCGCCGGTGACCGCGAGCGGCTTGCCGCGTTGTTCGCCCCCGGTTTCGCCGCCCTCAGCAAGGGCGCCGGAGTCGACCAGTTCCAGTTCCATCTGGCGCCGGCCACCTCGTTCCTGCGCATACATCTGCCGAGCAAGTTCGGCGATGATCTGTCCTCGTTCCGCCAGACGGTGGTTGAAGCAAATCGCAGCGGACAGCCGGTGGTCGGCTTGGAAAACGGCGTTGCCGGGCTGGGCAATCGCGCCGTGCTGCCGGTGCGATCGGCCGGCAAGGCGATCGGTACGGTGGAATTCGGGCTGACGGTCGGTCAGGCCTTCGTCGACGAATATAAGCGCCGCTTCGGCATCGATCTGGCCATCCTGGTCAGCGATCCCAAGGGCGATATCAAGGTGCTGGCCAACAGCGCCGAGAAGCCTTTCCTCGGATCCGCCGAATGGAAATCGGCACTATCGGGGCAGACCGTCCTGCAGCGGGGAATGCGCGGCGCGATTCCGGTGGCGGTGCTGGCCACGCCGGTTCTCGACTATTCCGGCAAGCCGGTGGCGGTGGTCGAACTCACCATGGATTCCAGCGAATACGCCGCCCAATATGTCGCCAGCCGGACCAAGGCACTGCTCATTTCGCTGGCGGTGGCCGGCCTCGGCATGGTGGTCGCCTGGCTGTTCGCCCGGGGCGTGGCGCGGCCCTTGATCACCATCACCGCCACTATCGACGAATTGGCCGCCGGCCGGCTCGATGTCGGGGTTCCCTTCACCAGGCGCGGCGACGAGGTCGGCCATATCGCGCGCGCCTTGGACGTATTCAAGGCGAATGCCCTCCGCATGCGCGAATTGACCGCGGCGCAGGAGGAATTGAAACAGCAGGCAGAACAGGACAAGCGCCGCAGCATGGGCCGCCTGGCCGACAATTTCGAGCAAACCGTCAAGACCGTGATGCACCGTGTTGCGACGGCCGCCAACCAAATGCGGGGAACCGCCGAAACCATGTCCACGGCGGCGACCGAGGCCAGTCGGCAGGCTGCCGCGGTGGCCGCCGCCTCGCAACAGGCCTCGAGCAATGTGCAGACCGTCGCCGCCGCCGCCGAGGAACTCTCCTCTTCCATCGACGAGATCGGCCGGCAGGTGACCAATGCCAGCGCCGTTGCCACCACCGCGGTCGATCAGGCGCGCCATACCGATCAAATCGTCACCGGCCTGGCCGATGCCGCCGCCCAGATCGGCGAGGTGATCAATCTGATCAATGACATCGCCGCGCAAACCAACCTGCTGGCCCTGAACGCCACCATCGAGGCGGCGCGCGCCGGCGAGGCCGGCAAGGGATTCGCCGTGGTTGCCAACGAAGTGAAGAACCTGGCAACCCAGACGGCCAAGGCCACCGGCGAGATCGGCGCCCAGATCGGCTCGGTGCAGGATGCCACCCGGGAAGCGGTCGAGGCGATCAAGACCATCACCGAAACCATCGGGCATATCAGTGAGATATCGGCCAGTATCGCCTCGGCGGTGGAGGAACAAGGGGCGGCGACGCGGGAGATCACCCGCAATGTCGAACTGGCCGCCGACGGCACCGACCGGGTGACCCGCAATATCTCCGGTGTGACCGAGGTGGCCGAGCAGACCGGGGAGAACGCCCAACGGGTGGTTTCCGCGGCGATCGAGCTGGCGCGGCAATCGGATGTGCTCGATGGGGAAGTCGATGCGTTCATCGGGCGCATCAGGGCCGGCTGAATTCGGAAGCCCCGCTTGCCGAGCCGGGCAGCCAGCGCTGTCCGGCTCTCGGTATCTCCCAGAGTTGGCGAAGTATCACGGGCTGCGCTCAATACTTGGGGGCAAGGGAAAACAAGCAGTCTCGGTGGCTGCCCGGTATTCTGAAGTCTAGCTATTCCTTTGTGGAATAACCGTCCCACCGGCGATTGGGTAGCATAAAATTGCACTCTTTGTCCCTGAACAGGATCGCCAATGGTGCGGTGCCGCAAAGATCCGAACGACGAACTCATCCCGCACGAAGTCGATTCGTTTGCCTTGTATCCTGCGGATTGACAAGTCGTCCAAACCATCGATTGATCACGCTCTCAGCGTAGAGGATAGATTTCACGGTATCGCAAATAGCTATATTGCAGTGCGCTCTTGTGGCTACTTCAAAAGGCCTTTCCTTCGGTTGAGGATGGGAGTATGTTCCGATAGTACCTATTAAAGGTGTCACATGTTCTTTCGAACCTCGACCCCGACCGAGGCGCAACAGGAAGCGCAGAAAAAAGCGATCGAGCGCATGCAGAACATCGTGCGCGAAACGCTTGAAAAGATGCGCGATGCGAAGCCCAATGATGCCGAGCGCTTGCATCAGCGGATCAAGGATTTGTGCACCGACAAGACCCTTCCCCTGCCCTTCAAGCAAAAGGCGCTTCTGCAAGCGCGGTCGTTGGAATGCAACGCCAATATGCGGGCGACGGATAAACTGCTGCACGACGCCATGCGCTTGGCCACCGGCGACGATATGAAGGCCCGCGGCGCCAAATTGACCGAGGCCCGCATGCTGTTCGGCAAGGCCTGCCTGCTGGGGGCCGACAGCGAATTCCGTAAAGCGGCGCAACGCCTGATGGAAACCATCATGCTGTCGGGCGGCGTGCATCGGCCCGGCCCCAGCCGCGCCAAGCCCGTCGACCATGCGCCGAGGGCCCCCAACCGCGCCAAGGTCTGAGCCGGGTCATCCCTGCTCTGTTGCCCAATTCATTTCCGTGCCGGCGGCGCGGGAAGGAAGAATGCCGGCTACCTGCGGTGCCCCAGGCTGACCAGCAGAACGAAGATGGCAACGGCCCCGCCATCGGCCAATAGGGCGGCGTGCAAGGCGGGCGCCGAGGCGAGCTGGGTGCGCCCGTCCCACCAGGTCAGTGAACAGGCGCCGGCCACCACGACGCCGATGGCCATGACCCAGGGGGCCGACAGCGGCGGCGGCAGCAGACCGGCCACCGGTCCGGACAAGGGACCCGATAGGGCCAGGATCACCCCCAGCAACGCCCAGACAACCGGCCGCGGCGCAAACGGATCCCTTGCCAGCCCGACCGCGGCGAGCAGCGCCATGCAGGCCACGGCGGCCAACCGGGCCCGCCGATCGCGCCGGTTCAACCCTCGGGCAAGCACCATCAGGATCGCACCGATCGCCGCCTCGGCCATTGCCATGGCGGTCCGCCCGGCACTGACCATCGCCGCCGGTGCGGCCTGCACGAACAGGGTCACGGCGCCGGTGGCGAACACCAGCATGGCCAGCAGCGGCGGCCCCAACTCATCGAACGGCCGGCCCAGCCGGTGTCCTACATTGGGCAGGCGTTCCAGCAGTTCGTACCCCAGCAGCAACAGCGCCGCCAAGGACAGCGGCAGCAGTTGATAGAGGCAGCGGAACAGCAGCAGCGCGCCCAGCACCACATCCGGCGGAGCGCCGGGGGTGAGGACCAGGATGGCGGCGTCGAAGACCCCCAGGCCACCCGGCACATGCGCCAGCAGGCCGAGCAGATTGGCCACCACATAGGCCCCCAGGAAGGCCGGATAGCTTGGACGCAACGCTTCCGGTAGCAAGACGAACAGGGCGGCGGCGGCCAGGGCCAGATCGGAGGCGGCGACGGCGATCTGCAGGCCGGCGGTGTGTGGCCGCGGCACCGCGTAGGAGCGACCAAAGATGCTGAGCGGTCGGGGCGACAAGGCGCCCCACAGCACATAGCCGCCGACCGCCACCGCGAGAAACGCCCCCAGGGCACGCAACAAGCCGGCCGGGAAGCGCAGGACCGAGGACAGCAGCGTCGGCTCGGCCAGCAGTGCCAAGGCCGCCAGGCTGCAGGCTCCCAGCCCGAAGGTCAGGCTGCAGAAAGCGACGACTCCGGCCACCTCGGCCGCCGACAATCCGACCGCCGAATACAGGCGGTAACGGATGGCGCCGCCGGTCAGGGTGGCGAAGCCGGCGGTGTGGCTGACCGCATGGCTGACGAACGAGATCAGCAGGATGCGCCCGGCTGACAGGCGGCGCCCGATATAGTGGGCGCCAAGACCATCGAACCCGGCCAGCGCCAGATAACTGGCGCCGGTCAGAAACAAGGCCGACCACAGGCTGCGCGGCGGCGTCTGCCCGACCTGGCGCGCCACGTCCGACAGATGAATGCGGCGCAGCAGGTGATGCAACAGCAGCAGGGCGGTGGCGAAGATGACGAGACTAAGGAGCGGCGCCAGGCGCTGCGCCCATTTGACGAGGGCGGCGGGGCGCTTGTGCCGATGGCCGTCGCTGTTGTTCACGCCCATCCCCTTCCGTTGACGCCGCCAATTGCAACAGGCGGCGAGAAGTGGAGTTCCCGGCCTCTACCGAGCAACAGAATTTCGTATTATGCTGCCGCGTCAAACAAACGACTGAGGGCGGATTGTCGGATGATTCACTTGGCCAACATTCTAATCGTCTCCGACGATCCAGCCCTTGGGCAGGAGCTTTTGCAGAAAGTCCGCCGGCACGGTTACGAAGGGCGAACCGTGGGAAGTCAGGAGGCGGCGCTGGCCACCGCCCGGCAGGAACATCCCGACACCATCCTTCTGGCCGAAGGTCCAGCCACCGATCCGGTCGCCTTCGCCAAGGCGCTGAAAGAAATCCCGGTCTGCGCCGATATCCCGATCTGCCTGGTGGCCGCCTCGCGCTCACCGGAATTGAAGGCGTTGGCGGTGGCCGCCGGCATCGACGACGTGCTGTCGCCGCCCCTGGACGACAACAAACTGGTGGCCCGGCTGCGTCCCTTGGTGCGCCTTGCCATCATGTGCGCCGAACTGCACCAGCGCGGCGCCACGGCACGGCACTTCGGCGTCGATATCGGTCCCTTTCCGCCGCGTGTCACGGTGGAGGCCGATTATCCCCTGTTGGTGGTCGGGGCCCCGGCGGCAAACGAAATCAAGGTATTGTCCGGCGCCAAGGTCACCATCGCGGCCAATCCCTACGAGGCCGACGACCTGCTTGGGCGGGGCAATTTCGACGCCTCCCTGGTTCTGCCGGTCGGCGAGGTTGCTCCCTATCTCGACCTCTGCGCCCATATCCGCAACAATCCGCGTCTGTTCAACCTGCCGGTGCTGGTCCTCGCCGAGGCGGGGAATGTCAGCGAGTCGGTGGCCTACCACCATGGTGCGAACGGCTACTTCAACCGTCCGGTCAACCCGGTGGAACTGAAAAGCTCGGTGCTCACCCTGGTCAGGCGGCAGCGCTTCCGCTGGACGATCCGCGAGGCCTTGGGGCGCACCCTGCAGGGCCTAAGTCGCGACGCCGCGACCGGCGTCTACAATCGGGCCTTTCTGGACCGCTACCTTGAGGCGCGGGTCGGATTCGCCGCCTCGCACGGACGCCATCTGTCGATCATGTTCTTCCGGGTGCCGGACGTCGAAGGCATCCGCCTACGCTTCGGCGAAGAGCAGGCGGAACATCTCCGCCTGCAGGTGGCGCAGTGGATCACCGGCCTGTTGCGTGGCGAAGACCTGACCGCCCGCTACGAGGAGAACGAGTTCTGCGTGGTGCTGCCGGATACCCCGAAGGCGGAGGCGGAAATCGTCATGAACCGCATCGCCGGGGTTCTGGCCTACACCGATTTCGCCGTCAAGGAAGTCTACGAGCCGGTCAAGGTGTGGGTCCGGGTCGGCGCCGCCGACCTGCAACCGGACGACGACGTCGGCAGCCTGGTCGGCCGCGCCCGCAGCGATATGCTCTGACCAGCGGCGTGTGTTTCAGTGAGGCCGGCCTCCCTGCCGGCCTCCGCCGATAGCCCCCCATGCCGTCCTTCCCCTTTCGGAATCTCCTCCACCCCTCTGCCGCTGAGCGATCGATCATGCTATGCTGCCGGCGTGAGAATAGATGTCATCTTCGACACCATCTGTCCTTGGTGCTATATCGGCAAGCACCGCCTCGAGCGGGCGCTGGCGCGACGGCCCGACGTCGTCCCCGAAATCCGCTGGCGGCCCTTCCTGCTCAATCCCGAAATGCCGGCCGGCGGGCTCGACCGGCAGATCTACCTCGAGCGCAAGTTCGGCAGCAATTACCGCATCCACCGACTGCACAGCGCCGCCGCCGCCGCCGGTGAGGCGGAGGGTATTCCCTTTGCCTTCGACCGCATCAAGCGCACGCCGAGCAGCGTCAATTCGCAGCGAATCATTCATTTTGCTTCCGGAAAGAGTGGCCAGGCCGAACTGGTTGAAGCGATTTTCCAGGCCTATTTCATCGACGGCCAGGATATCGGCGATATCGGCGTGCTGCGTCGCCTTGGCGAGGCCTGCGGACTGCCTGGCAAGGCGGTTGAAGCCTATCTGTTGAGCGGTGCCGGCATTCCCGCCATCGAAGCGGAAAACGCCCGCATGCATCGCCTGGGGGTCAGTGGCGTGCCCTGCTACATCTTCGCCGATCGCTACGCCGTAGCCGGTGCCCAGGAACCCGACCTCCTGGCCCGCCTGCTCGACATCGCCCGCGAAGCCGAATTGGAGACGGTGGCGGGGTAAGGTCGCCCAAACCCAGCCCAGTGGCACCGGCCTCCGTGCCGGTGATCGCCGCGCAGCGGCGAGAGTCTTTTCCCACCGGCACGGAGATCCTATGAGGCGGCGAGCATTCGGAAGGATTGATATCCTTCGGGTGTTCAAAGCCTCAGAAGGATTTCGCTATGACGCATCAAGCCCTCGTCGTGCCCGTCGCCCTCCGGAATGGTGCCACGATT
>CAIOJO010000111.1 GCA_903858635.1 uncultured Telmatospirillum sp. | reverse complement strand
CGCCACGATCGCTTCCAATCGGACACGGTCGGCGGCATTCACTTCAAAGATGATCCCTGGGCGCATCCCACAGACTCGCACATCCGCGAGTCACCGGGAATCCTCAATAGGGTGATATCTGTTGGATTTTATCCACTAGATGCCGCCGCCCTGGTCGATGATGCCGGTCAGGGTCTCGACCTCACGCAGCAAGTCGTGCAGTTCCGGCTCGACGAAGCCACGGGCCTCGAGTTCGCGCACGGTATTGATCAGGTAATCGCGATTGAGCCCCGCCTTGCCTTCGGCATCCATGATGATCTGCGCCGCCTGTTGCAGCGACAGGTCGCCGGCGTAGTGATGGTGGTCCTGGTTGGCGATGAAGCTGTAGGCCTCGACCGTCCGGCCCTCGATCTCGGTCGGCAGGAAGGCCGCGACATAGGCATAGGCGGCCAGTTCGCGTTCGGCCAGATAATCGATGACCGCCGCGCGCTCGGTCATGGCCACCCGGAATGCGGCGCCCCGGCATTGCCCGCCCGGGGTCATGCCGAGGACCAGGCCGGGGCGTTCCGGGGTACCCCGCCAATAGCGGCTATAGACGCAGAACGAGCGATGATAGCCCTCGAGCAAGGCCTGCTTGGCCTCCAGATGCGGGAACCCCGGCCGCCACATCAGCGAGCCGTAGCCGAACACCCACAGATCGCCGGCGGCCTCGCTCTGGCTCATCAGCAGCCGCGCCAGACCGGCGTCCGCTTGCCGAGAAAGGCGTCGATCCCCTCGGCCGCGTCCGCGGCCAGCATGTTGGTGGTCATCACCTCCGAGGCATAGGCATAGGCGTCGTCGAGATCCATCTCGACCTGGCGGTAGAAGGCCTCCTTGCCGATGGCCAGGGTGAGCGGCGACTTGACCGCGATCGAAGCCGCCAATTCGCTCACCGTCCGATCGAGCTCGGCGGCCGGCACCACCCGGTTGACCAGGCCGAATTGCAGGGCCTCGGTCGCGTCGACCGGGCGTCCGGTCAGCAGCATGTCCATCGCCGCCTTGCGCCCGACCGAGCGCGACAGAGCGACCATCGGCGTCGAGCAGAACAACCCGATATTGACTCCCGGGGTGGCGAAGCGGGCCCCTTCGGCGGCGACCGCCAAATCGCAGGAGCAGACCAGCTGACAACCGGCCGCGGTGGCCATGGCATGCACCTTGGCGATGACCGGCTTGGGCAGGCGGACGATGGCCTTCATCAGTTCCGAGCACCGGGCGAAGGTGGCGGCATAGGCTTCCTTGCCCGGATTGGCCCGTATCTCGCGCAGATCATGCCCGGACGAGAACACCGATCCGGCCGCCGCCAGCACCACCACCTTGACCGAGGCATCGGCGGCCGCTGCCTTGAGGCCGTCGAGCAGGGCGCCCATCAGACCCATCGACAAGGCGTTGCGGGCTTCCGGCCGGTTCATGGTGAGCGTCCGGACGCCCGGCGCGTCGGAAACCAGAAGCAGGGGCTGTTGAGCGGATGTGGTCATGGCGTTCCTCCCATTTCTGTCCCGCAGTAGACCCCGGCCGATGCGGCATGGTCAAGGGAGGCGGTCGTTTGGAAGGCACCCTAACGGGGCGAAGTCCTCCGTTCCGGAGCGTCGGGCGGCCGGGACGACGACACTGTCGCAGCGTCATCTGCGGCGCCCAGGGAGGCCCGGGCCTGCCATTCCCGCTCGAAATCGATGCTGCTTCCATCGTCGGCCCAAATGAAGAAACGGCTATAGCCCTCCGACCAGACGCCATCACGGCGTTGGTGGAACACCCTGAGGCCAATCAGGCCATCCTTGTTCCGGTAGACATGAACGGCTTCGTCCGCTTCAACCCGCCCATACTCGTAGGTATAATAATGCAACATTGCTGTTGTCCTGGAGCGGCATCGGGCCCCGAGCGTGACAATCTTTAGGGGCATTTTGCAGTGCAACAATGATCCAAAAAATCGTCAAAATTGTCAACTGCACAATTGGCGTGCAGTCATGACGGTTGCCATTTCTATGAGCATGTCGGACTTGGGCAGATCGCGGAACGCCATTGCGCCAGCTTGTGCTAGAATGGCTGGCCCAGTGTCGAATCCGAGGAAACCGGAAGCATGAGCGGTTGGGGCTGCCCGCATGAGGAAAAGGGCTCTTGTTCGCGTTTGGCTGGACGTGCTTGCGATCCCGGGATGCGAGGCTGTGTTCTGTACGGACGCTTCCGCTTCAGCACCGATTCCAAGAACCGGCCACCGGCACAGCCCACGCAGCCAGAGCCGGATGAGCGCCCCTCAATGACGGATGATCTGGCTTAGGAACTGGCGGGTCCGCTCTTCCTTCGGATGGGCGAAGAACTCGGCCGGCGGGGCCGTCTCGACGATCTGGCCTTCGGCCATGAACACCACCGAATCCGCCACTTGGCGCGCGAACCCCATTTCATGGGTGACGCAGACCATGGTCATGCCGTCTTCGGCCAATTCGACCATGACGTCGAGGACCTCCTTGATCATTTCCGGATCGAGCGCCGAGGTCGGCTCGTCGAACAGCATGATGGACGGTTTCATGCACAGGCTGCGGGCGATGGCGACGCGCTGCTGCTGACCGCCGGACAGCTGTCCGGGGTATTTGTCGGCATGTTCCCTGATCTTGACCCGCGTCAGATAGCTCATGGCCAGATCGGTAGCCTCAGAGCGCCGCATCTTCTTCACCCAGATTGGCGCCAGGGTCAGGTTCTCCAGCACGGTCAGATGGGGAAACAGGTTGAATTGCTGGAACACCATGCCGACGTCGCGACGCACCGCTTCCACCGACTTGACGTCGCTGGTCAATTCCACCCCGTTGACGGTGATCGCCCCCGCCTGGTGCTCTTCCAGGCGGTTGATGCAGCGGATCATGGTCGATTTGCCCGAACCCGACGGCCCGGCCACCACCACCCGCTCGCCGCGATGCACCGCGAGCGACACATCGCGGAGCGCGTGGAAGCTGCCGTACCACTTGTTGACGTCTCGCAGCGCAATGACGATTTCATCACTCGGCATGGTCAAGGGGTTCCCCGGTCAGATGCGGCCGCGATTTAGGCGCCGTTCGAGATACTGGCTGTAGCGCGACATCGAGAAGGTGAACAGGAAATAGATACCGGCGGCGGCAATGTAGCCTTCGACGTAGAAACCGCGCCATTGCGGGTCGGACAGCGCCACCTTGGTACTGCTCAACAGGTCGTAGAGACCGATGATGATGACCAGCGAGGTGTCCTTGAAGGTGGTGATGAACTGGCCGACCAGTGGCGGAATGACCAGCCGCAGGGCCTGCGGCAGAATGATCAGCCGGGTCTTTTGCCAATAGCCGAGCCCCAGCGCCTCGGCCGCTTCCGCCTGGCCGCGCGGAATCGCCTGCAGGCCGCCCCGCACCGCTTCGGCGACATAGGCCGCGGTGAACAGGATGATCCCGAGCTGGGCCCGCAGCAGCTTGTCGATGGTCACCCCTTCCGGGAGAAACAGGGGAAACATGATGGATGCCATGAACAACACGCTGACCAGCGGCACGCCGCGCCACAGTTCGATATAGGCGATCGAAGCGGCCCGCACCGCGGGCAGGCGGGACCGGCGGCCCAAGGCGAGCAGCACCGCCAACGGAAAGGACAGGACGATGCCGCTGGTCGACAGCACCAGCGTCAGCGGCAATCCGCCCCAGCGGTCGTTGGCGACGAAGGGAAGGCCGGCCACCCCGCCCCACATCAGCAGCGCCACCAAGGCGAGACCGCTCAGCCACAGCCAGAACAGCCAGCGGCGCCAACTGGCGGGATGGGCCGAGACCAGCATCAGGACGATGAACAGGACGATGGCAAGCAGGGGCCGCCATTGTTCCTCGTAGGGGTAGATGCCGAACAGGATCAGCCGGTACTTTTGCCCGACGAAGGCCCAGCAGGCGCCACCGGCCGCCCGGCAGGCCGCCGGGTCCCCGACCCAGACGGCCTTCAGCAAGGCCCAGTCGACCACAGGCGGGATCGTCGCCCATAGCAGCCACAGCACCACTACGGTCATCACGGCATTGGTCGGCGAATTGAACAGGTGACGGCGCGACCAGGCCAGCGGTCTGCTCAGCAGCCCACCCGAAAGGGGCAAGGGGGCGGCCATCTCAGCCTGCCCCGCCCTTGAGGGCCACTTGTCGGTTGTACCAGTTCATGAAGGACGACAGGGCGAGGCTGATGGTCAGATAGACCACCATGATGATCGACACGCCTTCCACCGCCTGGCCGGTCTGGTTGATGGCGGTGTTGGCGACGCTGACCAGGTCCGGATAGCCGATCGCCACCGCCAGGGTCGAGTTCTTGGTCAGGTTGAGGTATTGGCTGGTCAGCGGCGGCGTGATCACCCGCAGGCTTTGCGGCAGCAGCACCAGGCGCAGCACCTGCAGGCGCGACAGCCCCAGCGACAGTGCCGCCTCGGTCTGACCATGCGGCACCGCCAGAATGCCGCCGCGCACGATCTCGGCGACGAAGGCCCCGGTGTAGACCACCAGCCCGACCAGCAAGGCGGCAAACTCCGGCGATAGGGTGGCTCCCCCGCTGAAGTTGAACCCGGTCAGATGCGGTAGATCGATTCGCAAATGGGCGCCGCCGCCCAGGAAGGCCAGCAACGGCAGTCCGATGATCAGCCCGGCGCCAACCCGGCCGGTGGGAAAACGGCGTCCCGTCGCCTCCTGACGGCGACCAGCCCAGCCCGTCAGCACAATCGACGCCGGCACGGCGACGGCGAAAGCCAGGGTGACCGCCAGCATCGGGCCGTCCCACAGCGGCGCCGGAACCTTGAGGCCGCGATTACTGAGGAAGACGACGCCGAAGATGTCGAAGGCCTGCCGCGGCACCGGCAGACCTTCGGTGATCAGCTGGTACCAGAAAAACAGCTGCAGCAGCAGCGGGATGTTGCGCGTCGTCTCGACATAGACGGTGGCCAGGCGCGCCAGCAGCCAGTTGCTGGACAATCGGGCGATGCCCATGACGACCCCCAGCAAGGTCGCTAGAACAATGCCGAGGACCGAGATCTCCAGCGTGTTCAACAGGCCGACGACCAGGGCCCGCAGATAGCTGTCGGTGGGCGAATAGGCGATCACATGCTCGCTGATGCCGAACGCCGCCTCGCGGTCGAGAAAGCCGAGGCCGGTGGCGATATGCCGCTGCTCCAGATTGCGCAAGGTATTGCCGACCAGAAACCAGCCCAGCCCGGCAACACCGAGCAGCAGGAGCAGCTGGTAGAGTATCCCGCGAGCCCGCTCGTCGTTCCACCACCGTCGGGAAGAAGCGGCAGGACGCGGCTCGGCCATGGCAATGGGCTCCCTCAGGTCCTTTTCGTCATCCCCGCGAAAGCGGGGATCCATATCGCCGGCTGGATCCCCGCCTTCGCGGGAATGACGAACTGATGTGCATTATCCGTCTCAAATCCTGCGATGACTCAGCGGATGGGCATCGCGTACATGAGGCCGCCCTTGTTCCACAAGGCGTTCAGGCCGCGCTCGAGTTTCAGCTTGGACGCCTTGCCGACATTGCGCTCGAAGCTCTCGCCGTAATTGCCGACCTGTTTGATGATGACATAGGCCCATTTGTTGTCGACGCCCAGCCCCTTGCCCATGTCGCCGCTGGCGCCCAGCAGGCGCTGAATATTGGGGTCGGGGCTCTTGGTCATTGCATCGACATTGGCCGAGGTAACGCCGCGTTCCTCGGCCTCGACCATCGCGTAGAACGACCATTTGACCAGATTGAACCATTGGTCGTCGCCTTGCCGCACCGCCGTCGACAGGGGTTCCTTCGAGATCAACTCGGGCAGGATTACGTAGTCATCCGGGTTTGGCGTCTGATTGGCCCGGATGGCCGCCAATTGCGACTTGTCCGAGGTCATTGCATCGCAGCGTCCGGCGACGAAGGCGCTGGCCGCCTCCTCGAAGTTTTCGATGGTGACCGGCTTGATGTCGAGTTTGTTGGCACGGGCGAAATCGGAAAGATTGAGTTCCGTCGTGGTGCCGGTCTGCACGCAAACGGTCGCCCCGTTCAGCTCGGTAGCCGCCTTCACCCCCAGCTTCTTCGCCACCAGGAAGCCCTGCCCGTCGAAGAAATTGGTGGCGGTGAACAACAAGCCGTTGGCCGCCTCGCGGGTCAAGGTCCAGGTGGTGTTGCGCGACAGCATGTCGATCTCGCCCGACTGCAGCGCGGTCAGCCGTTGCTGGGCCGACAAGGGCACGTATTTGACCTTCTCGCTATCCCCGAACATGGCGGCGGCGACGGCGCGGCAGACATCGACGTCAAGACCGGCCCAGTTGCCCTTCTGGTCGGGAGCGCCGAAGCCGCCGAGGCCGGTATGGACGCCGCAGACCACGGCGCCGCGCTTCTTGACGGCGTCGAAGGTTTGACCGGCCCGGGCGGAACCGGAGGTCACCAGCAACAATGCGGCGGCAATCAGGGAAAGAAGGATCTTCACGGCGCGTCCCCTTCACAGCAGGCGGATGACGCCCCAATCGGGGCGTTCGTTCCCTCCTATGATGACCACTGGTTCGCCCGCCGACAAGGGGAGGCCACCGCCGGTTGGGCATGCCTGCCCTCCAAACCGACCATCCCCGTCTGAGCGGGCCCGCTCAGGCCAGGTCGAACAGCAGGAACTCGCTGGCCGTCTGTGCCGCTATGGCGATCGCCGGCACCTCCTCGATGGCGGCGCCGTCACCGGCCTTCAGGTCTTGGCCGTTGACCGACACGGCACCGTCGACCACCTGCAGCCAAGCGCCGCGGCCGGGCCGCAATCTATGCTCGACGGAAGCGCCGGCATCCAGCAGCGAGGCATAGACCAAGGCATCCTGATGGATGGACAGGACCCCATCGGCTCCGTCGCGGGCCGCCAGCAGGCAAAGGCGGTTGCGCTTTTCTGCGGCGTCGAACAGCTTCTGCTGGTAACTCGGCGAAAACCCCTCGCTGTCGGGCAGCAACCAGATCTGCAACAGCTTGACCAACTGTTGATCCGAGGCGTTGAACTCGCTGTGGCGAATGCCGCTGCCCGCCGACATGCGCTGCACTTCGCCGCGCCGGATCTGCGAGCGTTCGCCGGTGCTGTCTTGGTGTTCCAGCGCACCTTCGACGATATAGGTGAGGATCTCCATGTCGCGATGACCATGGGTCCCAAACCCGGTGGCGGGCTGGATCACGTCCTCGTTGATCACCCGAAGGGCCCGGAACCCCATGTAGCGCGGGTCGTAGTAATGGGCGAAGGAGAACGAATGGCGGCTGTCGAGCCAGCCATGCTCGGCATGGCCGCGCGCCTCGGATGGCCGGACCGTGATCGTCATCGCCCTCTCCTTCGCCGCTTGGCTGTTCAGAGTTCGCGCCCGATCAGGGCGTCAAGCGAATAGCGCCCGCCGCCGCGCAAGACCGAGGCCAGGGCGAGCAGGCCCCACATGGCAGGATATTCGAACCCCTTCTCGGTCCAGAAGAAGCCATTGGGGAGATGGACGTGAAACACCGCCACCACCATCATGCCGACCACCAGCGCGGCGGCGACCCGGGTGAACAAGCCGAGAGCCAGCGCCAAGCCGCCGAAGAATTCGATCAAGCCGGCGAATATGGCCATTTCCCCAGGCAGGCCGAGATGGGTCGCGAAGGCCTGCTGGGCCGCCGCCAGACCGTGGCCGCCGAACAATCCAAACAGCTTCTGCGCCCCGTGCGGCACCAGGAACAGGCCGGCGGTCAAGCGCACCAGCGGTTCTCCCAGCGGCGCGATCGATTCATAGAGGCTGCCCAAGGCGGGAATGAAGAGCTTGGATCGCGTGGCTGTACAGAGCCGGCCTGGGAAATTCGGACAGTGGGATAGGTGGATTTTCTGCCTGAGAGCGGCGACGATGCCGCGCATCAGGGGAGAATACCATGGCAAAGCGTACCCGCCGGAACCACACTCCGGCATTCAAGGCGAAGGTGG
>CAIOJO010000110.1 GCA_903858635.1 uncultured Telmatospirillum sp. | reverse complement strand
TGTTCGAACGACACCCAGTGATAGCGCCGGGCGGCGTAGCCGCCATGGATGGCAAAGCCGACGGTGTAGGGCTTGCCGGCGGCCAGGGCCTTGTAGGGGGCCGGTGCGGCGAGCTTGCGGCTCAGCACCACCACCCATTTGCCGTTCTCGAGCTTGCCTTCGGCGCTGACCGTGGTCGACGGGTGGAAATCGCGCTTCTCGAGCACGAAGCCATCCTCGGCCGCCACCGGCTTGCCGGGGTTCAGCCGGGCCTGCCAGTACTCCAGGTCCTGCCCGTCGGCCTTCAACTTGGCCAGTTCATCGGCCGGCTTGAGATCGGGGCCGCCTTCGGCGGTCATCTTGACCCGCGAGCGCATCAGGTACTTGGTGACTTCCTTGCCCTGCGGGGCGTGCGGCATGAACACCATGTCCTCGTGGCAGGTGCCCCAGCAGCCGGCCCGGTTGGCTTCCGCCACCTTGCCGTCGTTCAGCATCATGGTGACCTTGACGGCGTTTTCCGGGTCCATCTTCTCGCCGACCGCGGGAAGGTCGGGGAATTCGAAGCGGACATAGAAGGTGTTGGCGTCATGCGCCATCTTGATATTGGCGGTGATCGAACCGGCCTTGCCGGCGATCGGGTTGGGCTCGAGCTTCTTGCCGGAAACGATGGTGTCGCCCATCCGCTTCTCTTCGCCCTTATGGCACTCGTGGCAGTTCTTGCCTTCGCGGAATACCGGCGCGCCGCTGTGGCTGGTGGGCGTCAACACCCATTCCCACGAGGCTTGCCCGGGGTAGAACATGGTGACGTCCTTGCCTTGGACGGCGCTCCAATCGACCGCCTGGGCCGGCGCGGCCCACATGGCCACCGCGACCAAGGCGGCGCCGAGCGGACCGAGATGCTTCACGACTTTCATGGTTCAATCCTCCGACGTCATTGACAGGATCAGTTGCCGATATCGAAACTCGCGGGCGGCGCCGCAGGCTCCAGGAGTTGCTGGACCGGCTTGTGGACGAGTCCCTTGTGGCAATCGATGCAGGTCTTGCCTTCCTTCATGGCGCTCGTGTGCTGACCCTGTGCCCGCTGCGGCTGCTGGTCGATCAGCATGGCTTCGAAGGAATGGCAGTTGCGGCATTCGCGCGAATCGGTGGCCTTCATGCCCGCCCAGACGGTCTTGGCCAGTTCCAGGCGGTCTGCCTCGAAGGCCTGTTGGGTGTCGGGCGCGTGGGCGATGTGGCCGAACAGGTGGTCGAACAGTTCCAGGGTCGCCAGCGACTTGGCAACCATGGTGCTGGTCCAGCTCTTGTGCGGCACATGGCAGTCCGGGCAGGCGGCGCGGGCGCCGAACTCGTTCTGATAGTGCTTGGATTTCTTGTATTCGTTATACGGGAAGGACATTTCGTGACAGGTGAATGCGCAGAACTCGAGCCTGTTCGTATAGTCAACAGCCGTCGCATACGTGCCCGATAGGCCCAATCCGATCACAAGAAAGACGCCAGCAATCAGGACGGAGCGCCGATACTGTGGCGAAAAGAGATTCTTCAGCAGTCTGAACATCGAGGTCCTTCCCCCTTCGGCCCCTCATCTGAGGGACATTGCAGAGCCTGACTCATGCAAATGGTCGTGCAAAATGCGCCATGCAGCCCGGCGCGAAACGAGGCGGATTGTTAGCGGGTGCCGATCAAGTTGTCAACGGCCACAGACAGAATTTGCACCACCTGCGAACGTCGAGTTTCCCCTTCCCGCAAGTTCCGACTCTTTAGCTACCGTGCGAATTCGTCGCATTAAAACATGTTCAAAGTCGTGAAACTAGCAAAGAGTGATCCAACGGCAGGTTTCACAACTAAAGCCCATCCGTTACTGGGGGCATTGCTAGTTTTTTCTTTCCCGTACTAATTTTGTGGGTATTCCCTGTTGCCGATGTAACAATCGAGGCCTTCACCCCTGACAAAAGGCATATATCTCAACGGCTTCACACTGTTGCAATTGTGTCACGCCTTACAACAATTCATCCCCTGGTAGCACAAGTTCGGGGGGGGCTGGTACTACCAATCATGGCCAAAACAAGGCAGTGAAGGACGGTGAATTGGAGTCGGGGGGCGTAGGTGCTCCTATAAGCCTCCGCCGAAGTGTAGGGACACCGTCTGCGGCCAAGAGAAATCTGGCCAGGGGACCGATCATATGGGGACCATCTGCCCGAAGTTCGAAGGTGTCGTCACCGCTCGCTGTCGCCGCCCGTTCGGGCTGAAGCCGGCGCACCGTCCCGTTGTCCAATCCGCATTGTCGTCCCCGTTCGGCTCGAACGGGGCGCCTTGTGGCGTGAAGTAACCTCTGTCCCAACAGGAATTGGGGGATAATGATATGTCGATGAAAACCTTGGTGACCGGAGCGTTTGCCGGCATCACCCTTTTGCTTGCAGCCAGTGCCTGGGCTGCAGAGAGTCCTGCGGCCGCTCCGGCCTATGCCGCCAAAGGCGAGCAAACCTGCCTGAAATGCCACGACGAGTCGCCGACCGTCGACATCCTGAAGACGCCGCATGCCATGAAGGGGGACAGCCGTACGCCGTTCGCCAACCATGGTTGCGAGACCTGTCATGGCGCCAGCCCTGAACATGTCGCCAGCGCCAACAAGGTGAAGGACGGCGAGAAGCCGGTCGAGCCGGCGGTCATGTTCAGCGGCCCCAATGCCGCCTCGGCCAAGGACCGCGCCGCGGTCTGTCTCGGCTGCCACCAGAACAGCGGTCGCATCAATTGGCAACGCGGCGCCCATGCCAATAACGACATCGCCTGCAACAACTGCCACACCGTCCACGTCACCAAGGAGCCGATGCTGATCAAGGCGCAGCAGCCGGAGAAGTGCTTCACCTGCCATGCCCAGCAGCGGGCGGAAAGCCTGCAGTACTCGCACCACCCGATCCGCGAGGGCAAGGTGGTCTGCGCCGACTGCCACAGCGTGCATGGTTCGCCCTCGGCGGCGCCAGGCCTGCTCAAGGAAATCACCCTGAACGAAGTCTGCTACACCTGCCATACCGAGAAGCGTGGTCCGATGCTGTTCGAGCATCAGCCGGTGCGCGAGAACTGCGATTACTGCCACACCCCGCATGGCGCGCCGCAACCCCGCCTGCTGGCCGACCGCATCCCGTTCAGCTGCACCAGCTGCCATGCCGAGGACTCCGGCGGGACGCATTCCATCACCAACACCACCCGCTCCAGCAGCACGGGCTTCTTCGCTGGTGGGGCATCGCTCGGGAATGCGCCGTTGATCAATACCACGATCCCCGGAGGAACATCCTTGGGACCGAACAACACCCTGCAGACCAGGGCCTGCACGAACTGCCACTCGCAGATTCACGGCTCCAACAGTCCCAACGGCTTCTTCTTCTTCCGCTGACGCGGCATCCGATGAACGAGGTGTGAAATGATGAAACACTACACTCTGAGGGCCGCAGCGCTGGCAGGCGTTTGCATGTTGCCCCTGGCTGCGGTCGCGCAAGAGGCCGAGCAGTACAACAGCGAGGTCGATCTCGGCGTCCGCGGACAAACCTCCACTTCGCCCGTCTATGGCCGCTACAACGGCTTCGTCAAGGACGGTGCGCAGTTCCTCGGCGGCTTCTCGCTCAATGGCGGCGACGCCTGGGATTCCGGAGGGACGACCTACTACCACCTGCAAGGCACCAACCTCGACTACACGTCGGACAAGGTGGCTCCGGAAGGGACGGTCTCGCTCAAGCTCGGCAACCAGGGCCGGTGGGGCGTCAACGCCTATTACGACGCCATCACCTATACCGGCGAGCAGTTCTATTCCGCCTTCACCCCGGCCAATCACGGCGTCCTCGGCCTGCAGCCGGGGTTCCCGCGGTTCGGCGGGGCCAGCGCGACATCGGGAACCGGCGCCGTCACGTCGCTCGCCACCACCGGCGCGGCCGGCACCTTCAACCCGCTGCACAGCCTGTTCCAACAGCAAACCGCCGGCACCCGCCGTGACATCGTCGGCGGCGACGTCAAATTCATCTTCGGCGACTGGACTTTCACCACCGGCGTCAAGCAGGAGCACAAGCAGGGCTCGGTGCTCGATACCTTCGACCAGTCCACCTCGGGCCTTGCCTTCGGCCTGCCGGTGGATTTCGACACGATCCGCTATACCGCCCAGATGGCCTTTAACTCCCGCCGCCTGCAGGCACTGCTCGGTTACACCTTCTCGGGCTTCGACGATGCCAACACCTCGACCATCGCGCCCTATTTCCTGGCCGGCACGGCGACCAGCGCCAGCAGCGTCGGCTTCCAGAAATATTCCGCCTATGAAAATCCGCCGTCCAACCAGGCGCATTACCTCAATGGCTCGCTCGGTTTCGATGTCAACGACTACAGCCGGGTGATGGCCAACGCCCGGGCCGGCGTCGAGATGCAAAACGGCGCCCTCGGCAACGGAACGGGAACGCCGCTTACCGCGGTGGACGGGGCCAACATCCTCGCCTCCAACCCGAATACCGCGGGCTTGGCCGCTCAGGTCTATGCCGGCAACATCACTGCGACGTCGCAGCCGATGCTTCATCTCACCCTGCGGGGGTCCTATTCGTTCGACGAGCGCAAGGCGGACTGGCGCAATCCGATTGCCGGCGCCGCAGGCCAATCGGAAAGCGTCCCGGTTCCGGCCAATGCGTTTTCGGTAGGGCAGAGCTGGACCAAGCAGCAGGGCATGCTGGAAGCCGGCTACCGTATCCTGCCCAGCACCAAGCTGACGGTCGGCTACATCTTCGACAAGACGGATCGCGATCTGTCCTACGTTACGCATTCGAACACCAACACTGTTTCGGTCAAGCTTGCCTCGCAGCCGTTGGCCAATCTGTCGGGATGGGTCAGCTATGAATATTCCGACCGTAGCGGCGGCCAGCAGGTCACCTATGTGGCACCGACGGCAACCACCGGGGTCCAGACCTCGTCCGAGGTCACCCAGTTCAACTCAAACCTCGGCTTCCTGGCTATTCCCTGGTACCAGGCACCGAGCCACACCAACACCGTCAAACTGCGCTCGGATTACCAAGTTGGTGAGGCGGTGGATCTCGGGGTGACCGGCAAGCTGGCCGAACACGATTACCAATATATCCCCGGATTTGTCGGCCTCGCCCGCAATTATACGGCGGAAGCGGGTCCCGACCTGTCCTATACGCCAAACAAGCGTCTCGCCGCCCATCTCTTCTACAGCTATGAAGAGATCTATTATGGCGACCGCGGAGCCAGCCCGGCCTATGATGTCAACGGTTTCTACGGCACCAGCGCGCCGTCGACCGACCACATCCATACGGTCGGCCTGTCGGCCGACTGGAAAGCCACCGAAAAGTTGAAGTTCGGAGCCAGCTACACCTTCTATTACGGCGACCTGAACTACAATCTGTTCGACGGTGTGACGACCGCCACCTCGGGGCTGAACAGTTCGCAGATCAGCAATATCCAGAACGTTCCCGGCATCAACTCTTCGATGCACAGCGTGAAGCTGCGGGCCAGTTATCAACTGGCGCCCAATATGGACTGGATGGTCGGCTACACCTACGACATGTTCAAGGACAACGACTGGGCGTTTAACACCTTCTCAAACGTCGGGGCGTCGAACCTCAACGGTGGTGTTTACGTGACCGACGGCGAAGTAAACCCGTCCTACCATGTGCATTCGCTGTACACCGAGGTGAAGGTCAGGTTCTGATCTAATCCTGTGCGCAAGATGGGGATGGGGGCGCTTCGGCGCCCCCATTTCTTTATCGGCAACCGGGTGGTGGATCGCCTGCTTCGAATCCCAGCGGGGGTGTTGCCCGCAGCCCCGGAACGGCGAGATCGCCCAGGAAAAAGGCCGCCTCTGCACCCCTGCGCGGATCGAAAGCGGTCAGCCACAGACGATAGCTACCCGCCGTCATGGTGAAGCCCTCGCTTTGCCAGGGGCCCAATGTGCCCTTGGTCGGCGAACCGATGGTGGTGTCGCCGAATGAGACGAGACGCGGGGCGGCCCCTGAGACCAGGCACAGGCGGGGATTGGCCAGGGTGCGGAAATACAGTCCGGTATAGCCGCGCAGGAGACGGCCGTGCAGGATTGCGGTCAAACCTCTCTCCCCGTACCGTATTTCCACTCCCATCGGAAACCGCAAGCCCGGCTGCGGTATCACGAAGACCGCCCCGTCCTCGCCCGACCCTGCCGACGGCCGGGCGGTATCGGGTGGCAGGTAACGGGCTTCGAAGGCGGACGGGATGTAAGGATTGGAAAAGGTCTTCAGGCAATTGCCCGCCACCGTCCGGTACGGAACATAGAAGAAATGCGGACTTTCCGCCACCGGTGCCACGAACTCCGGGGTGAGGCCGGCAAAGGAAGGGGATTGCCCGATCTGCATGGGCGGTTCGCCTCGGATCTCGGTTTTCGGAACGATGGCCAGGCAGCCCGCCGGCTCGGTGGGGCCGGCGGCGACCGTCGTGGTGTCGAAGACGAAGGCCATCTGGCCGGTGGTGCGGTTGTTATCCAGTTGCCATTTTCCCCGCCCGTCGCGCTTGAACAGGGCTGCATGGTTCTCAAACGACTCGTGATCGCCGAAATAGTGCGGTTTCAAGGCGGTGGCGATCTCGCTCTGGGCTGCCGGCGACCTGATGGAATCGTCCGGGCGGCTCCAATCGGAATGGCTCTGGATCAGCGGTCTGCCGGCCATCAGCAGGCAGAGCGAGGCGGCGCCGGCCTTGGCCAGCACGCTGTTCGATCGAAGAAGTCGCCTGACGACGGAGTCCCCGGCCAGGCCGGTCATCACCGCGACGGCCGGCAGGGCGACCACCACATGCCGTGGATAGACGTAAAAGCAAGCGATCACGCCAATATTGATCAGCACGATGAGGCTTAAGGCGGCGTCGGCCCGGCGGAAAAGCCGCCGTAGGCTGCCGCCAAGGGAGGCCAGCACCAGAAGCACGGCCGCCAGGTCTCCGGCCAGCAAGAGGAGCGCCTCGGGCATGGTGCCCGGCACGCGGTCGGCACCGAACCCCCCGTCACCGCCCAGCAGGGTGAGCTCCAGATCGAGCTTCGGCCAAATCCGGAAGTCGTCGATGGCGTAATTGGCGATGGCGTCGTTGGGTGTCGCCGCCGCCTGCAGGAAGAGCCGGATTCCACCCAGCGTCAGGGACGGAACATAAGGGACCAGGAATCCCACGAGGAAGGCCGCGCCATGACGCCAGCTCCAGGATCGGGGCCGCAGCACCGCGGCGACCGCGATGGCCAACAGCAGCCATGCCATCTGCAAGTGGATCTGCATGCCGACCGCGATGGCGGCGGCGGTCGCCGCGACAAAAACCGGCCGGCCGGTCTTGAACGCGAAATAGGCGGTGACGGTCGAGAGAGCGGCGAAGAACGGCAGATAGCCGGGATTCCAGACCATCAGCACCGAAGGCAGCAAACCCGATCCGACGAATGCGGCGGCGACCAAGGCGCCGGCCAAGGGCGAAACCTCGCGCCAGAACACCCAGCCGAGCAATACTGTGGCGCCGGCCATCAGAACGACGACCCCCAATTGGGCCGCCCAAAGGCTCGGCTGGATGGCCAGGATGGCGGCCAACAGAAGATAGAAGGCCCCTCCCGGCAATGGGGTGCCACCATTGCTCTCCGGCCCGGACACCGGCCAATCCTGGCCGACGGTCAAGGCTCGCCACAAATCGCGATCGCCCCACACCGTCAAGTCCCGGTTGGCAACGATATGAACATTGGCGGCCAGGGCAAGGGCAGTCGCCGACACCAGGAGAACAACGCATATCCCCGCAAGGACGTCGGTGCCGGTGAGCCGGCGTGTCGTCATCTGCTCGAACTCTATCATTGATGTGGCCGGCGGCAGGTCGTGGATGAGGACGAAGCAACGAATCTTCGAGTGTTGGCTGGCCGCAACAATGCCAGGGAATCGCCGACCTTTCCATGGTCGGTGACGACCGCGCAGGGCGCCGGTCGGTCCCGGGCAGTGCGGCATTGGGGCGTTTGTTTCAATTGTGTCATTTTTATCGCAGTGATACCCCTTTTGTGACTGGTACTAAGACTTTCGGTATAGCTGGACCTACCAATCCCTCCTCGAGTCGGGCAAACCCCTACAAACAGTAAGACCTTTCATCCGGTCGCGGGTGAAGGGGGAGCGAGAAGGGATTTCCCCTCGATGACCGCAGTTGCTGTCGCCACCGGAAGCCATCGCCGGTCCGCCCATCGGGCCGAGGTTGCGGCGCCGCGCTCGGGTGCTCCCTTCGCATCGGCCTTCCACACCTGTTTTGGCCGGCATTCCCGAGGAATCCGGCGTCTTGCTGCCTGGTTTTTACATCTGTCCCAACAGGAATTGGGGGATACAAATATGTTGATAAAGCACATGGTGACCGGGGTCTTTGCCGGCATCACCCTTCTTCTAGCGGCCAATGCCTGGGCCGCCGAGACATCCGCGGCCGCGCCGGCCTACGCGGCCAAGGGCGAGCAAACCTGCCTGAAGTGCCACGACGAATCGCCGACCGTCGACATCTTGAAGACGCCGCATGCCATGAAGGGGGACAGCCGCACGCCGTTCGCCAACCATGGTTGCGAGACCTGTCACGGTGCCAGCCCCGAACACGTGGCCAGCGCCGCCAAGGTGAAGGATGGCCAGAAGCCGGTGCCGCCGGCGGTCATGTTCACCGGGCCCAACGCCGCCTCGGCCAAGGACCGCGCCGCGGTTTGCCTGGGTTGCCATGAGAACACCAACCGCATCAACTGGATCGGCAGCAAGCACGACCGCAACGACGTCGCCTGCAACAACTGCCATACCGTCCATGTCATCAAAGAACCGATGCTGATCAAGGAATCGCAGCCCGAGAAGTGCTTCAGCTGCCATGCGCAGCAGCGGGCGGAAAGCTTCCAGTACTCGCACCACCCGATGCGCGAAGGCAAGGTCGTGTGCTCCGACTGCCATCAGATGCATGGCGCCCCCGGACCGAAGATGGTCAAGGAATTCAGCATCAACGAGACCTGCTACAACTGCCATGCGGAAAAGCGCGGCCCGTTGCTGTGGGAACATCAGCCGGTTCGCGAGAACTGCGACAACTGCCACACCCCGCACGGCTCGCCGCAGGCCCGCCTGTTGACCGAACGCATGCCCTATCTGTGCTCCGGTTGCCACAGCAGCTCCGGCAGCAACAGCAGCGGTGCGTTCTTCGGCGGCCTGCATTCGCTGCCCGGTCAGAACCTGAACAATCCGGCCCTGCTCAATGTCGAGCTGCAGTACCGGAGCTGCCTCAACTGCCATACGCAGGTGCACGGGTCGAACAGCCCGGCTGGCTTTGCCTTCACCCGCTGATGCAGCGACAGGACAACGAGGTGTGAAATGAATACACGCTACACTCTCCGGGCCATCGCGCTGGCTGGCGTCAGCCTCTTGCCGTTGGCCGCGTTTGCCGCCGAAGATGCTTCGGATAAGCCGCAGTACAACAACGAAGTCAGCGTTGGCGGCCGCTGGCAAAGCGAAAACAACCCGTTCTTCGGCCGCTACAACGGCTTCGGCGACAGCGGCTTCGGCCTGCTGGGCGGCTTTGCCGTGCGCAGTCGCGATGCCTGGGACTCCAAGGGGACCCAGTATCTCGAGGCGACCGGCAAGAACATCGACTTCACCGACAACCGCAACGCCCCGGAATCGTCGGTGGCGGTCAAGTTCGGCCAGCAAGGCTGGTGGGGCGCCAACGTCGCCTATGACGCCATCACCTATACGGGCAACACCATCTACACCCCGTATACCGCCAGCGGCAGCCTGGTTCCCGGCCTGCTTCCCTACGGTGGGGCCAGCCTCACCGCGCCGGGCAGCGTCTTCACCACCACTTACGGCAACCGGCCGACCTCGCTGATCGCGCTGTTGGCCAAGACCCCGACCGACACCCGCCGCGACATCGTCAGCGGCGGCGCCAACTACCGGATGGGCGACTGGCTCTACACCATCAACCTGCGCCATGAGCACAAGGACGGGACGATGGAGCAGACGGTCGACGGCAGCTACACCGGTATCGGTTTCGCCCAGCCCATCGACTACGACACCGACCGCTACACGGTCTCGGCGGCCTACTCCACCCGGCAGTTGCAGGCTCAGCTGAATTACAGCTACTCGCGGTTCACCGACAACAACACGGCGTTCAACGCGACCTATTTCACCTCGCCGACCGCCACCAGCAACGCCCTCTACCAGGCGGCCGCGGCCTATTCGCTGCCGCCCAGCAACGACGCCCATTACGTTACGGGCGCCTTGGGCTACAACCTGCTGCCGGGGACCCGGTTCACCGGCAATTTCCGCTACGGGGTGGAACTGCAGAACGACAACATGGAACCCACCACCTACTCGACGGCGGCGCAGTTTGCATCGCTGACCGGCGGCGGCGGCTATTCCCTGCTGTCGAGCAATCCCAGCTCCCTGCAGGGCAAGGCGCAGGTCTACGGGGCGACGGCGCAGATCAGCTCCAACCCGCTGAACAATCTCGACCTGACGGCCAATTATCGGCTCGACGGACGCGATGCCTCGACGCCGGTCTACACCGTGGCCGGCTTCCACGGCACCGACGGCGCCATCTCGGCGAACGCCTCCTCCAGCTTTCCGCAGAGCTGGCTGAAGCAGAACGCCGCGGTGGAGGCGGGTTACCGCCTGCTGCCCAGCAGCAACACCAAGGTGACGGTCGGCTATGCCTATGACAACGTCGACCGCAGCATCGCCCAGGTCGGCCACAGCAACAGCAGCACGCTGTCGGCCAAGATCAGCAGCTCACCGCTGATGGACCTCAGCGGTTCGGCCGCCTACGAGCATGGCAACCGCAGTGCGGTCACCAACTGCAACCTGCCCTGGCAGTATCTGGCCAACAGCGGCGCCACCGCCTGCGAGCAGTCGATCGCCTTCTATCAGGCGCCGATGACCACGGATGCGGCCAAGTTCCGGGCCAACTACACCCCGAACGAAGCCCTCTCGGTCGGCTTGTTCGGCAAGTTCGCCCAGGACCACTATCACTATCCGGGCTTCAACCCGGCCAATGCCACCGGCTACACCGGCACCAGCATGGATCGCAATATCTCTGCCGGACCGGACGTGGCCTACCGGCTGTCGAAGGATATTTCGCTGCACGCGTTCTACACCTTCGAACGCATCTTCTTTGCCAATAACGGCAATGGTGCGGGCCCGGCCAGCGTCCCGCCCGGTACCGATCGCTTCACCGCGGCGACCACCGACGATGTCCACACCGTCGGCCTGTCGGGCGACTGGAAGATCACCGACCGGTTGAAGCTGGGCGCCAGCTACAACTTCTATTACGGCGATGTCAGCTACTACATGTACAACGGCGTCGTGGTGCCCGGCACGCCGACCGTCAGCTACGCCAATGTGGCGGCCCTGCCGAACGTCAACTCGTCGATGCACAGCCTCAAGCTGAACGGCCAGTATGCGCTCACCCCCACGATGACCCTGTGGGGCGGGTATTCGTACGACGTGTTCAAGGACAACGACTGGGCTTACAACACCTGGGCCCCGGTCACCCCCACCAGCGCCACCGGCGGTGCCACGCTGAGCACGGGCGTGCCCAACCCCAGCTACCACGTCAACGCCGTCTATACCGGCGTGACGGTCAAGTTCTGATCTGATCTCCCTGCCCGGGGGTTGCAGCAAGCAGCCCCCGGTTCCAAGCCTCGAGGGCCGGAGTGCAAACTCCGGCCCTTTTTTTTAGTCCCTCAGGCGCCGGGCGGGGTCTCCGACCCCTGGGCTCGCTCCGCCACGGCTCCGCGGGCGCTCAACGCGCCATGAAGTTTCGACTCGTTCGGTTGCGTCATTGCCGACGTCAGGCGCCGGACAACGGCAGATCGGACACGAAGATGCCGAACCGCATCTTGGGGTGACGGTAGACCCGGCAGGGCGGCAGGCCGCAGCGGTCGAGGGCGGCCGTGATGTCGGCCAGCGCGTGATAGCGGGGAACGTAGTCGCAGCGCCGCCCATAGGCCAGGTGGACATACAGCCGGTGGATCGCCTGCTGAATGGAGCGTTGCCGTTCCGCCACCGCGTGGAAATAGGCGCCGCCGCGGCCGATGGTCAACACATGGCCGATCTCGGCATCGCTCAGCCAGTCGAACAGGCCGAGGGAAAAGACCAGGGCGTCTCCCAGTGCCGGCAGTTCGGCCACGCCGCCCACCTCGAAGCCAATGCGTCGGGCTTGGGCCGAATCGGCCACCCTCTCGCGCGCTCGGGCGATCGCCACCGGCGAGACGTCGATGCCGTGATAGTCGGCGGCGCCCAACGCCGTCAGCCGCTCGGCCAAGCGGCCGGATCCACAGCCCAGTTCGACCAGGCGCCGGCCCGGCACATGCGGGGCCAACAGGGCGAGGGCGGTTTCCTGGCGGAACCGCAACGACGTCGAGACGCCGCCGGCGATTCGTTCGAGCCAGGTCGGAGCCGCCGCCGGCGCCTGATAGCGGCTGTCCTCCCAGCCCAGGATCTTGGCGTCCCAGAAAGTCTGCGGGTCGATCGGCGGCGTTGGGCGTCCCATGGCGATTACCGGGATTGCGGTTCGCAAGGTTCGACCGCCGGCCGCCGGGTCAAGCGGCTCAGGCCTTGCCGACGGTGGAAGACATAGGCGTTCATCACCAGGAAATTGACCACGAAACAGGCGATGTCGGTGGCCAGCTTGGCCGGATAGGGCGGCAGGCGGCCGGCCCCGATCAATAGACTGAACAGGGCCACCGACAGCCCATAGGAGAAGCCATAGAGCAGCAGGAAGCGACGCCCTTGCTGGGTCAGGGAGATCCGTTGGTTGTTGCCCCAGGTCCAATGCCGGTTGCCGAGGAAGGAGACCGCCCCGCCCAGGACGCGGGCCACCATCAACCCGGTCAGATGCCGGACGTCAAGCAGCGAAACCATCGCCGCGAAGGCCAGCCAATCGGCCGCGGCTGCGGCCAACGCCACCGAACTGTATTGACCGAAGCGCAGGAAGATCCTCATGGCCGATCCGCCAGATCGAGGATTAGTTCGGCGGCCTGAGCCGCGCCGTCGAGCACCGGCGGTAGCCGCCGATAGGCGGCGCGAAAGCTATCGATCTGGGCCAGCGCCCGCTCCATCGCGTCCTCGAGATCCGCTTCCGTCGCCGTCGTGCCGATTCCCAGCTGCTGGATCATTCTGCCATTGACCCATTGTTCGGCATGGCGCGGCACCGGGACCACCACCATCGGTTTGTTGAGCACCAACGCCTCGCTGACGGCACTGAATCCGCCGTTGACCACCACCAGGTCGGCTTGGCGCAACAATGCCAGGGAATCCCTGATCTTACCATGATAGGCGACGCCCTCGGCAGGCGGATGGCCGGCCGGGGCCGGCCGGCCCACCACATCGATGGTGAGACCCGGATGGGGCCGCCGCAATTGGACCGGGCTGCCGAACACCGACCCCGACAGCATGACGACCACCCGTCGCGGCGGCCCGCTGCGGTCGGCGGCGGCGCTGCATTCCTCGCGGACGATCGGGCCGACGCGGCGCAGCGACGCGGTTTCGTAATCGTCGGCGGCATCGAGGCGCGGGCTGATGACCAGATCGGCGGCGAGGCGGTGCAGCAGGCAATCGGCCAGTTCGACCACCAGGAATTGCGGCAGCACACTGGCCGGCCAGTCGCGGAAGCGGCGCATGCCGCGCATCACCATGTCGGCATTGTTGAGGGCGGCCAGGGGAATCCCGGCGCGCCGCACCGGACGGAGGGCGTAAACCGAGTCGCTGACCACGGCATGCGGCCGAAAGCGCCGGATGGCCTCGGCGATGACCCGTTCCGCCCGCCTCAGCGTGGTCAGCATGCCGTGGGCCTGGGCCAGCGTCGCCCCGATGCTGATCCGTCCGCCGGTGGCGCCGTAGGACAGGGACGGAATGGCGGTGACGCCGGCAAGTCCCGGCGAATCGGCGAAGAACCACAGGCCGTTGTCCGAGGTGACCACCTCGATCGTGGCGCCTCGTGCCAGCAGGCCTTGCATCACCGCATGGCAGCGAGTCGAATTGCCCAGCCCGAGCCCGTTGACCAGGAACAGGATGCGGCGGCTCATCGCGGCGCCAATGCATAGACGGCGGAGAACGGCGCGACCGGCCGCTCGGCGGTCAGGGCAAGCCCGGCGACGGCGGCCAACTGCTGGACGTGGTGGCGGCCGAACAGGGTGATGGCGAAGCCGTGCCGGCGATGGAAGCGACGATACAGGCGGCCGCCGGTATTATCGGTGGGGACCAGCAGGACCATGCTGCCATCCACCGCCAAGTGACGGGCCGCATTGAGTAGCGCTGCCTCGGCGTCGTCGACGAATTCGAGGACCCCGGCCAGCAGCACCACATCGAAGCGTCGCCCCAGCCTGATGGTCGCGATGTCGCCCTCGATGGCTTCCAGCCCGGGATGATCGATCCTGGCCACCATCGCCCTCGAGGCATCGACCGCGACGGTCGGCTGGGCGCCCCGCTCGGCCAGAAGGCGCGCGTAGAAGCCGGCGCCGGCACCGAGGTCGAGGGCCGAGCGGCCGTTCATCGCGCCTGCCAAGGCGAGGATGGCTCCGGCTTCGCGGCGCCGCTGCCAAGCCCATAGCCCATGCCGGGCCCGGTCCTGATAGGTCTCCGCCTGGGCGTCGAAGTGGCGGATGACGGCCGAGCGCGGCGGGCTCATGGCCTCACGGCAGGCGCTTCGGCATCGGGCAGCCGTCCGGCAATGGCCCGTCGGCGGCCGGGCCGGCGGTCTGCAGGGCGGGCAGCGACAGACTGCCGAAATGAATCTGGACGTCACGCATCTGCCGCGCATCGCGGCCGGTCAGCCAGACCTGGAACCGGCCGTCGGGCAGGCTGAAGCGGGGCGATTGCCAGGGTGCCAGCGTTCCGGTTTGCGGCGAGCCGATGGTCACTTTGCCGAAGGCCACCGCGCTGCTGTTGCGGCCGTCGGAAAAGCACAGCACCGCCTCGCTGATGGGATGGAAGGCCAGACCGGTATAGCCGCGCAGCAAGCGCCCGTGCAGGACCGCCCGATAGTCGGCTCCGTCACGCTCGAGTTCGAGGGCGAGCGGGAAATTCTGGCCGGGCAGGGCGGCAAACAGCTCAGCCCGGCTGCCGGGGGCGTCTCCGGGCGCCTGTTGGGCCGCCTCGACGGCGGTGGCGATATAGGCGTTGGGGAAGGTCTTCAGGCAGTTCCCGTCACGGCCGGTGTAGGGATAATAAAGGAAATGCGGGCTTTCCGCCGCCAACTCGCCGACCTCCGCGGCGAGGGCGGCAAGGGCCGGGGTCGATGCCAGTTCAGCTCGGCTGTCGCCCTTGACGCCGGCCTTGGGCAGGATCGCCATGCACTCGGCCCGATATACCTCCGTCGGCGGGACAGGCGTCGTCGTATAGATGAAGGCCAGATGGTCGGCCAAGCCGCCCTGCACCAATTGCCAGCCGGGGCGTCCGTAGCGTTGAAACAAGGCGGCATGGGCGGCGAAGTCCTGGTGGTCGGCATAGAAGCGCGGCTTCAAGGTGGCGGCGATCTCGGTCTGCGCTTCGGCCGAGGCCGTGGAGAACGGGCGGGGCAGCAGTTCCACCCAGCCCAGGGCCAGGGGACGCAGCGCCAACAGGCCAATCGTCAGGAGCGCCGCGGCGGTGGCCAACCGGCTTCCGGAACGCCGCCGTCCAATCAAGCGTTCGGCCGCCAAGCCGACCATCGCGGCCGCCGCCGGCACCACCGCCACCACATGGCGGATATTGACGAAGGTAAACATCACCGCGGTCAGGTAGACCACGGTGATCACCGTGAACACCCCCACCGGGTCCGGTGCCCGGCCGTGCCGGCGGTTGCGGATCAGGCTGCCGATGGCGGCCAGCGCCATCCACAGGGCCAGGCCGAGAGCCAGCAGATCGGCCGCGCCGAGCGCCTTGGTCAGTTCTGGAAAGCGGCCTTGCGACAGAATCGCGAAGGCGCCGCCGGCGCCGCCGAACAGGTCGAAGACCAGCTTTGCCTTCTGCCCGAGGTCGATCTGCCAGGAACCATAGCTGGCCAGCGCATCGCCGGGCAGGGCGGCGGCTTCGGTCAGGCTGCGCAGGCTGTCGACGGTCAGTGTCGGCAGATAGGGTAGGACCAGTCCGGCGGCCAGGGCCACCGCTTGACGCCGGTCGAGCCGCGGGCGATAGAGCGCCGCCGCGACCACCAGCCCGATCGCCAATTGGAAGATCTGCAGATGGATCTGCAGGCCGATGGCCAGCGCCGCCGCGGCCACCCCCAGCGCTGCCGCTTGCCCGGTCTTGATGAACCGGTAGCCGGCCAGCGTGGCGAGGGTCGAGAACACCAAGACATAGGCCGGGTTCCACACCCCCATGGTCAGCGCCAAAGTGCCTGAACCGGCAAAGACAGCGGCCACCAGAGCGCCGGCCAGGGGGGACACTTCGCGACGGAAGAAGGCCCAAAGCAGGATGGTCGAGGCGGCGAACAGGCCGATCACACCCAGATTGGCCGCCAGATAACTGCGGTCGATGGCCAGGAGGCCGGCCAACAACAGGTAGAAGGCGCCGCCTGGAGTGCGCACCCCGCCATTGGTTTCCGGACCGAGGACCGGCCAATGCCGGCCAACCTGCAAGGCCCGCCACAGATCGCGGTCGCCCCACACGGTGAGATCGGTATGGCCGGCATCGAGAATGGCCGAAGCAATGGGCAACGCTGCGGCCAGCAGCAGGACGATCAAGGCCGCTGTTTCGAACTTGTCTGACTTCATCGGCCCGTCGTTGCCATGCCTGAGCCGCGCTAAGGATGCGGCGTATCGTGCGATGGGCCACCATAACGGATTGGTCCGCATTTCTCACCCCCGTGCCGCCGGCACGGGGGAAGAAATTGGTCGCGGGGAGGCCGCTTCAGATCGGCCGAGGTGACGACAGACTATTCACTGTGCCGGTGTCTGAGGACAATCGGCACGACTTTCAATGCGCTTCCGACGATGCGTCTTCCCATGGCGGGAACAAGCGAACGACGAAGAGCAACAGGATGAACGGCGCGGCCAACACGCAGGACGCGCCCACGATGCCTTCTTTGCTGAAGATCTCCAGCGCGTAGGTAAGCAGTCCCTTGCCGGTCTTCGAAATCTCCTGGCCGCCGATGACGACGTTCCAGCGCATCATCAGCACTTCGAGCATCACCAGGGCGGCGCTGACCAGGATCGCCGTGGCCAGGGCCCGGCCGGTGGTACCGCGCCAGAAGACGAAGGACAGGATGACGATCGGCACGGTGGCGCCGATCCCGAGCTGTAGCACGATGAACGGAAGGAACGCCGGTCCCGATATGTAGTTCATGATCATGTCGATGCCCTCGCGGCCCCGATAGACCAGGCTGGCCAGTTCCACGCCTTCCAGCAGCAGCGTGAACATCAGGAATCCCCACAGGCTATAGGCCATGGCCTTCAGGCAAGAGAGGTCGACCGGCTTCCTGCGCAGCCAGCAGGACAACACATAGAGGACGATCAACAGGGCCGTGCCGGAAATGATCGCCGAAAACAGGAAGATCGGCGGCATCAGATCGGACGACCACCATTCGCGCGACTTCAGGGAACCGAACACGAATCCGACATAGCCGTGCAGCCCATGGGCCCCCGGGATGCCGATGATGGCCAACATGAAGATCCACCCCCGATCATGCCGCATCGCCTTTTCCGACAGATCGTAGGACCCCAGCGTCAGGGCGCGATAGAACAGTCCCAGCGGCCCCTGCCGGCTTTGCGCCTGTTGCACGATATACGGCCGAAACACGAACCAGGTCTCGACCAGCAGCAGAAGGATGTAGAAGCCGGCGGCAAAGCCGAACATGGCCATTGCGGATGTGGTGTGCGGCGTCAGCACGGCATTGAGGGCCCGTTCCGGATGGCCGAGATGCAACAGCAATGGCGTCGGCACGAAGATCATCAGGCACAACGAGGTGAGCAAGGCGAAATGGGCCACCGGCCGCAACCGCTTTATGCCAAAGACCTGGTAGAGGCTCGACACGGTGAAGGCGCCCGCCACCAAACCGGTCAGATAGGGGTAGATGACGATCAGCACGCCCCACGGCATGACCGTCTCGTTGGGATAGACGTAGCCGATGAAGCTTTGGGATTGAAAGAGCTCGTCCATCAATTGACCTCCTTATCGATCCCGACATAGAAGACGTTCGGGCCGTTTCCGGTCTCGGGGCGGAGCACTTCGACGCGGTTCTCGTGGATGAATTCGCTGATGGCGCTGTGCGGATTATTAAGATCACCGAAGATGCGGGCGCTCGCCGGGCAGACCTCGACGCAGGCCGGCATCATCGCTTTGGTGATGCGGTGATAACACCAGGTGCACTTATCGGTGACCTGCCTCTCCTCATTGAAGAATCGCGCGCCGTAGGGGCAGGCCTGAATGCAATACCGGCAGCCGATGCAATAATCGTGGTCGATCAGCACTGCGCCGTCGACCGACTTATAGGTCGCTCCGGTCGGGCAGACTTGGACGCAGGCCGGGCGGGTGCAGTGGTTGCATAGCTTCGGCACAAAGAAGGCCTTGTCGACCTTGACCTCCGCATAACGGTTGTCGAAGCGGTAATTGTCGGGGCGGCCGGCCGCGGCGATGTTGGCGGGATCGGCCTGGCTGTCGATCAGCGGCTTGTCGCTACCATCGACATAGGCGTAGCGCTCGACCCAGGTGCGAAAATGATGCGGATCGAAAGCGACGTTGTTCTCTTGCTTGCATGCCACCGCGCAGCGCAGGCAGCCGATACAGCGTGTCGCATCCACCCCGAAACCCCAGCGGTGCTTGGTCCAATCGTAACCCGGCACTGGCCCGCTGCCGCCCGGGGCGGCACTGCCGGCGGGCGCTGGTTCCAACACGGCATTGGCGACCCCCGCTCCACCGCACAGGAAGGCCGCGGCGCCGACCCCGGCTTTCGCCAGGAAGCCGATGACAGCGCGGCGATCCAGCGGCTTGTCTTCATCGATCCTGTCCATAGTCGTTCCATCCCCCCGAATTTTCGTTGTCGCCATGGCGCTACTTCTTATTCGCTGCGTTTGCGAAATAGGCCGCGAGATCATTGATCTCATTGGCGCTCAGGCCTTTGGCGATCGGCTCCATCACCGGGCTGCTTCGTGTGCCCGCCTGGAAGGCGTGCAGTTCCAAGGCGACATGGTCGTCCGTCTGCCCCGCCAGATTGGGGCCCGCCGAGACGCTTCTGACGATCTTCTCGACGCCGTGGCAGGTCGTGCAGACAGCGGCTCTCGCTTGTCCCAGGGCGGCATTGCCGGAGGGCAACTTTTCCTTGGCCGGGGCTGTCGTGCCACCGGAGGAGCCACCGCTGAAATCGTCATCCCCTTCGCTGGCCGCCGCGGCCAGCGCAGCGATGCTCTTGCCTTTGCCGGTCAGCAGGGGAGAGTGCGGATCGTGGCAGTTGAGGCACTCCTGTTTCCCGGAGTGCTTGGCGACGTTGATTTGTGGTTGCGAGGTCGGTCGCCCGGCTGTCACCGCATGGCAGTTGGTGCAGATTTCGGCGGTGTTTTCGAGTTTCACCAGCTGAGGGGTGGCCCCGACCGTCACCGGTCCATGGCAGACCGTGCACTGGACCACGTTATGAATGCCGGTCGCCCATTTCTCATGGACCGCCGGGTAGAAGGACTTGTAGTAGGACGACGGCGCCACCTGGACCGGCAGCGCCGCAATCTCCGTTACCGAGTCGCCCCGATAGGCCCCATAGGCGTAATAGGAGTGAACGACCAGCGCGTATCGTCCGGCGACGAGCGTCGCACCGACGATCACGAGCAAGGCGATCAGACGCATGATGTGCTTAGGCATAGACGATCCCCCCTTGGCGAGCGCGCGTCACCCTGCGCACCGTCAAGCTGTTCCGCGTGCGGCGACAAGCAGGCAGGCGAGACCGTTCGACAGAGTTGCCTGCCTCATGACACGGTCTCCCCGGCCGCTTGTGCGCGACGGCTTGTTACTTTCCGGCAGCGATGAAGTCCGCGGTTCCCTGGTCGAGGACGAAGCTCCGCTCCATCGAGACGTAATGGAAACGCCGCGCCGTGTGTCCGGCATGGATGGCGAAGCCCACCGTGTAGGTGGTGCCGGCGACGATGTCCTTATAAGGCGCGCCCGCCTTGAGCTTGCGACTGAGCGTCACCGACAGCACGTCTCCGGCTTGGCTCGCCTCGGCGGTGACCACCGGCGTGGCGTTCTCGACGCGTCGTTCGAAGATCGAGCCGTCAATTGCGACCGGTGCGGCCCCCGCGTTGACCCGTGCCTGCCAATACTCAAGGGTTTCGCCGCCGTCCTTCATCTTGGCGAGGGCGTCCGCCGGCTTGAGCTCGTCACCGCCGCCCTGGCGCGTCATCTTCGCCCGGGTCCGCACCAGATACATTCTGCGGTCTTCGGCGCCGCCGGCATTCGGCATGGTCACCAGATCCTCGTGACAGGCACCCCAGCAGCCGGCATGGGAAGCTTCCGCCACCTTGCCGTCACTGAGCATCATCGTGACCTTGGTGGCGAATTTCGGATCCATCTTGGCGTCGGGCTGGCTTCCCTCCTTGATGTCCAGATGGACATAGAGGTTGGTGGCGTCGTGCGCGAATTTGACTTTGGCGACGACGGCAGCCGGTTTGCCGGCGATGGGATTGGGCTCGTTCTTGGCGCCTGAGACCATCCGGCCACCCAGCAACGCTTCTTCGCCGTTGTGGCACTCGAAGCAATTCTTGCCGTCACGGAACACCGGAGCGCCGCTATGGCTGGTCGGGGTCAGAATGTATTCCCATGACGTCTGTCCCGGATAGAACAGCGTGACGTCCTTGCCCGGAATGCTTGCCCAGTCGATGCTTGCGGCTTGGGCGGATGGTAAGGAAATGGCTGCGGCGCCGAGCAGCGCCGCGAGAGCGAACGTCTTCATTGAACCTCCCTAATTTGGTGTAGCAATCCGGGGGTCGGACGACATGCCTCAGGTCACGACGCGATATTCGGTCGGTGAACCAAGTCTCCGTCCCCGGGGAATACCCCTTTTTTTTGAATGGTGACAGAACCGGAGCTCATCGTCCAGCAGTACTTATTCGGCCTGTACAGTCTGCCGATGGCCGCGTACCCATATTTTTTTTACGGGTGTCTGACATATTTGAAATAAAGCATGGGGCGGCCTGAATAAACGCCGGGGCAGTTCTTCGAGTTGTTCGCATCGTATCCGCCTGAATGACTCGGTTATTGCCATTTCTGGATTTCGGCGGCAGGAATTGGTCTACTGTTTCCAGAAGGTCTGCGCGTTAGGCCGGCCGTGCCAGCCGGTGGAGCGCTCTCGTCAATTCGAGTTAGGGTGATGCAAGGAGTGAACAGCCATGGCAAAGGGGCCGCCTTATCCGACAGAAGCGCCGTCGCTACCCGACATTCCCACGACCCTGATTGACCAGGCAAATGAGCTATTTATCCGGCTGAATTCGTCTTATTTTTCACAGTTCGAGAAACTTGAGCGCGTATTCAAATATTTTGAATCCTTTACATCCTATACAGACGGATTTACGTCTTGTCGAAAAGGCTGCGCATACTGCTGTAAGGTCGATGTGCAGATAACATCGTTTGAGGCAAAATATATAGCTAAGAAGAAAAAAATGAAAATGAACGAATTTATGTCGATTTCAACTGGTAATAAGGCGCCATGCCCGTTTCTCAGCCCTGATAATTCTTGTGGTATATATGAAATTCGCCCGCTTATTTGCAGGACATTGCAGGCGGTCGGCGACCCTGATCACTGCAGGACTGGGGCGCCGCAGTTGTATTATGGCTCTCCGCCTCAGTTCGGGAATGTCATTCTTCGCGACTTGATGGCTTGGGCGCATCGCATGAATCAGGAAAAAGGCGGATCGCTCGGTGATATCCGCGATTTTTTCCCGATGGAGTCTCGGCTAAAGGCGTCAATGCCGGCTGATGACACTGTTGCAAAAATGTAACCCAGTGAAACCAATCTGCACCTGGTATGACGGTTTAGACTCGCCCTGGTCCTACCGATCACGCAAAAACTAAGGCATTAGGACGCGCAAGGGCGACCCCCAGCGGGGTATGCCGAATGAGGAAACGACCAACAGGGATACCTTTCGGGGTTCCCACAACCTGGTGTGCCCGTTCGCATAGGCCGCTATCGGCGCGTCGTCCTTGGACTATGGGTTAGAACTCTGCCGACCCAGACAGGGGGACTAGGATTATGGACCTTAGGAAATTGGTGATCGGGCTGTTGTCCGGTGCCGCATTTACGCTTTCTGCCGCCGTCGCCATCGCCGCCGAAAGCAGCCCGGCGGCCGAGCCGGAATACGCGCCGATGGGCGTGCAAACCTGCTTGAAATGTCATGATCGTGCGCCGATCGATGCCACGGCCATCTTCAACACGCCGCACGGGGTGAAGGGCGACAGCCGCACGCCGATGGGGCAGCACGCCTGCGAGACCTGCCACGGTCCGAGCAAGGCGCATTACGAAAGCACGCCGGCTCAGGGGCAGAAGCGCGCTTCCCCCGCGGTGGTGTTCAAAGGTCCAGCCGCTTCCCCGGTCGAGGCCCGCAACCAGGTCTGTCTGGAATGTCACGAGAACGGCCTGCGGATGAACTGGCAGGGCAGCCAGCACGAAGGCAATCAGATCGCCTGCACCAACTGCCATACGATCCACGTCAACAAGGATCCGGTGTTGGTCAAGGCGACTCAGCCTGAGACGTGCTACACCTGTCATGCGGAACAGCGGGCTCTGGCCTTGCAGTATTCCCACCATCCGATCAACGAAGGCAAAGTCGTCTGCGCTGATTGCCATAATCCCCATGGGTCGCCCGGTCCGAAACTGTTGAAGCAGGTCCGAGTGACTGATCTCTGCTACACCTGCCATGCCGACAAGCGCGGCCCGTTGCTCTGGGAGCATCAGCCGGTACGCGAAGACTGCACGAATTGCCACAATCCGCACGGTTCGGTGAACCCGCGGTTGGTCAAAGAGAAGGTGCCTTTCCTGTGTCTGAATTGCCACGCGGCGACCAATGACATGGGCGGTGCAGGGGTGACCATCAAGTCGACCCAGCCCCATAGCGCCGGCCTTTACCTCTACGGCGATCGCAGCTGCTTGAACTGCCACTCGCAGATTCACGGCTCGAACAGTCCTAGTGGCTCGACTTTCTTCCGCTGAGTGGAGGCATAGATCATGACGACTTACAACTCACTGAAAGCTGCCTTACTGGCGGGTGTGTGCATGCTGCCGCTCAGCGCGGTGGCTCAGGCCGATGACGACTTCAGCGTCGGCACTGCCGCTCCGGCCGCCAAGGCTCCGAACGCCGCCAGCGGATTCCAGAACGAAGTCTCTGTCGGCGTCGGCGGGGTATCGACCAAGTCCGCCGTCTTTGGCCGTTACAACGGTCTGACCGACTCCGGCGTCGGGGCTGGTGCCAGTGCCAACGTGAACAGCCGCGATGCCTGGGACAGCGGCAATACCCACTACTTCAACTTCACCGCCGACAATGTCTATGTCGGCAACGGCCATACCGCTCCGGAAGCGGCGGCCAATGTGAAAGTGGGCGAGCAGGGCAGATGGGGGGTGAACGCCCTCTACGACGCCATGACCTACACCGCGACCAACAACTTCACGACCATCCTGACCACCTCGGGGGCCTTGGTCCCCGGGATGTCGGCTGCCCTGGCCAACAACGGCGCGTATATGAACAACGCCGCGACGGTCACGCCCTTCTACGCGTTGACGGCGGCCAAGGCGGTCTCCGGTGCGGTCACCACCGCCAATGTGGCCTCGGCCAAGACCCAGACCACCGGCGGCCCGCTCGGATTCGGGTTCCCTGGCCCGGTCCTCGGCTCGCTGAACGAGGTGACCGACACCATCGGCACCCGCCGCGATAAGCTCGGCGCCGGCGGCAACTATCAGATCGGCCCGTGGCTGATCACCGCCGCCCTGTCGAACGAGCACAAGGAAGGCACGCTGGAACAGACCTTGACCACCGCCGGCAGCAACACCGGCATGGTCGCCTTCCCGATGCCGATCAATTACGACACCCAGAACTACAACGTGGGTGCCGCCTTCAATACCCGGAATCTTCAGGCCAAGCTGTCCTATAACCTGTCGAATTTCGTCGATCACAACTCGAGCGGCTACGCCTTCCAGGGCTATAACTTCGTCGCCATCAACAACAGCCAGGTCGCCGGCTCGACACCCAGCTTCACCAGCTATGCGATGTCGGGCAATTACGCGCTGCCACCGAACAACCAGGCGCATACCGTCACTGGCGAATTCGGCTACAATCTGACCCCGACGACCCGCTTCAACGCGACCGCCGTCTACGGGCTGCAGATGCAGAACGATGCGTTCGTGCCGGCGACCGGCAACGCTTACATCTTGGGCAATCCCGGCTATTCCGCCAATTTGGGGTCCAACCCGTCGTCGTTGAGTGGGCTGGTGAACACCTTCTTCGGCAATGCCGCCGTGACCACGCGGCCATTGCCGAACCTCAATGTGAAGGCCAGCTACACCATCGACGTCCGGGATCCCCAGACCAGCTCCCAGTGGATCTACGGCGATCCCACCGACACCGCCGCCGCCAATCCCAACGTGACCGGTGCCGCCGGCACGTCGCTCAAATTCCGGCAGGCGGTTCCGGAGTCCTGGACCAAGCAGACTGTCGCCCTCGAGGCAGGCTACCAAGTCCTGCACAACACCCGGTTGACCGTCGGCTACGCCTATCGCGATTTCGATCGGGAAAACGCTATCACCCACCACACGGCGGACAACGAGGGGTCGGTCAAGGTCAACCAGACCTTCTCGTCGAACCTGATGGGCTCGCTCGGCTATGTTCATGCCGACCGGACGGCCTCGGCACCGGATTTCAGTCTGTGGAACACCCAGATCAACTCCGACTGCGGAAGCAACCTGACCACCGCCACTCTCGGCTGCCAACAGGTTCCCTTCTATGAGGCGGCGCGGACCGAAGATGCCATCACGGCGGCATTGATCGGCACCCTGCACAATGATCTGTCGGCGAGCCTGATCGGCAAGTTCACCAACAACGATTACCACGACCAGAACGCCCTTTACGTCGATAACGGCGTCGTCACCAGCAATCCGAGCGTCGGCGTCAATCGCGACTACAACGTCTCGGTCGGGCCGACGGTGAACTATCGGCTGTCCAGTGATCTCGAAGGGCATCTGTTCTACTCGTTCGTGCGCACCTACCGCACCATGCGCGCCCTCAACGCCGGCGCCCCTGCGACCCAGACGACCCCCGGCGTCAACGAGTATTCCGAAACCTCCACCTACGACATCCAAACCGCAGGCGTGGGTGGCGTGTGGAAAGCCACCAACGAGCTCAAACTGGGCGCCGATTACATCTACTCGTACGGCGATCAGCGGTTCAACCAGAGCGGGGCTTGGGATACCAATCAGGGGGCGGGCTTGCCCGGCGATCCGACGCTCAAGACCAACTCGGGGAACAACCAGTTCCGTATCCACGCGACCTACGAATTCACGCCGTCCACCCAGTTCTATCTGGGCTACCGGTTTGACAGCCTGGATATGACCGATTGGGCCCTGGTCGGGGCATCGGCGGCGCAAGTGCTGACCGGCGATGTGCCGGCCCATTACAACGTTTCCACCGTAATGGCCGCGATGAAAATGAAATGGTGATCTAGCCGCAAGCTAGGTTCGAAACTACCGGGGCGGCCCTTCCAGGGCCGCCCTT